>DBZJ01000227.1:0-11792 GCA_002311635.1 Syntrophaceae bacterium UBA1163
TGACACAAAGATCATACATTACCTCATAAATTATTCATTGACAGCCCATGCGAACATTTATATGATATGGGGCGAAAATTGAGGAATGCTTACTTATGGCCGGCGATCCCAAAGACAAGATCATCTTTGCCCTCGACGTCGAACACTTCACAGAAGCCCAACGTTGGGTGAGGCTCCTGAAGGATCATGTGGGGATTTTTAAGGTAGGGAAGCAGCTCTTCACTCATGCCGGGCCAAAGGTCATTCACATGATCCTCCAGAAGGGCCAGAAAGTCTTTCTCGACCTGAAGTACCACGATATTCCCAATACCGTGGCCAAGGCAGGCGAGGAAGCCACCAAACTCAATGTGTCCATGTTCAACCTCCATGCCCTCGGAGGGTTTGAAATGATGAAAAAGACCGTCGAAGCCTCCAGGGCCACAGCCAAGGGTCTTGGCATTCCGAAGCCTCTGATCCTCGCCGTCACCATCCTCACCAGCATGGATGAAAGCGCTTTGAAGGAAGTAGGGGTCCATGGTTCCCTATTGGAGGAAGTGGGACGTCTTGCCTCCTTAGCTTCTAAGGCGGGTGTGGATGGAGTCATTGCTTCCCCTCAAGAAATCGGGATCATCCGGGAGCGATGTGGAGAAAAATTCCTTATTGTCACCCCGGGCATCCGCGCTCCTTCCGATAAGAAAGATGACCAGAAGAGAACCCTCACGCCGAAGGAGGCGATCTCTGCGGGGGCAAACTATCTTGTCATCGGCCGACCCATCAAAGAGGCGAAAGATCCACTCGAAGCAGTCCAGAAAATTATCGAGGATATCTCATAAGTCAAAGCCCCCTCACCCCATCCCTCTCCCCGATGGGGAGAGGGGAGGGTGAGGGGCGATGGTACAAGTCATTTACGGAATTCATCCTGTCGAAGAGGCATTGAAATCGTCTCACGTCCAAATTGAAAAGATCCTGGTCGGCACCCGAACCCCCAATCCTCCGCTTCAGTCGATCCTCCATTTAGCCAATAAAATGAAAATCCCTGTGACGCTCACGACCAGGGAATCCCTGGAAGGCATGACAAAAGGGGGCGTTCACCAGAATGTCGTGGGTCTCATTAAGGAAACGCCATATGCCGATCTTGGTGAGATTTTCTCCGCTTCGAAGAAGGAAGGGACAAAATCACTTTTCCTCATCCTCGACGGCATCCAGGATCCGCAGAATTTTGGGTCCCTTATTCGGACGGCGTCAGGATGTGGCGTCCACGGGATCATCATCCCGAAAGACAGGTCTGTCGGAATCACCTCCGCGGTAGTCAAGGCTTCTGCTGGAGCGGCTGCGCATGTTCCGATTGCGAGAGCCGTGAACATCGCTGTCACCATCGATCTCCTCAAAAAAGAGGGGATCTGGGTCTACGGCGCCTCAGGGGAAGCAAAAGATTTGATCTACCAGCTCGATCTCGACACGGATCTGGCCGTCGTCATCGGTGCGGAAGGGAAAGGGATCAGACCCCTGGTGAAGAAAAAGTGTGATCGGCTCTTTTCCATTCCTATGAAAGGACCTCTCTCCTCCTTCAACGCTTCGGTATCCGGGGGGATGATCCTTTACGAAGTTATGCGCCAGCGATATCGCCCGTTAGAGTGAAAAACAGACCATGAACGATGGACAACGAACTGTTCATCGTTTAAAATTTAGCGTTCACCGTTCTAACGAAACCGGCATCGTTACCCTTGCCGGTTGACCTTACACCTCTATTTTCCAATTAGGTAGATATGATGATCACCATTCCCAAACCAGGTCAGAGCAATTTAGAGATTGAATTTATCCTCATCGACTTCGAGGGGACCCTTGCTTCGGACCGGCGGGTTCACCCCAAGGCAAAGGATAAGATCAACCTGCTTTCCAAACGAACCAAAATCTACATCCTGACAGCAGAAGAGAAGGAACGGGTGGAAGAAGTTCTGCGAAAAGTCAAAGCCGAGATCATCTACCTAACCCAAGGAGAATCCTCGCAGAAAAAATTGGACTTATTGCGCCGACTCGGACCGAGCAGGACAGTTGCCATTGGAAATGGAATGGACGACGTCTCCATGGTCGAGGAGGCTGGTTTGGGCGTCTGCGTCTTAGGAAAAGAAGGAACCTCATCAGAAGCGATGAAGAAGGCGGACGTGGTTTTTATGAATATTCTGGATGCTCTCGACTTTCTGCTGAAACCGCTCCGTCAGAAAGCCACACTGGGTAAATGAAGGGTTCAAGGGGTCTAGGGTCCAAGGGGTCTAGTGAAATGACTACATAGAAAACCTTAGGAATAAAGATTCCTTGAACCCACGAACCCTTGAATCCTCGAACCCTGGGGTGAAAAATGTTTCCTTACTATTTCGTACGATTCAGCGGCCCTTTGCTCCTCATTCTGGTAGGACTAAAAATCCTTTCAGGCTATTCCTTAGTGGGAAGGATTCAGGGAGCCTCCTGGCTCTCAACGCTACATACCAATAGAGCCCTCGACCTCGTCCTCCTCTTTGTTTTTATCTTTCATGCCCTTTACGGGCTTCGACTCTTTCTGATCGATTTGGGCATGGTGAAAAAAGAAAAAGCTTTGTTCTGGACCTCCACCATCATCAGCGCCGGATTATTCGTTTTCTCCTACATCTATTTTTTCTGAAGCTCCTCAAAATCCCGCTCTCTCCCCCTTTATCAAAGGGAGAGTTAATTCTCTCCTCCCTTTACGAAAGGGAGGTTGGGAGGGATTTAGAACTTAAAGGTTTCAAATGGAAATTCTTTCTCACGACATTCTCATTATTGGCGGAGGTCTGGCAGGGCTGAGGGCGGCCATCGAGGCCAAAAGATCCGGCCGGGATGTGGCAATTCTTTCTAAAGTCCATCCTCTGCGATCCCACTCCGTGGCAGCTCAAGGCGGAATCAACGCCGCCCTGGGGAACGCGTCTACTCCGGCCAAAGACACCTGGGAGAACCACGCCTTTGATACGATAAAAGGAAGCGACTATTTAGCCGACCAGGATGCCGTCGAAGCCATGTGCCGGGAAGCCATGGAGCGCGTGATCGAGATGGAGCACTGGGGGACTCTTTTCTCGCGTACCGAAGATGGCAAAATCGCCCAGAGACCTTTTGGTGGCGCCGGCTTCCCGCGGGCATGCTATGCCGCGGATCGGACGGGTCACAACCTGCTGCACACTCTATATGAGCAGGTCGTTGGTTTACGGATTCCTGTCTACGAGGAATGGTATGCTCTTTCTCTCGTTATTCAGGAGGGAAGATGTGTCGGTGCACTCTGCCTCCATTTTTTCGAGGGGAGGATTGTCCCTTTCCGAGCGAAGGCTATTATCCTTGCCACAGGAGGCTATGGTCGAATCTATCTCAGGTCCACCAACGCCGTGATTAACACCGGAAGCGGCAGCTTCTTGGCTTACCAGGCGGGCATCGCTCTTGAGGATATGGAGTTTATCCAATTCCACCCTACCAGCCTTTATGGAACGAATATCTTGATTACGGAAGGAGCAAGAGGGGAAGGAGGATACCTGATCAACGCGAGAGGCGAACGATTCATGGAACGATACGCCCCTCATCTGATGGAGCTTGGTCCCCGGGATATTGTTGCCAGGGGCACCCAGACAGAGATCGATCAAGGGCGGGGCTTTGAAGGAGGATATGTACACCTCGATCTCCGGCACCTGGGAAGGGAGAAAATCATGGAACGCCTCCCCGGAATCCGCCAGATCACCGTGGACTTTGCAGGAGTGGACCCGATTTTGGAGTCAATCCCGATTCAGCCCGCCCAACATTATTCCATGGGAGGAATTCCGACGAATGCGGATGGCGAGACAGAACTTCCCGGCCTTTTTGCAGCCGGCGAATGTGCCTGTGTGAGCGTCCATGGAGCTAATCGCCTGGGCGGAAACTCCCTCTTAGAAACTTTGGTCTTTGGAGAACGGGCCGGGAGGAAAGCTGCCGAACAGGCGGGGAAAGAAAAAAAGATTCCTGAGGAGATGATCTTCCGGGAGCGCTTGGGGGCATTTCAATCCAGACTTGATGGAATTTTTGGGCGGAAAGGAGAAGAACCGAGTTTTCTCATTCGGGATGAGATGAAGGCCATGATGACTTCTCGGGTTGGGATCTTCCGGGAAGAATCTGGCTTACTCGCAGCAAGAGGGAAGATACAAGAGTTGAAAAAGAGATTTCTGAAAACCGGACTCAAGCAGAAAGGCCTGGCCTTCAATAACGAGCTCGTTCAACACTGGGAGCTGGAGGGAATGCTCCACCTCGCAGAGGCAATCGTGGAGGGAGCTTTGGCAAGAAAGGAAAGCCGCGGTTCCCATTTTAGGGCGGACTATCCAAAACGGGACGATGAGCATTGGCTTCGTCATACCTTAGCCTTCAAGACAGAAGAAGGAGTAAGGCTCGATTATAAAAAGGTATCCATCACGTCGTATCCGCCAAAAGAAAGGACCTATTAAAGGAGTTTTAAGTTCAAAGTTCAAGACCAATGAAGCCCAATCTTCTGACATTGAGAATTCAACGCTTTAATAAAGAAAAAGATCCTTCCGGGTGGATTGAACCCTTTGAGGTGGAGGTTCGGAAGGGAATGAATCTTCTGGAGGCTTTGCTACGTATTCAAGACGAGCAAGACCGGGGACTCGCTTTTCGTTACTCCTGCAGAGGAGCTGTATGCGGCTCCTGTGCCATGCGAGTCAATGGTAAAGATGTCCTGGCCTGCCGAACTCATGTCGAAGACCTTCTGGAAAAACCCGCCCTGATTGAACCCCTTCCACTCTTCCCGGTGACTCGAGACCTCATCGTCGATATGTCCGCATTTTTCGATCGCTATCGGAAAATGGAGCCTTATCTCCAAGCAAAACCGATCTCCCCACAAGTGGAATATCCGATGGAAGAAGAGAAGCGTAAGGAGATCGATCCCTACATCAACTGCATCCTCTGCGGCATCTGTTTCGGAACTTGCCCTGCCTTTGAAAAGGACTCCGAATTCTTAGGGCCTGCCATGCTGGCCAAGGCTTATCGTTTTCTCGTCGATCCGAGGGATAGAAGGAATGAAGAAATCCTGAGAGCGGTGAACCATCAACAAGGGGTGTGGGGCTGCAAGACCGTCTTTAACTGCGTGAAGGTCTGCCCAAAGCAGGTCCCTCCCACGTATGCCATTGTCAAAATGAGAAATAGAGTCCTGTGGTATCGAATCCGGCATCTCATCTCGCCATCTCAACCTTTCGGGAGATTTTTCTCTTGACAGTTAATCGAGTTAAGAGTATTTTCCCCTCGTGTTTTCCCGATCTCGCCTCGTCAGGCTCATTGGAAAGGGGGAACCGATTATCATAACAAAAATGGTAAAGAAGCATGTCGCTTTCCGTTGGAGTCTTGCCAGCATCACAATCTTTGCAATATGGCTCTTAGGATCTTCGGCATTTTCGGCCGAGGCCGTTTCATTCAAGGGAACAACCAAAACTGCGAATTATGTCCTTGTGAAATTGACAGGGAAATTAACGAGACCCCAGGGCAACGGACCATTTCCTGCTGTGGTGCTGATGCATGGTTGTGCCGGGATTCTCAAGTATAATGAAGTCTGGGCGGAGAGGCTCACGACATGGGGCTATGTGACCTTGCAACTGGACAGTTTAGGGCCCCGTGGCCAGTCGGACATTTGCGCTAATATTTACGATGTCGCCTTCCAGGTTCGAGCCCGGGATGCTTATGATGCCAAAGCCTACCTTGGCGGGCTACCATTTGTAGATCGCAATCGGATAGCGGTAATGGGATGGTCGCACGGAGGAATTGCAACTCTCTGCTCGGTTAGTAATTCAAATTGGGATGCTTGGACCGCGCTTATCCGGACGGACCTTCCTCGGAAGAAAGAAGATCCGTTTCGGGCAGCCGTCGCTTTTTATCCGTATTGCATAGAAGAACTGAAGGATTCAAATGCGCCCCTCCTGATTTTGGCCGGGGAGTTGGATAACTGGTGTCCGGCGGCTTTTTGCCAGGACAACATGCCGAGAGGGAAGCCTCGAAATGAAATCATCTTAAAGGTTTATCCTGGTGCCCACCATTGTTTCGACTGGGAGGGGGTAGATTTAGTGACAGCGGACGGGCACCGGGTGCTTTACAACCGAGAGGCTCTTGCCGACTCGATCGTCCAGGTGAGGGAATTTCTGGCGAAACACTTGAAATAGAAAGAGTGGCAAACGAATAACACGTCCATCCCCTTGTCCCCGTTTCACGTCACATCATCTTATTCATAGACCCTTGTCTCAATTCTGACGTAAGAGACATAAAAGAGTTCACACGAGCCATTGCCCGTGTCCGTTCTTGACAGGCTTGTGTTCCAGCCGACCGTCCGGCCTTTAGACGTCCCTCGCAAATTGACCAGGAAGCCTTTTAGAACGACCCGATCTTTTCTCTTAATCGCTTCGACCGCCCGGCGAATATTTTCGGTCGCCGGAATGATATGGTTATTGGAGGAGTGGGAAAGGATGTAGTAGTTGCCCACCGGACTTCCCTCTCTCCATCGATAATTGTACCAGCGACTATCCTGACTGTAGGTGATATATCTCCCGTTTTCGGGTTCCGCCAGTTTTCCCCAGACAAGGGCCAAATCCATCGGTGAGATCTCCCCGTCCCAACCCGAGGAATAGCTTTCCTTGCTGACCACCATTCCCGATAGTTTGTATTCTGCCAAAGGGATCATCGTAAAGTGGCCACTCTTGAAGTCCTTAACAATAGGCTCATCGGATGTGCAGGAGGTCTGGATGGGATCTTGCGAGGTATCGATTTTATCGAGGTCTATCCCCGTAGGAGTCGGCCGGTTGCATCCGGACAAAGAACAGACAAACGAAATAATTAAGATAAGCGAAGAACAAGCGAATCTCATTCCCCAACCTACCTGTTCTTCTTCTCCTTCTTCAACTTTCTCTTCTCTTTGAGGCTCATCTGCGGCGCCTTTTTACTTTCCTTTAGCCCTTTGCTTTTTTCCTTCATAACACCCTCCTCCTTCTGTATCTTCTGGTTAGGCTCTATGCCCAAGGTCCTGACAAAAAGGTGTCAATTTTCACGCCTGCCTCGCGTCTCTATACGTCCCTGTGTTTTAAGAGAACAGATCTAAGTGGTTGCCTGTAGAAATGCCAGCAATGCGATCAGGATTACCCATATCACGGTGCCTAAAATAATCTTCTTGTACGTAAGCTTCACTCCTTCCTATTCGCCAGCTCTTCTGAAGTCTCCTCGGTATGAGCTAATGGAAGCTGAGTAAAAGCAAATAATGTGCCGGATTTTTTAGATTTGTAATCAGGCGAAATTTATTGAATTTCCCGGAATTGAATCTTGATGGACAATCATGTTGATGGTAAATTCCTGACCAACGATCAAGAAATTGTAAGAAGACTCTTGGATTTGTCGGACCTACGCGTCTGGTGCTTTTAGCTTTGGATTCCGCAATCTGCACTCCCTGCCTGCACGAAGTCCCGCTTTGCGGGACGAAGGCAGGCGCGTTCCGCAATCCAAGATGTCCCCGTGGAACGCGTGAGATTTTGAAAAATACAGCCTCTTTCGCCTTAAAATACAGTGTTCGCCTTATTCAATATCCGTAAATCACTCCTATATAATGATTGAATAGTTTGGAGGAAGATGTTCCTATGAGGTGCCTTCGCTGCAACAGCGCCATGGTTTACGATAAATTTTATGGTCCCCATGAACACTTTTGGGGATGGAAATGCGTTATCTGCGGGGAAATTGTTGACCAGGTAATTTTGGAAAATCGGCAATTGATTAGAACGGGCCAGCAGCCAAACACGAGAGACAGGAAAAGGTGAGAGGGTGAACCTGGGGAAGACTTGTAATCCCAAAAATCGTGGGGTATTGATCTTTGCAAAGAATAATGTGGAGGGTAGTTGAATAAAAAATCTAAATGATACGTCGTATTGAACACAACGTGGCCAAGTCAGAAGGTTCAGAATTTATAAGAATGGACAGGAAGGAGGGTTGAATCTTAACAGTAACCATTAAAGAGAGAACGCTTCGTGGATGTCGATGACCATTTCTCAGTCAAGAAAGGAGGCAACAAAATGAAAAAATTATTTCTTGGAACAGTTCTTTTAGTGTTGGCAATGGTCGTTCCTATTCCGGCAATGGCACAAATTAATATAAGTATTGGAATTCCTCTGCCGCCACCTATCGTATTTGCTGCACCTCCAGATGTGGTCGTGATGCCTGAGACGACCGGTGTGTACGTTGCTCCGGATGTTGATGCAGACCTGTTCTTCTGGGATGGTTTCTGGTGGCGTTTATGGGAGGGTCGTTGGTATCGCTCAGCTTATTATGACCGGGACTGGGCCTACTATGACAATGTTCCAAGTTTCTATTTTGACGTAGATCCGCACTGGAGAACTTACTACAGAAACCATAATTGGTACGGGCACGAGTGGAACTTTCAACGGATTCCTTATCAACGACTTCACCAGAACTGGAAGACTTGGCAAACCAACAAATCTTGGGGAGGACAGAAAACCTGGGGGGTCCAGGGATATCCGCCTCGAACCCAAGAACACAAGCAGGTATTAAGACAACAAAGACAACAACAATATCAAAAGAGGCCTGAGGTTCAGAAACATCAGGAATATATGCGACAGCAAAAACAACCAAAAGGAAAAGCGGAGGAGGAGCATAGAAAGTAGGCTGGCAGGAAGCTTAGAAAAGTCGTCATCAATAGTATCTGTCGGCTAGAACAAGAGAACCGCAATCGCCGACGTACCTAATTTTTTTGGAAAGAAGAGAAGCAGAAGGTCAAATTGCGAGAAGGGTTATCCTGACACCCCTTCATGGAAGTTGACTGAAAAATGGAAGCACCTCGAAAATGGGGTGCTTCCAGGAATGGTAACTGTCATTTCCCATCCTGCGCTCGGCAGCGCCCACTCGCCGGCCAGTCAGAGGGCTTGCTATTCTCTCCCAATCGATTCAAAAATCTCTCTTAAGGGTCTGAACCATGGCGAGGTCGAATTGACCTGGTAATAGACCCTTGGCTTTGTTTCTCGCCTTATTAGAATTCCAAGACGGATAAGGTTCTGCAGCTTTCTCTGAGCCGTCTGGAGAAACAGTCCCGTCTCATACATGATTTCCCTCTGATAGAACGTCTGCTGAGGTTGGCTTAAAAAAAAGTGGAGGGAATGAAGTGTCAATTTTCACCTACCTCCCTCCGTCTTCGACAAAGGAACCTACAAATTTATCACTTCAGCTCCCTTACAGGGGACTCCTCTCCCCAAAGGTGGTAAACGTAATCGTAAAGCTCTTCGCTCACCGATACCTTATAGGGAGTCGGGTTGATGTCCCTCAGATGGTCCTGTCGGGTGCTCCGTAGCTGATTCAAAACGTAATCTCTGGACTCATTTAACGGAACTTCCGGGTAAACCCTTTTCCCATCCCAGACGCACTGATGGAGCGAGATCACTTTTGAGGGAGTGACATAGACACGTTTGATATGGTCAAACGGGTGATGGCATAGTACACGTTTCGCCGGGTCCGGTGGCTTATCTCCCACTCGTATCATCAGATCCAACAGGCTGTAACCGTCTTCGCCGAAAAGACGGTATGCCTCTTTCTTTCCAGGGATGGTCATCTTGCTCAATTCCTGGGAAAGTTTTATCCGGGGGATACCCTTTGCCTCAACGAGTTTGTAGACGCATCCCATGGCAGGCTGGTCATCGCATGTCACGAGATGCGTGCCTATACCGAACATGTCGATTTCATAGCCCTGCTCCTTGAGAGAAATCAGGACATTCTTGTTAATCTCGTTGCTGGCCAGAATCAGACATTTCGAAAGACCGGGGTCCGTCCTGGCACTTATTTCATTGAACATTTTCCTGGTTCCCTTTGAAAGGTAGGAAAGGTCTCCGGAATCCAGTCTCACCCCGATCGGCTTGTAGCCTAATTTGAGAAGCGCAAGCGCAACGCAAATAAAATTGGGAACGCCTGATTTCAAGGTGTCGTAAGTATCCACAAGCGCCAGAAACTCCCTGGGAAAAGCTTGGGCGTACACAATAAATGATGCCAGTTCTCCTTTATTTGTATAATGGAAACCCAATTCTTCCCGGATTTCCAAAACCATTTTGACAAAATCATATGCCTTTCCGTCCGGTCCAACAAGCGTATGATTCCTCAAATCCTCGATGCCTGTAAAAGACTGCACATAAGAGTGGGCATGAGTTCCCCTGATGGGCACACCGAAAAGGTAGCCTGCAAGAACATTGCTCGTCCCATCAAACCCGCCCATATAACTGTAACGGGAGGCTGAGACCCCTCCATCCGGACCTTGCGCCCTTCGCAAACCGAATTCGATCAAGCCTTTGTCAAACCCGACCGCTAAGCGATATTTCGCTGCGTTGGTGGTCATTAAGCTGGGATAATTGGTCAGCGTCAGCATGGCAGTCTCGAGCAGCTGGCCGACCGCGATAGGCCCTTGTACTCTCATTAAAGGCTCGCGAGGAAAGGATATCGTCCCTTCTTTGAAGGCGTAAATCTTCATTCTGGAACAGTCCACGCTCTTGAGCCAGTCGAAAAATCCTTTGTCGCACTGCGGCATCTGTCCCTTGAGATAGGCAATGTGATCCTCGCTAAAATGAAAGTTCTCGAACAGCCTGAGCTTCTCCTCGAGTCCGGCGTAAATGGCGAACTCTCCGCGAAAAGGATTTTTTCGGAAGAAGAGATCGAAGACAGCCTCCTCCTCGTGCATCCCGGCTTTCCAATAAGCATAAGCCATGGTGATCTCGTAGAAATCAGTCAACATGGGATTCACCAGTCTGTTGGTGGGTTCCACCTTTCATGCCTCCTTTTCTACAACGAGTCTTTCATTCGCGACGTGTGAACAACCTCTTTCATGCCCCCCTCTTTATTTTAACTGTTTAATTAATAGTGGACCAACTTCTTTATGGATGACACCACTTTAGTTCTGCATTTGTCCCGTGTCAAGGGCTGCCCCCAAGTCCAGGCGATTTGATCGAGGGCCTCTTACCAGGATAGGGCCTCGAATTGACCGCTCCCTCTGGGCTAAGCCAGGTCCACTTCCCTCCCGGCCTCCGGATTCACCTTGCAAATAGGGTCGCCAAATTTCCAACGGGTGCCAAACAGCGGTTGAAAGCAGGTATTGCAGGACTTACAGGCCACAATCTCGTCGCTGCGTCCCCCGGACACCTTAAGGGGCCACTGCGGGTCGGCGATCAACTGCCGGGCAATGCCGATCCAGTCGGCCCTGCCCTCGGTCAAAATAGCCTCGGCCACCTCGGGTCGATTGATGCGCCCTACGGCCATGACCGGGACGGTTACCTCTTTTTTGATCGCTTCGGCCAAAGGCACATAGGTGCCCATTTTAGCCTTGGGACCGGGTGAAGGATTCATGGCTTTACTTCCTTCCGGGGAGCCGATCGAGATATCGAAGGCATCGACCCCGGCTTTCTGCAGTTGTTTGGCAAAGGCCCGGCTTTGGCGCAGGGTAATGCCTCCCGGCCGTTTTTCCTCGGCCCCCAATCGATAAATGATAGGGAATTTTTCACCGATCGTTTGGCGCATGGCTTCCACAATGGCCAAGCCGAAGCGCATCCGGCCTTCCAGATCACCGCCATAGCGGTCCGTGCGTTGATTGTCCGCCCCTGAAAAGAATTGGCAGACCAGATACCCGTGGGCGCCGTGGATTTCCACAAAATCCAATCCGGCCGATTGGGCGGTTCCGGCAGCCCGGGCAAATTTCCAGATGATCCGTTCGATTTCAGCGATAGTCAGGGCCCGTCTGTCATCTTTAGCAGAAGGAGCAAGGG
>DBZJ01000227.1:11848-13145 GCA_002311635.1 Syntrophaceae bacterium UBA1163
AGGAGCAACCTGTTCCGCTCCGGGAATCGTTTCTCCCGTGCCGGCCGGCCACTGGTTGCCGTGCCAGAGCTGGATCCCGATCTTGGCGCCGGTTTGTCGGATCTCGTCCGTAAAGGATCTCATCTTTTCCACAAACAGAGCCACCCCATTGGGTCGGCCCCAGACCGAATCCTCTATGAAAAAATCGACCGAAGTGGCGCACATGATGATGGCGCCTACGCCCCCCTTGGCCCTGGCCAGATAAAAAGCCCGGGCCCGCCGGTTGGTCAGTCCAAGCTGTAGTTGCATGGGCGGCATAACGATCCGATTTTTGAGTGTCATGCCATTAATCGTCAGGGGTTCAAACAATTTCATGTCGCTCCTCCTATTTTCAAAGCTATCCAGTCGCCTCTTAAAACCGTTCGATCCCTCCGTGAACACCATAATAGATCGGCTCATTAAACCCCTCAATCATGGCTCTTCCGGTCGGACCTCTTTCCCTTACGATCTTGATCCGCGACGTATGAACAATCTCTCCGATGCTCCCCGCCTGGACTGATCTGTTTAATTAATAATAGGCCAACTTTTTTATGGATGCCAACTGCTTTTCACTTCAAGAGATTCAATTCTTTCCTGATTTCTTGTGAGAGCCAATGCCTGATGAGTGTTTGATAAGGGATCGATTTAGTCGTTGCCAATTTCCTAATGGCCATGACCTGAAGGGGATCTATTTTAACCGTTATATTCTGAAGTCTTCTCTTTCGCTTTTTGGAAACGATATCGCGGCGGAGTCGTTCTCCTAAACTGAACTCAACAGGTTCTTCCAGGAGTTCATCGAGAATGTTTGCCTCGTCATAATAATCGGCCCATTCTTTATCTTTTTCCTTCTTCACAATCTTTCACCTCCTATGCTTCTTATAATATTGAACTTCTGACCGGTTCATATCCCAGCCTGTGACGGGTCGCACGATCCCCTTAGGTTTCTTTTCAAAAATAACGGTCAGGCACCTCCCTGCACCGGTTGAACCGAGGGCTACATAATGTCCCTTTTTTGTCTTTCGGAAGAGAGGTCTGTAAGCAAAGACCTCTTCGGCTTCCTCCGGCTCAATTCCATGGCCGAGCTCAAAATGAAGCACATTTCCTTCGTCCCATTCAAACTCGGAGATCTGCAAACGGGGCTCCTAAAGAAAGTCATACATAGTATGACACCCTCCGAAGCTGTTGTCAAGAACTTTGACACGTTCCACTTCTTTATCGATGCCACTTCTTTTTTGTACGCTCCGCATGAACGTCCCTCGGTAATGTCAATTGTTTTGTG
>DBZJ01000151.1 GCA_002311635.1 Syntrophaceae bacterium UBA1163
ATTCACATTTTTAGAGGTTGCCTGAATTCTGTAGATATTTTTTTCCATGATAGTGAACATTCCTATTCTGGAATGATATTTGAGTTCGAACAGGCATGGCCTCACTTGATTTCTGGAGGCATATTGTTTGCTCACGATGTAAATTGGAACAAGGCATTCGTTCACTTTGCAAAAGAAGTCAATAGGAAACCTTATTTTATAGATGGGTCTTTGGGATTTTTAATTAAGTAAGCTAAACGAAGATATGACAAGCAACAAAAAATTAAAGAATAATACCTCCCGCGACGGGTCTGCCCTCCCTTTCTAACACAAATCTTCCCATCTCAGGAATTTCAGTAAAAGGATCGACCACCACTTTTTTGTCAAGTTGAATCAAGATGTCCGCCACCTCCGCAGTCTTGATGGAAGAAGCATTTTTCTCGATTAGTTCCATCGAGGCAGGGTCGAATTTTCTATGAATCTTTTCAATATGGCACGGGACCTCCTGAGTCACACACCTGAAAAGGAGGGTTTCTCCGGTGCGATAACCCACGGGGTCCATCCAAAAGATGTTGGCCTTGATTTTATTCGAGATCGTGGAAGAGAGGTCTGCCGTCAAAACTTGTCCCCTCTTTACGAGATGCCTTCCCTTGAGACAAATTCCAACCGATTCTTCGAAATGAGCCATCTTCACGCCCGTTTCGAGAAATTTCTCGATGGTTTCGACGACCACTTTTTTCTTTCCGGGCAAGAGATATAGGCTTTCTCCTTTCGTGAGATGGCCCGATTCGATTCTGCCGACTAAAATCTTTTTCCCATCGACTCGATAAGAATCTTGAACGGGAAAACGAAGCGGTTTCTCCTCTATTTTTAAGTCATGAAAGGTGTCCAGGGCCTGCAAGACGGTCGGGCCGTCAAACCAGGAGAGTTTCTCTGAAGGACTGGCCACATTATCTCCATGGATGGCCGAGATGGGCAGAACAAAGGTGGGATGGACATTCAATTTATTTAAGAACTCGGTAACCTCTGCCTTTAAATCGAAAAATTTATCCTTGGAATAATTGACCAGGTCTATCTTATTCAAGAGGACGCATACCTGTTTCAGACCCAGCATGCCTAAGATATAGGCGTGGCGTTTGGTTTGATCTTGAACCCCCTCGAAAGAATCGATGATCAATAAGGCGGCCTCTGCTTGGCTGGAGCCTGTGATCATATTTTTTAAGAATTCTTTGTGGCCAGGGGCATCGATAATCACGTATCTTCTCTTCTTCGTTTTGAAAAAAGTCTGGGTCGTATCGATCGTGATCCCTCTCGATCTCTCCTCTTCGAGACAATCCATCACAAAAGCGAATTCCAGTCGTTTGCCGAGCTCCTCAGAACTCTTTTGTATCTCTACGAATTTATCGGGAGGGAGACAATCCGTATCGTAAAGCAACCTGCCAATGAGGGTACTCTTCCCATGATCCACGTGGCCGACAATGACGATGGGAAGGGCTCTTTCTTCAATGCTCGCTTTACTGCTCATAGAAGTCTCCTCTTTATAGGGGTTAGGGATTGGGGGTTAGGGATTAGAGTTAGGGATCCGTTATAGATCGAGGTTTGGTCAACTTCTTCGTTAACCCCCGAATCATCTTACCCATTGAGTTCATTTGATCAATGAGATACTCCGTCCTTTCGTTGGAGATATATCCCAGCTCTTTTGCGATTGATATCTGCGTTTCCAGCTCAGCCAATGATCCTAACGCAATACTGAGAAACTGTATGAATTCTGATTTGTGCTGTCGAATATGTCCTTCAGAAATGTTTGATGGAATAGAGATTGCTGATCGCCGCATGTGGTTCGTTAGCCCGTAAAGTTCTTCCTTCGGGAAGTTTCGTGTTTCTTCGTAGACTTCTTTAACCAATTTAATCCCTCTTTGCCAAATCATCAGATCTCTGAAACTTTTGATCTGTTTTTCCATAGGCCCCTTGCCTAATTATTTAATCCCCAATCCCTAACCCCTAGTCCCTGTTTTTCCGTTACATATATCCCAGGGCCCTCAGCTTTTGCATCGTATAGGTATTTTCTTTATCTTGGGCTCTTCCTGATCTTTCAGAGGTCTTTGAAATTCTAATTTCTTCAACAATTTCATCTATGGTTTGAGCATTCGAATCAATGGGAGAGCAACACGTGACGCACCCGATACTCCGGTATCTTTTCCCATTCTTGCTAAAGTAGAGAGGGACGATGGGGAGTCCTTCTCGTTTGACGTAATTCCAGATGTCGTATTCTGTAAAGTGAAGAAGGGGATGAATCCTAAAATGCTCCTCCTCTTCAACGGTCGATTGGTATTGATCCCATAGTTCGGCGGGCTGATTTTCATAATCCCATTTAAACTGAGAATCCCTTGGCGAGAAATATCTTTCTTTTGCCCGGATCCCATGCTCGTCCCTCCGGATGCCTAAAAGGATGGCCTTCAAACGATATTTCTTAATGACCATTTTGAGAGCATTTGTCTTTAATTCGTTGCAACAGTCCAATTTGCTTCCCTGACCCGGTCCCATTCCTTCCTTAAGTTTTTCTTCGTTTCTCCCGATCAGTAAACGAAGATTCCATTCTTTCGCTCTTTCATCTCTAAATCGATACATCTCCGGGAACTTGTAACCGGTATCGATATGAATGATGGGGAAGGGAATGGCACCGAAAAATGCTTTGCGGCAAAGCCAGAGCAGCGTCGTGGAATCCTTGCCGACAGACCACAACATGGCGATATCCTTGAATTGGTAGTAGGCCTCCCGGATGATATAGATACTCTTGTTTTCTAATCTTGTTAAGTGATCCATAAACGAGTCTCCTATTCAGAATAATATTGAAGAATGTATTCCGTAAGATTTTGGATGGATGGTTTTTCAGAAAAAATAATCTTTTCCGGAAGAAGACAAAAGGCATCGTGCCAGGTATGCATACCTTTGAATATGTTGTAACCCAAGATTTCCTTTTTTTCCAAACTTCCCTTCAAATCGTAGCCATCGTTTGGAAGGCAGACCAAAGCCGGAGCCATCCCGCTGTAAGGTCCGTTGTAGATCTCCTCTTTTTCATAGATCTTATCAATGATCTTCTCGCCGTTTTCTCCTTTTAGGCTCCTGAGTGTTTCCTTGATGTCCCTTAATAAATCCGTTCTCTCTTCTTTTCTGACCGTGCCCCTTGGGTATCGGTCATGGTCATGAAGACAAATACGGCCGGGATCCATATTAAACGCCTTTGTTCCCTCTTCGATCCTCTCATAAAAATTGCCGTTCTTCTTTAACACCAGAAACCCCTTTTCCTCCAAGAATCGGTTGAGATAAACTTCCTTTTTCAGCGGAGCGAATCCATGGTCAGACAGGATCATAAAGAATCCTTTTTCTGAATATCTTTCATGAAACGCCTCGTACAAATATTTTATAAATTTATCCAATTCGCTATAGAACTGTAGGAAAGACTCGTAATGAGGACTTTCTTTATC
Source organism: Syntrophaceae bacterium UBA1163 (assembly GCA_002311635.1). Classification (GTDB taxonomy): domain Bacteria; phylum Desulfobacterota; class BSN033; order BSN033; family UBA1163; genus UBA1163. Next base: position 3,465 of record DBZJ01000151.1, read on the forward strand.
TTTCGAGGCATCGAAGAAGAAGTGGTGTAGACGATCCGTCTCCGTAATACAGGCGAAGAAAAGGTCCCAGGGCTCTTTCTCAAAGAGATGGGAAATCGCTTTCTTGCGGATCTCGAAACATTCGAACAGGCTTTTCATAAATGCCACTTTATCTTCTCTGGCCTTTTCGGCTTCCACATCAATAAGGTAATGGATGGAGTGAAGATAAGGGTAAGCGGATTCAGGGAAGGTAGCTTTCTTTAAATCGAGGGCGACGAAACCGGAGACCAGTATTCCATTCATCGGCCAGGCAGGATACGTATGAGGCACATTCAAAATAATGGACCGATAGGAACGGTTTATCCTCTCATGGTACTTTTGGGATAGGGTTGAACTTTTTCGATCCGTTCTCCCCAAAATCTCCCAAAAAGTCGGAGCCTGGATATCCTTTGAGTTCGGGAAGTATAAAGAATAGCTGTGAGGGCTTAAATCTGTAAATCCATAGATCCCATGTTCTCCGGGATTCACTCCGGTGTTAAAAGATGTCCAGGAAACCGAAGAGATGTCAGGGATAGATGCATTCATCTGGTGAAGGGTAAAGCCTTGGCTCAAAATCTTTTTTAAATTTGGCATCATGCCATTTTCTATGTAGGTGCTTAAGAGGGAATAGGGAACGCCGTCAATGCCAATGATCAAAGTCTTTTTCATTTCTTTTGAAATTGATTTCATCTTACGTTTCTTTATATTAACTGATCTCGCCAGAAATGTAAGCCCGGGTTCTTTCATCACGAGGGGAGCTGAAAAATTGTTCTGCAGGTCCGTGTTCGACCAACTCCCCTAAGTAAAGGAAGATCACATAGTCGGCAATGCGCCGCGCCTGGCGGAGGATATGGGTGACGACCACAATCGTATAGTGGTTTTTCAGGGTCTTAAACTGTTTTTCGATCAGCTGTGCCGAGATGGGGTCGAGTGCTGACGTCGGTTCGTCAGCAAGGATGACCTCGGGTTCAACCGCCAGTGCCCGAGCGAGCGCCAACCTTTGCTGTTGGCCAATGGAAAGCTGGGCGGCTGGGGCATGTAGCCTCTCGCGGACTTCCTCCCAAAGACCGGCGAGGCGAAGGTAGTATTCGACCAAATAAGCCATCTCATGGGTTTTGCTGTGTCGTGTCTCCTCCTGTCGACCATTGGGACACAACGAATCGATGGGAATATGTTTTTCCAATTCCTGGATTTGATCAAGAAGTTCCTTTCTATTCATCCTGTGAATCCGAGGTCCGAAGGTGATATTGTCATGAATCGACATGGGAAGAGGGTAGGGCTTCTGTGAAAGAAATCCTACCTTCTTCCTCAGATTAAGAAGATCCGCTTTCGGGTCGTAAATATCGGCGCCGTCAATCCGGACTTCCCCTTCTACCCTAATTTCGTCATAGAGATCGACCAATCGGTTCAGAGTTTTAAGAAGGGTTGTCTTTCCACAGCCAGAGGGCCCGATGATTGCAGTGATCTGGTTGTTCGGAATATCCACGGTAATATTCTGAAGCACTTTTTGATTTCCATAAGCGACCATTAGATTCGATAAGCTGATATGCGGCATTTGAATGTCCTATCTTATGATGTGTCTGGAGTAACGGTGGCTCAATAGCCTTGAGACAACGCTGATCAGGAGAACGATGATTAACAGAATGAGAGCTGAGGCATATGCCCGTTGCTGAACTTCAGGGATCGGGGTGGCTACCTGGAAAAAAACGGCAAGGGGGAGAGAAGCGACCGGATCGAAGAGAGACCGAGGGATGTAATCCGTGTAGCCGGTCGTAAATAGAATAGAGGCCGCATCTCCGATCCCGCGGCCGAAAGCAAGGAGAACCCCTGTGATCATCCCGGGCAGCGCCTGCCTCAGGACCACCTTGAAGGTGGTCTCGATTCTTGTGGCTCCCATGGCATAAGAAGCCTCTTTCAATTCAGGAGGCGTCATACGAATGACTTCATCAATGGACCGTACCATGATCGGCAGCATGAGAAGGGTCAGGGCAATGATTCCACCCAGCAGAGAAGCCCTCAACCCCAGGTAAACCATAATGATAAAGCCGAAGGCTCCATAAACAATAGAAGGGGTTCCCCAGAGAATGTCGAGAGAAAGCCTGGTGATTTGGGCAAGACGACGGCTTATATATTCCTTCTGTAAGGCAAAGGCGATGGGAAGCCCTAACAGGAAAGATAATAACGAAGCGCCAAACGCAAGGCAGAGGGATCCGACAATGGCATTTGCAACCCCCCCCCTCTTTTCCGAGGTAGTAGCCGCCTTGCGGGGTTTGAATGAGCATTGATAGGTTGAGAGCCGAGGCCCCCTGCACCACAATGACGACCAGAATGCCGGCAAGAACAGCGAGAACCATCGTGATGGAGGCAATCATCAAAAGCTTGAGAACGGATTCTTCAATCTTTCTTGATTTCACGTGAAGTTACCTTTTTTCGACCCGCATCAGCGTCAGGTGAGCTGTCATATTGAAGGCGCTGACCACCAACAGCAGAATCAGGGCCGAAAGCAAGAGTGCGGAATTGTAGAGCGGGATGGACATCATCTCGCCGTAGTTGTTCGCCAGCAAAGCCGGAAGAGGGTATGCAGGATCAAAAACAGAGGTTGGAACTTTGGGGACGTTTCCCACAATCATCAGGACGGCAATGGTTTCGCCAAATGCGCGCGCAAATCCAAGAATGACGGCTGATAGAATGCCATGAAAAGCGTTCCTCAGGACGACATGCTTGATGGCTTCCCACCTTGTTGTTCCTAAAGCCAGGGCTGCCTCCCTGGCCTGGATGGGCACCGTTCGAAGCACTTCCAGCGATACGGAAATAATGATGGGAGAAGCCATAATAGCGAGAATGATTCCTCCGGCCAGGAGGCTGTAACCCGTGGTCGGGGTATTCAGCCACTTTCCGAGAAGACATACGAAAGGCACCACCACAATCACTCCCCAGAGTCCGTAGATGACGGAGGGAATGGCTGCCATAATGTCCACGGTGATACGGGCGATCTCTCTCAGACGGTGATGTGCGTATTCTGAAAGATAGATGGCACTTAAAAGGCAGACCGGGACAGCCAGGATCATGGCGATAGCGGTGACTTCCAGCGTTCCGACAATAAATGGATAAAATCCGAATTCACCCCTTAGCGGATGCCAGTTAGAAGACAGTAGGAGATGGAAGAGCGATTTTTTTTCGAGAATAGGAATCGATTTGATCAACAGGCCAAGACCGACCAGCAAGACAAGCGAGTTGGCAAACGCCACGGCTAAAATCATCGATTTGGCAGAAAGCCGGTCCTTGATCTGTCTCCAATGCATTTCGTCGGAATCCTCCGAACCTTCTCAAATATTACGGGTTAATCTCCAGTTTTTTTAATGCCCCATTGACCTGGATTTTTGTCAGCGGAATATATCCCGTCTCATCAACATATTTCTGACCGTCCGTCAAAATCCAGCGGACAAATTCCCTGGTGAGACCCTTGAAACTATTTTTCGTCAGGAGATAGAGGTTTCTTGCCAGCGGGGAAGGATAGACCCCGGACGCAATCGCCTGAACGGCCTTGTTTTTTGTTTTTAGGTCTTCTTCCGGATCAATCTTCCCATTTTCGTTCAAATCAACAGGAACGACACGGAGACCTTTGCACGGCAGGCCCGTTTTAAAATCGAAAGTATAATTGAGATTGTTGTAGCCGGTGCCGAGAGGGTCTTTTCGTACAGCCTCAGCAAGTCCAGGATCCCCATAAACACCGATGCCTTGAAGGTCTTCCTGTCTTTTCCCTCCCAGATATTGTGCCCATGTCTCTGCGGCGCCACAGGAGTCCGATCGCGTGTAGACATGGACTTTGTATTTTGAGTCACTTCCAGCAATTTCGCCCCATGTCATATCCCTGCCTTTTATCCAAAGGTCAATAAAGGTCTTTTTTTTGATCCCCTTTTGAGACAAACCGTTATGGAAAACCGGGTTCTGATCACTCATCATTGGAAATACCGCGTCTTTCACTACAGGAACATAAAATGCACCTTGTCTCACTTCTTCTTGCGTAATCTCTCTGGAAACCATCCCGACATTTACAAGACCAACCAGGGCATCGGTAACACCTTTGCCGGCCCCTCCGGCAGAGATATCAACCCTTACTTTGGGATAAACGTTTCTGAACTCGTCCGCCCACTTAACCATCATCGGGTAGAGGGCCCAGGCACCTGATACTCTGACCGTGCCCTCAAGGGCAATAATAATCCTGGAAGAGCCAGGCCTATTTCCGTTTACCCTTTCCTGGCCGCAGACAGCAGGCGCCATCATGAGGAAAAGAACCAACCCGAAGATGAAGCCGATAAGTCTGTTTCTAAACCACATCCTTCCATCCCCCTTTTAAATGAGGGTTCAATCACCTGTTTTGGACAAAAGCCTTTATAAGTATCCCAGAGATTTTAATCGCTTTTTAATTAGATCGATTTCTTCCTGCGAGAGAGAAGGTTCCTTCTTCACGGATCTCGAAGAGATGAGGTTCCGCAATACGTAGACAATGAATTCAGTGACAGAATTAAAACCGCCCGCCTCAATGATTTTACCAAGGTTCTCGTAAAGAGACCTTGGGATTTTGATGGTCACCTTGTTTTTTTCTGTTTTCATGTGACACTCCTATAAGAGTGTTACCGGAGTGTACCCGAACATAGGTTATTTGTCAAGGAATATTTTGCCTCTCGTCTTTCAAAGGTTTTTAACTTGATAAAGTGGGATCGATCTGATAAAAATAGTCTCCATGGAGAATCGGAAAAAGATCTTAGTGATTGTCCCTGCATACAATGAGGAGGGGTCGGCTGGGAAGGTGGTAGAGGAAGTTCATGCCGATCTTCCGCAGGCTGAAGTGTTAGTGGTGAACGATGGTTCTACTGATCTGACTTCGGAAATAGCTCAGTCTAAAGGAGCCGTTGTTCTGGACCTTCCTTTTAATCTGGGGATTGGTGGAGCCATGCAGGCCGGTTATAAATTCGCTTATGAGAAGGGTTATGATATCGCGATTCAGGTGGATGCAGATGGTCAGCATGACCCCAAGGAGATTCAGAAACTCCTCCATGCTTTGGAGGTGGAAAAGGTCGACGTGGCCATTGGTTCGCGCTTCATTGGAGGTTCGGGATATAAAGGCTCAATAATGAGAAGGATTGGCATTGCAATTTTTTCTGGAGTGATCTCAACAATTGCGAGGCAGAGGATTACAGACCCCACTTCTGGATTTAGGGCATCGAACCGAAAGGCAATTCAACTATTTGCATTAGATTATCCCCAGGATTATCCGGAACCAGAAGTCGTAATCTTGCTCCATCAATGTCATTTAAAGATGGGAGAAGTTCCGGTCGGGATGAGCGAGAGGTATTCCGGGGAGTCTTCGATTACGAAAATCAGGTCTATCTACTATATGGTAAAGGTTCTATTAGCGATTTTTGTGGATTGTTTTAAGAAGCCACCCCTTTTGGAACAGGAGGGATAGCCATGTTATTCAAGATTCAGATCATTGTTGGTGTGCTTAGTATGCTTCTACTCTTAACCACCTTCGAGCTGATTAGAAAGAAAAGGCTTCGGGAAGAATATGCAATCCTTTGGCTTTTTACGGGAATAGTGGTTTTGGTACTCAGCTTATGGCCCGAGTTTTTTCTCTCCCAGTTTTTTGCTAAAATCAGTGGTATATTCTATTTGTCTGCGGTGGTGTTAATCTCTTTTTTCTTTCTCCTCCTCATCGTCTTCCATTTCTCCGTTGTGATTTCTAAGTTAACGGGGCAGAATAAAGATCTGGCCCAACGATATGCTCTTTTGGAAATGGAATTCAAAGAATTGAGGAGGCGGTGTCTTCCTCCCGACAGGACCCCCTTATAGTTCTTTGAAGCCATTCAAACAGTGGGAATCGGGGTAACAAACCATGCTGTTTAACTCCATGCGATTCTTATTTTTTTTCATCATCGTGATGGGAATGTATTTCGCGATCCCTTACCGTTTCCGATGGATATTACTTCTTGGCGCAAGTTATTATTTCTATATTTCGTGGAAGCCAGCCTATGTCATTTTAATCATCATCACAACCTTAATCACCTATTATGCCGGCCTTCGGATGGCTAAAATTGCCACGAAATCAAAGAGAAAGACCGTACTCATCCTCAGTCTCTTTTTCAACCTCGGGTGTTTGTTTGTATTTAAGTATTACAATTTTTTCAATGACTCCTTGAGAGTCGTCCTTCAACATTACAATCTGTTTTACGGAAACCCTGCGCTAAATGTTCTTTTACCTATTGGTATTTCATTTTACACGTTTAAAAACTTGAGCTACGCCATCGATGTCTATCGGGGGGACCAGCCCCCCGAAAAGCACTTGGGGTATTATGCACTCTATGTGGCTTTCTTCCCTCAATTGTTGGCTGGGCCCATTGAAAGGGCGAAAAGGTTTTTGCCCCAGTTGATCGGAAAATGTGATTTTGACTATTGGAGAGTAACGAACGGATTGAAATTGATGCTCTGGGGGCTTTTCCAAAAAATGGTGATCGCGGACAATTTGGCCCCCTTGGTGGATGCTGTTTATAACGACCCGACTCATCATTCCGGGGTCGGCCTCGTCCTGGCCACCTTATTCTTCGCCTTCCAGATTTATTGCGATTTTGCGGGCTATTCTGATATCGCCATCGGAGCGGCCCAGGTCATGGGATTCACCACCATGGATAATTTTAATCGCCCCTATTTTTCGAAATCCATCCCCGAATTCTGGAGAAGATGGCACATTTCTCTCTCCACATGGTTTCGAGATTATCTCTATATTTCAATGGGAGGGAACCGAGTTTCCATTCCAAGGTGGTATATCAATTTATTTGTAGTCTTGTTGATCTGTGGGTTATGGCACGGAGCCAATTGGACATTTATCGTCTGGGGAGGGTTACATGGACTGTATCTCGTTTTTTCTGCTTTCACGCGAGATATAAGAGAAAAGATCCATAAGGCCATGGGTCTTGATCGAGTTCCGAGACTTCATAATTATTTCAAGGTAACGGTTACGTTCTCGTTGGTATGTTTTGCGTGGATATTCTTCAGGGCAAATAGCATTTCGGATGCTCTCTATATCATCTCGCATCTATTCATAGGATGGGGAGGCCTCGTTGTTCGGACACTTAAGGCCGCCCCGTTTTTCGGCCCGCTGAAATTTCATTTGGTAGTGGGAGTTGTTTCAGTTGGAGTCTTGTTGCTCATCCATCTCTCGCAAGAAGACAATCATTTCGACCAATGGTTGTCCGAGAAGCGGATAGGTCTGAGGTGGGCCGTTTATTATTCAATGGTTGTGGCCATCCTCCTGTTTGGCAATTTTGGGACTAAAGAATTTATCTATTTTCAATTTTAACGCGGTACGTGCCCCTTACTCCCTCCGTCCGTTGGGGAGAGGGCAAGGGTGAGGGAAAAATTTCAAGTATGTTTGGCTAGGATTTATGAAAAGATTCTTTTTGAGATCTCTCCTCTTCTTGTCTCCCTTCCTTATCGTGGTGGGAGTTGAACTGTTCGTCTTGCCGATTGATTTTTTCACTTTTCGGGTCTGGGAGGCCTTGGTCATCAGAAAAATTCACTCAATTTTGTCCGGGCATTTTTATCCCTGTATGGATATAACAAAATTGGAAATCAGCGGGGATTTAGCGCGTCATACCTCTTTTGCTATTCCCAAAAGGGTGAAATGGATAACAGATCGCTATGGCTTCCGAAAGAAAGATACCGAAGGGATGAAGCCACAGGTAGTCATCATCGGCGATTCAAATATTGCCGGCGTTGGACTGACACAAGAACAAATGCTCTCTGAAGTCTTAGAAGAACAATTGAAAGTCCCTGTATATCCTTACGCGCCGGCAGGATCGATCAATACCTTCTTAAAGGATTTGCGATTCCAGAAAGATCCTCCTCAGGTGGTCATTGTTTCTTACATTGAGAGAGATATCGTCAATATACCGTTTCCCAAACTGTCCAAAAGGAGGGAGCGATTTCATTCTTTTTATGAATGGAGAGATAAATTAACGCAAATCAGATCGGTTCAATTCGTAGGGGTCATGCTCGACCGTCTTTTCAAAATGAATATGCTGTACTATGTGAGGGCAAAAGTGGGAAATGGAACACTGAAAGATAATTATCATTTTCCTTCGAAGTTTGGCCCCATGCTCTTTGTCCAAGGGGAGGCAGCCAATAAAGAGGTACCCTATGAGCGTTTCCGAAAAGCAGTCGAAACTATAGAGGCCTGTGACCAGATTCTGAGAAAAAGGAATATTCGCTTTATCTTTCTTCCGATCCCCAACAAAGAGAATATTTACCATGATTTCCTGCCAGACCCCCGAAGACCTGTATTTTTAGAACTGCTGATACGAGAGCTGAAGAAGAGAAAGGTTGAAACCGTTGATACCCAAAAAGCGTTTGAAGAAGAATACCGAAAAAATTCAGCCCTCCTTTTTTTCCTCGATGATAGCCATTGGAATCCGAGGGGTGTTCGATTGGCAGCAGATCGAACGGTCAAATTGATCGAGGGAAAGGGCGCCGAATAATAAAGGTCTCCGTCAACTGTTTTCCTGTTTTTTCTACATCGATAGGCTATAGAGCGATATAATTTCTTGATAAATCGAGACCATTTTGTTAAATAGAACCAACGGGAGACCAGCATGTCAAAGGTGTTAGTGACTGGCGGGGCGGGGTTTATCGGGTCGAACCTGACGGAGGAGTTGCTCAGAAGGGGGCACTTTGTTCGAGTCCTCGACGATTTTTCAACCGGCAAAAGAGAAAATCTGATCTTTGATGAGAAATATCCTTCGCTAAAGGTTATCGAAGGAGACATCCGTGACCTCGATACCTGCCAAAAGGCGGTGGAGGGAATGGAATATGTATTTCATCAGGGCGCCCTCCCGTCGGTTCAACGTTCTGTGGAGGACCCGGAGACTTCGAACGCGGTCAATGTGGGAGGGACTTTAAATATTCTTCTTGCTGCCAGGGGAAAAGGGGTGAAAAGGGTCATCTATGCCTCCTCTTCTTCAGTCTACGGCGATACTCCCACGTTGCCCAAACACGAGGAGATGCCCACGAATCCTCTCTCGCCCTATGCCTTACAGAAATACGTCGGAGAACACTATTGCCGGCTCTTTTACCAGCTCTATGGCCTCGAAACCATCTCCCTGAGGTATTTCAATATCTTTGGGCCGAAACAAGACCCGAACTCCCTTTACTCCGCCGTCATCCCGAAGTTTATCGACGCCCTGGTTCAAGATCGCCCTCCGGTTATCTTTGGGGATGGAGAGCAGTCTCGGGATTTTACTTACATTGAGAATGTGGTTCAGGCCAATCTTCTCGCCATGTCCGCAGAACACCTCCATGGAGAGGCCATTAATATTGCTTGTGGGAAAAGAATCTCGCTGAATCAATTGTTGAATGTTTTAAAAGAGATTCTTGGGTCGAAGATATTTCCTCTTTATCAAGAGCCCCGGAAAGGAGATGTGAAGCACTCCCTGGCCGACATCCGCAAGGGAAAAGAAATTGTGGGTTATGAACCAACGGTTGGGGTCGAGATCGGGCTGAAGAAGACGGCTGAATTTTTTTCAAAGGCGAGAATACTCTTAAAGGACAAATAAGATGATCAGGACAAAACAGCGGAAAAAGTTGGAATCCATACTGAAAAGGTTTCCGAGGGTCAAACTTTTAGTCGTGGGTGACATCATGATGGATCGATCCATTTTCGGGAAGGTCTCTCGCATATCCCCGGAGGCTCCCGTTCCAGTGATCATCGCGGAGGCAGAGGATTTTAATCTTGGCGGGGCGGCCAATGTTGCCCATAATATTCGTTCCCTTGGAGGAGCCGTATCGCTCTGCGGCATCGTGGGTGATGACGAAAATGGGCGAAAGATGTACAGAAGGATTGCTGAAGGGGGGATCCAAACCCAAGGGATTTTTTTTGAACAAGGAAGACAGACAACGGTGAAAACCAGGATCATCGCCCATCACCCTCATTACCATAAATTGGTCCGGGTCGATCGGGAGACGACCGATCACCCCAGGGCCTCTACTTTCAGAAATCTTTCAAAGTTCTTGACGGAGAAGATGGAAGATTTTGACGGAGTCGTTTTTTCTGATTATGGCAAAGGTTTACTGACGAGAAAGCTGATCCAAACCATTATCAGCAGGGCCAGGCAATCGAGGAAGTTGATCATGGTTGACCCGAAAGTAAAAAATTTCTTCTTTTTCAAAGGGGCCACCGTGATTACGCCGAATACCAATGAAGCGAGTGAAGCGTCAAGGATCCCTGTCACCGATCAGGTCTCAGTGGAGAAAATTGGCAGAAGCCTGTTGAAGCGGCTAAAGTGTAATGCCTTAGTGATCACCCAGGGGGAAAAGGGAATGACGATTTTCGAACCTCATCAAAAACCCTATCCTGTCCCCACGGTTGCTAAGGAGGTCTATGATGTGACCGGAGCGGGAGATACCGTGATTGGAACGATGGCTCTTGCTTTAGGGACAGGACTTCATGTGAGTGTTAAAGATGCTGCGAGTTTAGCGAACTATGCGGCGGGGATTGTCGTGGGAAAGGTCGGAACCGCAATCGTAAGCAACCAAGAACTGCTCAAAGTCATAAGGGAGAAAAGGTAAGCCCTTAGTTTCTCGGGTTTTTCGCCATTTAATAAGAAAACGAAATCCGAAGGCAAAAAGGCCCTACCTCAACACTGAGGATAGGGCCTTTCAATCTTTATTCTCCCTTCGCCCTTGCCTGCTGGTGGCCAAGAGTGTCAAACGGTAGGCATAAAGTGACTATGTTTCGAGGACGAAAATGATTTCCAGCCTGACCCGGTATTCAATAATCTTAGAATTCTCCACTGCCACCCGCATTTCGTCCACACGCATTCCAGTGATACCCCTTAAGGTCTTTGTCGCTCTTGCGAAACCGACCTTAATGGCCTCCTCAAAACCCTTTGGAGAACCTGCAATGATTTCCGTAACCCTCGCGACTCTCGGTTCTGCCATTCTTATCACCTCCTTTTTCTAAAATGATGCTATTAATTGAAGTGTATACGAGAAACTTAGAGAATGTCAATGAGAAAAATATTGATAAATCTCATGATTGTGTTATAAAATAAAATTTTAGTAATATTTTCATAAGTTACATTATGTTTGAGGAGACAACAAACGGGGAGATGAATGGTTTCTCGAAATGCTGAGAAGCATGGCTTTATCCACCAATTTATCCATTATCTATCCGTAGAGAAAAATGCTTCACCTCACACCTGCCGATGTTATCGGAGGGATTTGGAAGGGTTTCAGGATTTTTTGAAGAATTCAGGAATGGTTCTCAGCCCTGCGGGCAAGGTAGAGATCGAAAAAGTGGATCGGATAGACATTCGGAAATATTTGAGCTTTCTCCACCGGAAAAATAGAAAGAGTTCTATTGCGAGGAAGATTTCAACGCTGCGGTCTTTTTATAAGTATTTGGTCAGGGAGCAGGTGATTCCTTCTAACCCGGCCAAGAGCGTTTCCACTCCGAAGATAGAGAAAACCCTTCCAACCACTCTGACGGTGGATGAGGCCTTCCGGCTGATGGAGTCACCCGAGACGATTTCTGAGAAGTTTTCAGAAGGATCAAGGGAAAAGGGGCTGAGAGATCGAGCCATTTTGGAGCTTCTCTATTCCAGCGGGTTGCGTGTGAGTGAACTGGTTGGGTTGAATTCGAATCAATTAGACTTGGATTTGGGCATCGTGAAAGTGATGGGAAAGGGACGGAAAGAGCGTATCGTTCCGGTTGGCGCGAAGGCTATAGAGGCATTGGTGGCTTATCTGAAAGAACGAAAAATAGTGGAGGGAGACGAACCCATTTTTGTTAACTCCTTAGGAGGGAGATTGACGGCACGGAGCGTAGGAAGACTGATGGAGGGATATTCGAGACGTTCGGGCATTTTCCGGAAAGTCAGCCCCCACAGTCTTCGCCACACGTTTGCGACGCATCTTTTAGATGCAGGGGCCGATATCCGAGAGATTCAGGAGATGTTAGGGCATTCGAGTCTCTCGACCACCCAAAGATATACGCACGTCAGCATGGGGAAATTGATGGAGGTCTATGACAAGGCCCATCCCCGCAGCTTCAGGAATGCGGGCCGGAAAAATGATAAATAAATTGATTATCCCCTCTCCCCTCGCGTGAGAGCCTGCCTGCCGGTAGGAAGGGGCGGGGTGAAGGGAAGGATATCTCTTAACGAGCGCGTCATGTAGCATTTATTTGGGATTTGGAGATTGGAATTTAGGTTTTTAAATCCATAAAACTGAGGAAAGCTGGCAAAGAGATGAAAATGAAGGCCGAAGGAATACAAAAGATACGTAGCACTACCGTCTTATCCGTTCGACACAAAGGGAAGGTGGTCATGGCAGGGGACGGGCAGGTGTCTCTTGAAAACACTATCATGAAGCATACCGCCACGAAGGTGCGAAGGATTTACAATGATAAGGTTCTCGCCGGTTTTGCAGGGGCCACGGCGGATGCCTTCACCCTTTTTGCAAAGTTTGAGGAAAAGCTGGATCAGTTCAGCGGGAACCTACTCAGGGCGGCCGTAGAGTTGGCCAAGGATTGGCGCACGGATCGGATTCTCCGGAGGCTCGAGGCGTTGCTCATTGTCGCCGACGCTGAACATACGCTCGTCATCTCAGGGAATGGGGATGTCATCGAGCCCGACGACGGAGTGACAGCCATTGGGAGTGGCGGTCCTTATGCCCATGCCGCAGCCAAGGCGCTGACCGAGTTTTCAAGCTTGGATGCGAAGGCCATCGCTGTCGAAGCCATGAAGATCGCCGCCTCCATCTGCATTTATACGAATGATCAAATCATCGTGGAGGAATTGTGATGAAGACCTTCACGCCCCGTGAGATCGTTTCAGAACTGGATAAATACATCGTCGGGCAGAAGGATGCGAAGAGGGCGGTGGCGATTGCACTGAGAAACCGCTGGAGGCGTCAACAGGTTCCGGAGCCCCTCCGGGACGAGATCGCTCCCAAAAATATCATCATGATTGGTCCCACGGGTGTCGGCAAGACCGAGATCGCCCGAAGGCTGGCGAAATTAGCGCAGGCTCCTTTTCTGAAGATCGAGGCGTCAAAATTCACAGAAGTGGGTTATGTCGGCCGGGACGTGGAGTCGATGATCCGGGATCTCACGGAGCTGGCCGTCAATATGATGAAAGCAGAGGAGTCGCGCAAGGTCCAGCAGAGAGCGGATGAGATGGCTGAAGAGAGGCTCTTGGATCTGCTTCTCCCGTCCCCCAGGAAGGGGACACAGAAGGAAGGCGAAGATCAGCAAGACACCCGTGAAAAACTTCGAAAGTTGCTGAAGGCCGGGAAGCTCAGCGAGAAGTATGTGGAGGTGGAGGTGGTGGATCGAAACCTTCCCATCGTTGAGATCTTTTCGGCCTCAGGATTGGAAGAAATGGATGTGAACATCAAGGATATGTTCGGGAGCCTCTTCCCGAAAAAGAAGAAGCAGAGAAAGGTGAAGGTTGCGGAAGCACTCACCATCCTCTCCCAGGAGGAAGCGTATAAGCTGATCGACATGGACTCCGTGATCAAACAGGCGGTTGAGCGTGTGGAACAATCGGGGATCATTTTCCTTGATGAAATCGACAAGATTGCAGGGAGGGAATCCAGCTTTGGTCCGGATGTCTCTCGGGAAGGCGTTCAGAGGGATATCCTGCCGATTGTGGAAGGAACAACGGTGACGACGAAATACGGGATGGTTAGGACGGACCATATTTTATTCGTTGCCGCCGGGGCCTTCCACGTTTCCAAACCCTCGGACCTTATCCCTGAACTTCAGGGCAGGTTTCCGATCCGTGTTGAATTGGATTCCTTGGGCAGGGGAGATCTCGTGCGAATCCTCACCGAGCCGGAAAACGCCCTGATCAAACAGTACACGGCATTGCTAGAGACGGAGTCGGTCAAGGTGAAATTTACAGAGGATGGCATTGCAGAAATTGCCGAGATGGCAGCGTTAATTAATGAGAGAACGGAGAACATCGGAGCCCGGCGGCTTTATACCATGATGGAAAAATTGCTGGATGAGATTTCGTTCGATGCCCCGGAGATGTCTGGGAAAAGCATGGTGATCGATGCGAAATATGTTCGCGAAAAGCTGAAAGGCTTCGTGGAGGACGAAGACCTGAGCCGGTATATTTTGTAAACACGTGTCACGTGTCCGTGTTTCGTGTCCGGTTTACGACACGAGTCACGATTCACGCCCGCGTGCCCTGTCTTCGCCGAAGCGGCTTCGCGCAGGCAGGCGAAGCGCTGGCACCTCGGCGTACAGGCACGAATCGCGAGGGATTAAAGCATGCAAAACTCCATTAATAAGGCAAAGGTGCTAGTGGAAGCCCTTCCCTATATTCAGAGATTCCATGACAAAACCGTCGTGGTCAAGTATGGCGGAAGCGCGATGGAAGAAGAAGGGATGAAGCGGAGCTTTGCCCTCGACCTCGTCCTTTTGAAATACATCGGTATCCATCCTGTGGTCGTCCATGGTGGAGGGCCTCAAATCGGTGAAATGTTGGCCAAGGTGGGGAAAAAGTCCCAATTCATACAGGGGATGAGAGTGACGGATGGAGAGACGATGGATGTAGTAGAGATGGTTCTCGTCGGCAAGGTAAATAAAGAAATTGTATCGCTGATCAACCAGCAGGGAGGGAAAGCCGTCGGATTGAGCGGAAAAGACGGGGGTCTCATCACTGCCAAAAAACTGAAGCTAACGAGGGGGACAAATAAGGGTGGAATGCCAGAAGTCATTGATATCGGAATGGTAGGGGAGGTAAAGGCGATCAACCCCGGAGTGATCGAGGCCCTGGAGAAGGACAATTTCGTCCCGGTCATCGCACCGGTCGGCGTAGGGGAAGAGGGGGAGACCTATAATATCAATGCGGATCTGGTGGCCGGAGAGATCGCGTCTGCGTTGAAAGCAGAGAAATTGATTCTACTTACCGACGTGGATGGGGTAATGGATGAGAGACATCGGCTGATCCCCACGCTCAATGCCAAGCAGGCAAAGCGATTCATTGCTCAAAAGGTCATCTCATCAGGGATGATCCCAAAGGTCAATTGCTGCCTCCACGCCTTAGAAAAAGGGGTGGCCAAAACCCACATCATTGACGGAAGGGTGGAGCATGCCATCCTGCTGGAGATCTTTACGGATGTCGGGATCGGCACACAGATTTATAAGGAACCGAGATGATCGAAGGGGTCTAGGGGTCTAGGGGTCAAGGGGTCAAGTGAATTGTATAGGGGAAATGACGAGGGAGTTTCCTTTTTGATTGTAAAAACTTGAACCCTTGACTCCTCGAATCCTTGAACCCTTTTATTGAAGGGATGCTCATGGATTCTCAAACCTTGATGATGTTGTCGGAAAAATATGTGGCCCATACGTACGCCCGTTATCCTGTTCTTTTGGTCAGGGGGAAGGGCAGCCGGGTTTGGGATAAAGAGGGCGACGAATACCTTGATTTCGTCTCAGGCCTCGCGGTGTGCAATTTGGGGCACTGTCATCCAAAGGTCGTTCGCGCCATTCAAGCACAGGCAGAGAAATTGATCCATGTCTCAAACTTCTATTATATCGAGCCGCAGATTCAATTGGCTTCCCTTCTTTGCCAGCACTCTTTTGCCGATAAAGTCTTCTTCTGCAATAGCGGCGCTGAGGCCAACGAGGGAGCGTTCAAATTGGCTCGGAAATATGCGAAGGAAAAAATGGGAAAGGATCGGTACGAAATCATCACCATGGAGCGGTCCTTCCACGGCCGGACCCTGGCAACGCTGACCGCAACAGGTCAAGAAAAGTTCCATAAAGGCTATGAGCCTCTGATGCCCGGTTTTAAGTATGTCCCTTTCGATGATATCCAGGCAGTGAGAAATAGCATCGATTCGAAAACCTGTGCGGTCATGCTGGAGCCTATTCAAGGAGAAGGGGGAGTGAATTGTCCGTCAGAGGGCTATCTCAAAGCTCTCCGGGAGATCTGCAATGAGAAAGGACTTCTCCTCATCTTCGATGAGGTTCAGGTGGGGATAGGCCGAACCGGGAAGCTTTTCGCTTATGAGCATGATGGGGTAGAGCCCGATATGCTCACGCTTGCTAAGTCTCTGGCAAGCGGGGTTCCCATCGGAGCTCTGCTGATTCGGAAGGGGGTCGAGGAGAGCTTCAGACCAGGTGATCATGCTTCCACCTTCGGGGGAAATCCTTTAGCCACGTCTGCCGGTGTGGCAACCCTGACAACGATGTTAGAAGAGGGGATTTTGGAAAATTGCCAGAAGATGGGAGAGTATTTCCTCTCCCGGCTTGAGGGGGTCAAGAAGAAATTTCCTTTTGTTAAAGAGGTTCGAGGAAAAGGATTGATCCTCGGCATCGAACTGAAAATGGACGGCAGTTCCGTTGTGAAGGAGATGCTGAAGAAAAAGATTCTTATCAACTGCACCATGGGGAATGTACTCCGGTTTCTTCCTCCGCTGATTATCACGAAGGAAGAAATCGACCGGGTCGTCACAGCGTTGGAGGAAGTCTTTAGGGGCATATCTTAATTGGGGAATGCGGATTGCTGATCGCGGAATTTAGATTTCGAAATCCGAAATTTGGAGGGTTTCAATGAAAAGCGGGGTTAAGAAGGTCGTCCTCGCCTATTCAGGAGGCCTGGATACCTCTATCATTCTAAAATGGTTGAAGAACCAGTATGGGTGCGAGGTGATCGCCTTCACTGCAGATATCGGGCAGGCTGAAGAGTTGGATCACCTGGAAGAAAAGGCCAGGGCTACAGGCGCCACTAAGGTCTACGTCGAGGATCTCCGAGAGGAGTTCGTTCGAGAGTATGTCTTTACCGCCATCAAAGCGAATGCCATCTATGAAGGAACTTATCTCCTCGGTACTTCCATCGCCCGGCCTCTAATTGCCAAGAGACAGGTGGAGATCGCCCAGTTGGAGGGGGCTGACGCCGTGGCTCACGGATCCACGGGTAAGGGAAATGATCAAGTCCGATTTGAACTGACCTACTATGCGCTTAATCCTTACATCCGGGTGATCTCTCCCTGGAGGGAATGGGAGTTCAAGTCAAGAGAAGAGCTGATCGCCTACGCCCGGGAGAACCGGATCCCCGTTCCGGTGACAAAAGAGAAGCCCTATTCCTCCGACCGAAATCTTCTTCATATCAGCTTCGAAGGAGGAATTCTGGAGGATCCCTGGTCCGAGGCTCCTGAGAATATGTTTATCCTCTCGGTTTCTCCGGAGAAAGCACCCGACCGTCCAACCCATATTGAAATCGATTTTGAAGATGGTGTTCCAAAACGGATTGACGGAGCATCCCTTTCTCCAGCGGCACTGTTAACTCGGTTGAATGAGATCGGAGGTCAAAACGGAATCGGTCGGGTCGATATGGTGGAGAATCGTTATGTCGGAATGAAATCAAGAGGAGTCTATGAAACTCCCGGAGGGACCATCCTTCATATCGCCCATCGAGCCATGGAATCCATCACCATGGATAGGGAGGTCATGCATTTTCGGGATAGCTTGATCCCCAAGATATCGGAGTTGATCTATTATGGATACTGGTTTTCGCCGGAGATGGACATTCTGAGAGGGGCGATCGAGGAGACGCAGAAGAAGGTGACTGGAACCGTGCGCCTGAAGCTCTACAAGGGAAACTGCACCGTGGTTGGCAGGAAATCCGAGAAATCTCTCTACCACGGGGCATTTGCCACTTTCGAGAAGGATACCGTTTATAATCAGAAGGATGCGGAAGGGTTCATCCGGCTTAATGCATTAAGACTTCGCATCCGAAGAATGATGAGAGGATAAAGACCGTGCCCGTGTCTCGTGACCGTGACCGTTAAAATATAAGAACTTATCTCTAGAAAAATACTTTGTAATTCCGAATAAAAATTTGCGGACACGTGACACGGATGTCGGACACGAATATTGACGGGGCAAGGCATGGACGAGCGTTATCGCCACAAAGAGATTGAGGAGAAGTGGCAGAAGATCTGGGAAGAGCAGAATCTCTTTAAGGTGACAGAAGATCCCAAGAAGGAGAAGTATTACCTTCTTGAGATGTTCCCCTATCCGTCGGGCAAGATCCATATGGGCCATGTCAGGAATTACTCCATCGGCGATGTCTTGGCTCGCTACAAAAAGATGAAAGGCTTTAATGTCCTCCACCCCATGGGGTGGGACGCCTTTGGCATGCCTGCGGAAAATGCTGCGATTGACCATGGGGTTCATCCAGCCAAGTGGACTTATGAGAACATTGATTATATGAGGAATCAACTCAAGCGGATGGGCTTCAGCTATGATTGGGATCGGGAGTTCGCCACCTCCGATGTCTCGTATTACAAATGGGAACAGCTCTTCTTTGTCAGGATGTATGAGAAAGGACTGGCCTATAAGAAGAGGTCCTTTGTCAATTGGTGCGAGATCTGCAAGACCGTTTTGGCCAATGAACAGGTGATGAGCGACGGGACATGCTGGCGGGGTCATGCCGATGATCCGGGGGTCATACAGAAAGAGCTGGATCAGTGGTTCTTCAAGATTACGGCCTACGCGGAAGAACTCCTGGAATGGTGTGATAAGCTTCCTGGATGGCCTGAGCGTGTCCTCACCATGCAACGCAACTGGATTGGAAAGTCGATCGGCGCCGAAATCCACTTTCCCCTAGAGAACTCGAAAGACATTATCAAAGTTTTCACGACACGACAGGACACGGTATTCGGTGCGACCTTCATGAGTTTGGCCCCCGAGCATCCGCTTGCCCTGAGTCTGTCAAAAGGGACTGGCCAAGAGCAGGTTGTAAGAGAATTCGTCGAAAAGATGAGACGGCAGGACAAGGCGAAGAGGACCGCCGAGACCGCGGAAAAGGAGGGTGTTTTCACCGGAGGCTCTTGCCTGAACCCGATGACCCAGGCCAGGATGCCCATTTTCGTCGCCAATTTTGTTTTGATGGAGTACGGAACAGGGGCTGTGATGGCCGTGCCCACCCATGACCAGAGGGACTTCGAATTTGCGAAGAAATTCGGACTTCCCTTGATTATGGTCGTCCAGCCGGAAGATCGTGTATTGGATGCTCGCACCACGACGGAGGCCTACGAAGAGGAGGGCATTCTGGTCAACTCCGGTCAATTTAATGGAATGGACAGCGTTAAAGCCAGAGAGAAAATCGCGCAATATCTCGATGAGAAGGGACTCGGTGGAGATAGAATCAGTTACCGATTGAGAGATTGGGGTATTTCGAGGCAGCGTTATTGGGGGGCACCCATCCCGATCATTTACTGCGACCGATGTGGGACGATACCCGTTCCTGAAAAAGATCTTCCCGTCGTCCTTCCTTCCAACGTGGAGATCACCGGGACGGGCGAGTCGCCTCTGAAAGGGGTGAAGGAGTTTGTGGAGACTCGATGCCCCAAGTGCGGCGGGCCCGGTCGAAGGGAGACAGACACGATGGATACTTTTGTCGAATCCTCTTGGTATTTCGATCGGTTTGCTTCCCCTGACTATGATAAGGGACCATTAGACAAGAAGCGGGTGGATTACTGGATGCCTGTGGATCAATACATTGGAGGAATTGAGCATGCGATTCTCCACCTTCTCTATTCACGATTTTTCACTCGTATTTTGAGAGAGATGGGATGGGTCAGTGTGGATGAACCGTTCACAAACCTTCTGACTCAGGGGATGGTTTGCAAAGAGGTATACGAGTGCCCCAAAGATGGTTATCTCTTCCCCGATGAGGCGGAGGGACAGGGGGAGACAATTCGTTGTCGGAAGTGCGGGGAACAGATTTCCATCGGAAGGCTTGAGAAGATGTCCAAATCCAAGAAGAACGTGGTGGACCCTGAATATTTGGTTGAGAATTACGGTGCCGATACAGCCAGGATGTTTTGCCTTTTCGCTTCTCCGCCTGAGAAAGACTTGGATTGGAGCGATCAAGGGGTGGAGGGGTCTGCCCGTTTCCTCAACCGGGTTTGGAGGCTCTTTTATGAGCAGCATGGTCATCTTCAAAACGTCAAGCCCCTTCCTTTCGGAACGATCCTTGACGGAGGTCGAAAGTCTCTGAGGCAGAAGGTTCACAAAACGATCAAAAAGGTGACTGAAGACATTGAACGATTCCATTTTAACACCGCGATCAGTGCCGTCATGGAATTGGTGAACGAAATCTATGTTTCTGAGATCAAAGACAATGACGACGATGGTTCCAGAAGGGTGATGCGCGAGGCGGTCGAGACGGTTGTCATTTTGCTCTCGCCCTTTGCCCCCCATTTTGCGGAAGAACTCTGGGAAGCCTTGGGAGATCGGGAATCGGTCATCAAGACCCGGTGGCCGGACTACGACCCGGAAGCCGTTCTGGAAGATGAGATACTGATCGTCGTTCAGGTAAATGGAAGATTGAGGGATCGGATAACAATTCCTGCCTCGTACGGAGAGGAGGAAGTAAAAATGTGGGCGCTGAAGAGCGAGAGGATCCGGAAATTGGTTGAAGGTAAAGAGATCAAGCGGGTGATCCTCGTTCCCAAAAAACTGGTCAATATTGTATGTTAAGAGCGGAAAAGATGAATACAGAAGACAGAATTCAGAATGGCAGCCTAAAATCTTTGCCCGTTAACTCAATCATTGGAAAATCCTACAATCCGCAATCCGCAATCCGAAATTATAGATGGGTATCAATTTTCTGCCTGGTTCTGCTCGTGGCCTGCGGCTACCAGATGGTGGGAAAGGAGACACATGTTCCACCCGGTCTGAATTCCATTGCCATCCCCACTTTCAAAAATCAAACCTTTGAGCCCGGAATTGAAATTCTGTTCACTCAGGCTTTTCTGAACGAGTTCATCCAGGATAGAAGGGTGAAGGTCGTAAGTCGAGCAGAAGCAGATTCCATTTTGGAAGGGGTGGTCAAACATTTTTACACCTCTTCAGTGGCTTATGGCAATTCGGGTTTTGTTTCGCAATATCAAATCTATGTCTTGGTCGATTTAACGCTGAAAGACCGGACAGGGAAGGTTTTGTGGGTGGAGAAAGATGTTCGGGAAACCCAATGGTTTCGGACTCCATCCGGTGGTGTTACCAGCCAGAATAGTGGGACGAGTGGTGTTAGCAACGAAGCGAATAAACAAGCTGCCATTCAAAAAACAGCAGGACTGATGGCGGAACGGATTCGAAATCGTTTCTTTTATAACTTTTAATCTTACACTCGCATTCCTTTCTTCCCGCATGGATAGGGAAGGTGAGGATGGGGGGGGAAAGAAATAGTCATGTATACCGCGTCCGATTTGAGAAAGGGGTTGAAAGTTATTATTGATGGGGAACCCTATATCGTTACGGCATTCGAATTTTCCAAGCCCGGCAAGGGGCAGGCCCTTTATCGGACGAAACTGAGGAATATGATCACCGGCTTAAGTATTGATAGAACGTATCGTGAAGGAGAAACCTTCGAGCCCGCTTCGTTAGAGGAACGAGCGATGCAATTTCTTTATAAAGAAGGCGATCATTACCACTTCATGGACAACGAGAATTACGAGCAGATCATCATCAGCGAGGAGTCTCTGGGAGATGCCAAGAACTTTCTGATTGAGAATCTGAACGTGAAGGTTCTGATGTTCGGAGACAGAGCGATTGGTGTCGAGTTGCCGAACTTCGTCAATCTTAGGGTGATGAAGACTGAGCCCTGGGTGAGAGGCGATACCTCGAAGGCGGATTTCAAGCCCGCCACGTTGGAGACCGGTTACGTGCTTCGCGTTCCTCCGTTCATCGAAGAGGGGGAGCTGATCACCATTGATACCCGAACGGGTGAATTTTCGAAAAGGGTCAAAGAGTAGATTCGTGGCGAAAAACTGGCCACTTGCAAGACGTAAAGAGAACCTTCAACAGAGAGCCTGCCTCCTACGGCAAATCAGGGAGTTTTTTGTTGGAAAAGGCTATGTGGAGGTAGAAACTCCCCACCGAATTCCCACGCCTGCACCAGAATCTCATATCGATGCCATTCCCTCCGGGCCATGGTTCCTCCACACCTCGCCCGAACTCTGCATGAAACGTATGGTGGCAGCGGGGTATGAGAAGATCTTTCAAATCTGCCGGTGCTGGCGAGAAAAGGAGCGGGGGAGCCTACACCTGCCGGAATTTACTCTTCTGGAGTGGTATAGGACAGGTGGCGGCTACCGTTCATTGATGGAGGAGTGTGAGGGATTGATTCAATCCGTAGCCAAGTCGATTGGCCTGGGACAGAAGATCGTTTTCCGCGGCCGTGAGATCGATCTCTCTGAGCCGTGGGAAAGAATCTCTGTCAAGGAGGCGTTTCATGGCTATACGCAAACCTCTGTGCCAGAAGCACTGGAGCGAAACCTTTTTGACGAAATCATGGTTCGGGACATTGAACCGAGACTGGGGTTAGAAAAACCGACGTTTATTTATGATTATCCCGCTCAGCGCGGAGCACTGGCCCGGCTGAAACCGCAAGATCAAACGGTGGCCGAACGTTTCGAGCTTTATATAGGCGGCTTGGAGCTGGCCAACGGTTTTTCGGAGTTGGTCGATGCAAAAGAGCAAAGAAGGCGATTTCACGCAGAAAATGAGAACCGCCAATCTCTTGGCAAGTGTATTTATCCCATGCCCGATAGATTCTTAGAGGAATTAGATGAGATGCCTCCGGCGGCTGGCATCGCATTGGGAGTGGATCGACTGGCCATGGTTTTCTTAAATGCCGAGAAAATTGATGAGGTGGTCGCCTTTACTCCGGAAGAACTTTAAAATTCGGTCCCCTCGCCTCCCTAAGGGAGATGGGAAGGGGAAAGGTCTTATGTCTTTTTGGACGAGAAAGAGTAGAATTGTCATTACCTGTGCGAAGGGGATATCGGCTTTTCTAAGGCAGGAGATTCTCTCGTTAGGCTTTGCGGTCTTGTCAGAGGGAAAGGCGGAGGTGGTGACAGAAGGAGCGATGGAAGATACCTTGAGACTGAACCTACTGATCCGCACAGGGCAGCGAGTTCTCTTCCTGCTTGAGTCATTCAATGCAAAGACTCCTGACGATCTCTATAAAAGGATATCCGGAATCCCTTGGGAAGAATTTATTTCGGAAGATAGTTATTTCTCCGTCACTTCTTCTGTTCACAACCCGACGATTAAGGATTCGAGGTTTGCAAATGTGAGATGCAAGGATGCCGTGGTGGACAGGATTAAAGAAAAGCGTGGGCGGAGGCCGGATACCGGTCCTGAAAGAGACAAAGTTGTGATTCACCTCTACTGGACGGGTAGTGTATGCCAAGTATTCCTCGATACCTCGGGGGAACCTCTTTCCAAACGCGGCTACAGGATGATCCCTCTCAAGGCGCCGATGCAAGAGACCCTTTCGGCGGCTGTTATTTTGGCAACCGGTTGGACGGGAGACGGAAATTTTATTAACCCGATGTGCGGCAGCGGAACGCTTGCCATCGAGGCCGCTTTAATCGCTCTCGGCAGGGCGCCGGGTCTGTTAAGAGGTAATTATGGTTTCATGCATCTCAAGGGATTTGATGAATCTTCTTTTAAAACACTCCGCAGAAAAATAAGAGCAGAAGCCAAGGATAAATTGAATGGAAGGATCATCGCCACGGATATCAGCCAGCAGGCTGTCGAATCAGCAAAGAGGAATGCGATGACAGCAGGCGTAGAGCGATTCATTGAATTCGGGGTATGTGATTTTTCTGGGACCCCCGTCCCAGGCGGAGACGGAGTGGTTGTCATAAACCCGGAATATGGCGAACGACTGGGGGAAACAGAAAAGCTAAAGGAGACCTACCCAGGAATTGGAGATTTTTTTAAAAAGAAATGTAATGGGTATACAGGATACGTTTTTACCGGTAATCTCGACCTGGCAAAAAAAGTGGGGTTGCGAACGAGAAGAAGAATTCTTTTTTACAATGGCCCCATCGAGTGCAGGCTATTGGAGTACGATCTGTATGAGGGGAGCAGAAAAAGACCGTTGCAAAATTAATATTGCAAATTTAGCATTTTCCAATTTGCAATAGTTCTTGAGATGAAATGAAACCTGGATTCGATATTTACCCTGTTTATCTTCTTTATGGTCCCGAGGATTACCTCATCGAAGAGGAGATTCAGAGACTGCTGAACCAGACCCTTTCTCAAAAGGAAAGGGGGTTTAATTTTCACGTCTTCAGTGGGGGAGAACACAGCGGTCAGGAGGTCGTCCAGGCCGCACAAACGGTCCCCATGCTTTCTCAGTATCGATTTGTCCTTGTTCGTGAAGCAGATCGTATGGATGAAGAGAAGACAGAGGCGTTGATGGAATATGTAAGGAAACCTTCTTTCTCTACCTGCCTCGTTCTGTGCAGTCAAACGATGGGTCCATGGAAGGGACATCGGAAAGAGGTCGAGAAGGTAGGGAAAGTGACGGAATATACACGATTAAAGAGCAAGGCGTTAGTTTCCTGGATGAAGAATAGGATGAAGGAGAAGGGAAAGACGCTTTCGGAAGAGTCTGCAGACTATTTGGTTGAGGTCGTGGGAGATCGCCTTTATGACGTTGACAATGCACTGGAAAAGGTCTTTTTGAGCGTAGGGAAGAAACAGACCATTGAAATTTCTGATATGGAAGAGATTACGTCAGAGGTTAAGGTGAGCACGGTCTTCGATTTAACCGATGCGATTGGTCATCAAAATTTAGAAAAAGCCCTCGGAATTCTAGAAAAGGCCATGGAATCAAAAGCCGTCTCTTTCAGAAAAGAAGAAGAGGGATCGAAGTTTGGGGACCCGACCCCTGTTCTCTTAAGCATGATGGCGAAGCAATATTGGAGTATGCTGGTGATCAAACAGATGAGCTCTCATCAAGGAGATGTGGGAGAATTGGCAAAAGAACTGGGAACGTCTCCATGGAATATAAGGAAATTGATGGATCAGGCGAAGAATTTCTCTGAGGCTTCGCTTCAAGAAGGAATCCTACAATGTCACCAAACCGATCTAGCTGTTAAGAGGAGTCGGGGGCCAAAAGATCTTTTGATGGAGAAATTGGTGATTGACCTCTGCCGGCCAGACACCCCCAAGAATCCACTGGCAATTGGGAAAAGGTGAAAGGGGGATGTATTTTCAACAAAAGATTACTTAGAAACTACTGTAAGGGCGTTGACTTCTCGAGTCAGCCGGGAGATTTTTCTGGCCGTGGTATTTTTATGAAAGACACCCTTGGAGCGAGATTTCTGGATTAGAGGGATTGTCTTCGACAAAGCCTTTTGGGCCCCTTCAACATCTTTTTTCTCAATGGCTGCCCTCACTTTTTTCACAGAGGACTTCATTGTGGTTCTGATGTGGAGGTTTCGAAGCCTCCTCTTTTCGTTTTGTCTTGCCCGTTTGATCGCCGATAAATGGATTGCCAAAATTTAGCCTCCTTTTTCTTAATGAATTAAAGAATTCAGGAATTAAGGGATTGCGGATTTCAAAATCCATAAATCCCTTACTTCTTCAATCTGCAATGATATTATTGATTTTTCTAACATTTTAGTATAGCTTGTGTCAAGGTTTTTCCGAGATTCCAAAGAACAGAATCTCTGATTACACCGATTACGAAATGCGATCACACAGATTAGAATTCGGTCCTACCTATAGGACAGCTCTGTGTAATCATTTTTTAAAATCTGTGTAATCAAGGGAATGTTCGTTTTTCGATCCCTCTATGTCCGAGAATCATAAAATTACCAAAGCAGCTACGCTCATCGGGACAGGAACGCTCCTCAGCCGTATCTCTGGCTTCGTCAGGGATATGGTTGTTGCCTATTTTTTTGGGGCTGGGATGGCAACCGACGCTTTTTTTGTCGCCTTTCGCATTCCTAACCTCTGGAGACGGTTGGTAGGAGAGGGGTCGATGACCGTCTCATTTATTCCGGTTTATACAGAATACCTCATTCAGCGAACGGAAAAGGAATCGGAAGAAGTTACGCATATTGCCTTCACCATTGCAGGAGTCCTGTTATTCGTTTTGACAGCCCTGGGAATCATCTTCTCTCCAATTTTGATCAAAATATTTGCCTGGACATGGCCCTCAACCTCAGAAAAATTTCAACTGGCTGTTACCTTAAACCGGATTATGTTCCCGTACCTGTTTTTTATCGGGTTATTTGCTCTCTCCATGGGTATTTTGAACTCCCTCAGACATTTCTTTGCACCGGCGTTTGCCACCATTTTCCTCAATCTTTCGATCATTGTCTCCGTGCTCTTGTTCTATTATCGCTTTCAAAAACCGGTGATGGCATTGGCGATAGGGGTTCTTGTGGGGGGAATGGTTCAATTTTTCTTCCAGCTTCCCTTTTTAAGCAGAAAAAAGATTCGTTTCCGATTCAATTTCAATTTCAGGCATCCGGCGATTAAACGCATCGGATTTCTGATGATTCCGGGATTGATCGGAACTGCCGTCTATCAGATCAACGAAGTCATCGATACGATATTTGCCACTTCCCTTCCTGACGGGAGCGTCTCCTATCTCTTCTATGCGGGTCGACTCATGGAATTTCCCCTGGGAATTTTTGTGATCGCTATCGGAACAGCAGCGCTTCCGAGCTTTTCGTCGCTGGTTGTTCAGGGAAAGACCGAAGAACTCAAAGAAACGGTCTCATTTGCCTTTCGGCTGGGTTCGTTTATCTGCATTCCTGCTTCGGTGGGTTTGATCGCATTAAGCACTCCTATTCTAAATCTGCTTCTGCAGAGGGGCGCATTCGATTATTTTGCGACTGAAATGACAGCCAAAGCGCTTCTGTGCTATTCGATCGGCCTCTGGGCAATCGGAGGGGTCCGAGTGCTAGCCCCGGCTTTCTATTCCCTTCAGGATACGTGGACCCCTTTTAAGATCGGTCTCATCTGCCTGGGGGTCAATATCGTCCTGATTCTTATCTTCATACATCCTTTGAAACATGCGGGGTTGGCGTTGGCCACCGGTCTCTCATCTATATTGAACCTCATTCTTCTCTATTGGCAGCTGAATCGCAGATTGGGCGGATTAGATGTAGCAAAAAATATCAAATCAATGCTGCTAACTTTTTTCTGCAGCCTTCTTATGGGATGGATGGCTTATTTGGTCTGCTCCCTAGGGGATTGGACGGGCTCCGGAAATACAATCGAAAAGGTTTTTCTCCTGGGGGCCGGCATGATTGCCGGCATCGGAGTCTATCTGGCAAGTTGCTATTGGATGAAGAACCAGGAAATGCTTTTTTTGCTGGATATCGTCAAGAGAAGGGTGAAACATTAAGAAGGATGCCGAAACGTTCAATTCGATTACCCCGTGCTTTCTAATGCGTGGTACCAATGGATAAAACAGCAGACATCGTTATCATCGGAGGCGGTATTATTGGCCTGAGCATTGCTTACTATCTTGCCGTGAAAAAGGCGGGGAGGATCATTATCTTCGAGAAGGGACAATTGGGAGAAGGTTCCACCAGCCGTTGTGTGGGAGGGATTCGAACCCAATTTTCCACAGAGATGAACATTCGATTCTCACTCGAATCATTGAAGACCTTCGAGCAATTCGAAGAAGAATTCGGAGTCAATCCAGAATTTAAAAAAATTGGGTATCTTTT
This sequence comes from Syntrophaceae bacterium UBA1163, assembly GCA_002311635.1. Taxonomy (GTDB): domain Bacteria; phylum Desulfobacterota; class BSN033; order BSN033; family UBA1163; genus UBA1163. The sequence goes on from DBZJ01000151.1 coordinate 31,053, forward strand.
TTTGGCAGCCACGGATCAGGAGATCGGGGTCTTCAAGGAGAATGTAGCACTCCAAAGAAAATTTAACATTCCTGTCGAATTTTTGAGTCCTGGCGAAATCAGGTCGCGCTGGCCCCACTTGAGAACAGACGACATCCTGGGAGGAACATTCTGCTCCCGGGATGGGTATGCAGGCCCTAATGAAATCCTCTCCGGGTTCGTTAATGGCGCAAAGAGAGCAGGGGTTAAAATTTACGAAGGAATGGAGATCGTCCGGATCTCCCTAACGAAAGGGAAGATCCAGAGTGTCAAGACAAAGGACGAAGAGATTTTTGCTCCCGTGGTGGTCAATGCCGGAGGACCTTATGCTGCTTCTATAGGAGAGATGGCAGGTATCAAAATTCCTGTCAAACCTTTAAGAAGGCAGATTTTTGTTACGGCTCCTTTCCATCTCACCGACCGTCCTGTTCCATTGACCATTGATTTTCACCGGGGATGGTATTTCCGCCAGGAAGGGAATGGATTGCTGCTATCCGGCCCCTTGGACCCGAAGCCGAGTTTTAACCTCAACATCGATTACGAAGCCATGGCCGAGACTTCGGAGAATGCCATGTACCGTGTCCCGACTCTCGAAAAAGCTCGCATCGCCAGGGGATGGGCAGGGCTTTACGAGATCTCTCCAGATCATCATGGTGTTCTCGGGAAAGTTCCCGAGGCTGAAGGACTTATCCTCGCCAATGGTTTTAGTGGACACGGATTTCAGCATAGCCCTGCGGTGGGAAAAGTGATCTCGGAATTGATCGCAGACGGAGCGGCGAGCACGCTCGACATCTCCTCCCTTCACATAGAACGCTTCGGAAAGGGAGAACTATTGGAAGAGCCACTGACTGCGTTTAAAGAGTGAACCCCGTTAGAAATTCTAGTAGGACATTGAACCCCGGGGGATTCATTTTGAAATGTAACCCTGCCGTATAGCTGCGGGGCATTATTTCTAACAGGCTGAATCTCCAACGGATCTCCCCCTTTTCTAAGACAATCCCCCGGCAAGGCTTTTCTTCAATATTTTTAAAATGTTAACTCATGGATGCCGATGCAAAATCGCGTCAATAAATGTCAAATCATGTCACGAGAAAGACTGAAATCCCGGGAAGTTACACTCCGATTTAGTGTTTTTGATATTGAGTTTTTTCCAAAGTCTATATATAATGATTATAGATTTTAGAACGAGTTTATCTCCGGTTGGAAGGTTCGGTGGCCAAAATGGAATGGGATCGTTTTGAAATTGAAAACGACAGAAGGTCCTTAGACTCTGCTTCAGTTGAGGGTCGAATAGGATCCATCAAATCTAAATTAGATTTTCTGTCAAATGAACAAAATATCCCCTTTTTGTCAACCTTCTTTATTGAGTTAGTTCAAAGCATCAAGAGTAGTCTTAGCTCCATTAAGAGTTATACGCAAATCTCCCGGGGAAAGTTTAGAGACAGAGAATTCGGTGAATATTATTATCGGGCGGTGAACGAGGATATTGAGAAGATGAATATGGTGCTGAATAGTCTTCTCGATTACATTAAGGTCCACACGCCAATCAGAAAAATCAACACGGTTCACAATATTGTGGAGGAAGTGCTGAAGAAATACCAGGCTAAATTGGAAGAGAAAGGGATCAAGGTATTCAAAAAATTGGAAAAGGATCTCCCCGAAACCGTTGTTCCTGATGAACAGTTGAAGTATATTCTGAGTTCGCTGCTTCAATATGCCATGGCCTTGACACCTCCCAATTGGAACCTTGGCCTCTCAACGAGGTCTTTTATCCTTGATAAGGAGGCCGAAGGTGAAGGTTTATTCAAGAAGGAGGGAAGGTATATTGAGATTTCGGTGGCTTTTCCGGGGCGCCAGAGACCGGGCGAGCCGGGATCGGGAATCGCCGCAACCCAAAAAGAGGGGGCACCAGATCTTATCCTTCGTTTTGTTAAGGAGATGGTGCTGCACAATCACGGGATGATGAAGGTTGAAGCCGACGAAAAGAAAACGAAGGCATTGATCTCCGTGAGATTCCCTGTTGAGAGAAGAAAGATAGTCTATTATCAAACACTAAATTAGTAACCCCCCTTCATCCGTCCGGTGCCATGGTCGTAGTACCGATGTCAGCGTCCTTATGACGGCTCTGGACGGCGGCGCCCCCCTTAAAAAAGGGAGGAACAGAAGAGGTTATAGACTCTCCTTGCAATTTTCGTCGAGTTAGGTTATTTTGATCTGAGTTAATCACGAGGTTTAATTATGGCAAAAGTCTGTGGTATCTGCGGGAAGGGGCCGGTCTTTGGACATAATGTAAGTCACGCCAATAACAAGACTCGAAAAGTCTGGTACCCAAACCTCCATAAAATTAAGACCCTCAAAGCGGGAAGGACCATTCATATGAAGGTCTGTTCCCGATGCCTTCGCTCCGGGCTCATCACCAAAGCCGCCTAATCCTGTTGCAGAGGATAAGCACCAAATTACAAGCACTAAATAACCAATAGTCTCCAATATTCAATTTTCCAATCAGATTAGTTTTGGTCATTTTCGATTGGAATTTGGAGATTGTTTGGGATTTTTGATTTGGAATTTGGGATTTAGGCTTGGCACGAGGCGAGGCGAGGGGGTCAGGTCTCGGCCTGTGTCTCCACCCTCATTCTTTCTACCTGATGGACTCCCTTAATCTTCCCAAGAGCCCTGATCACTTTGTTCAGATGGTTCAAGTCCCGAATCTCTACCTCGAACGTGCTAACGGCGTTTTTATCCTCTGTCGTATCCACCATGGCGTTCTTAATGTTGGCTTCGTTGGAAGAGATCGACTTGCTGATCTCGGCCAACAGCCCTTTCTTATCTTCGGAATAGATTCGGATTCGTACGGGATAACTGTATTCCTTCGTCGAATCCCATTCCACTTCTACCTTGCGATGAGGGTCATCATCAAGCACATTCTGGCAATCGGCAGTATGGATCGTCACCCCTCGGCCCCGAGTGATGAATCCCACTACTTTATCCCCGGGGACGGGATTGCAGCACCCCGCATAGCGCACCATCACATTGTCAATCCCTTTGATCAGAAGAGCGTCCTTAGGCGCACGGGTGATTTTTTGAATGAGGTGCTTAAAACGTCCCTCCTCCAGTTCTTCTTTCTGTTGTTCCAATTTTTCCTGGGGAAGGATCTTCCCAATGATCTGATTGGCGGTGACCTTCCCGTAACCCACTGCTGCGATGAGGTCCTCGACTCCCTGGAAGCTGAACTCATTGGCCACCTTGGCCAAATCGCCTGATTTAATTAATTTGGTCTGCTGGAGGTCATATTTTTGAAATTCTTTCTCCAGGATTTCTTTTCCAAGGGTAATCGATTTTTCCCTCTCCTCTACCGTAAACCATTGGCGAATTTTTGCTTTGGCCCGTGAGGTCTTAACCAGTTTGAGCCAATCCTTGCTCGGTTTCTGATTGGGGGAGGTGAGGATTTCGATGGTATCCCCGCTTCTCAGTTCATATCTCAGAGGGACGATCTTACTGTTCACCTTCGCCCCTACGCAATGATTCCCGATGTCGGAGTGGATGCTATATGCAAAATCGATAGGTGTTGAACCAATGGGGAACTGCTTGACCTCGCCTTTTGGGGTGAAGATGTAGACTTCGTTCGGAAAGAGATCCACCTTGACACTTTCAATGAATTCCCGATTATCCTTTAGATCTCGCTGCCACTCTAAGAGTTGTCTCAGCCAGGTGAAACGTTTGTCCTCCGCCTCTTCAACCACTTTCCCCCCTTTGTATTTCCAATGGGCGGCAATACCTTCCTCGGCAATCTTATGCATTTCATGCGTTCGAATCTGGATCTCGATCCGCTCTCCATAGGGTCCGATGACCGTGGTATGAAGGGATTGATACATATTCTCTTTGGGAAGGCCGATGTAGTCCTTGAATTTCCCGGGAATGGGTTTCCAGATGGAGTGGATGATGCCCAGCACGTCGTAGCATTCCTTAATGGAATTGACGATGACCCGGAAAGCGGTAATGTCGTAGACCTGATCAAAATCGATGTTCTGTTCTTCCATTTTCAAGTAGATGCTGTAAATCTGTTTTAATCGGCCGGTCACCTCGCCGTGGGTATGGTTTTCATAGAGTTTCTTCATTAAGGTACGCTTCACCTCTTCGATGTAACGGGTTCTCTCCTTCTCCTTTTTCGCGATCTTGCGTCGAATCTCGTCGTAGATTTCAGGATGGAGGTATTGGAAAGCCAGGTCTTCCAACTCCGACTTGATCCAGTCTATTCCAAGACGATCGGCCAGAGGAGCATAGATGTCAAGGGTTTCTTGAGCGATCTCCGCCTGTTTTTCAGGAGATTGATATTTAAGCGTTCGCATGTTATGGAGGCGGTCAGCCAGTTTAATCAGGATGACCCGAATGTCCTTTACCATCGCCAATATCATCTTGCGAAAATTCTCTGCCTGATGCTCTTCAGAGGATCGTAGGGAGATGAGGCTGATCTTGGTCAGGCCGTCTACCAACTGAGCGATTTCTTCCCCGAAGTTCTCTTGGACCTCCTTGAGGGTAGTGAGAGTGTCCTCGACCGTGTCGTGAAGCAATCCGGTCGCTACACTCGCGACATCGAGTTTCAGTTGTGTCAAGATCCCGGCGACCTCTAAGGGGTGATTCAGGTAGGGCTCTCCGGAGAGGCGGACCTGTCCTAAATGAACCTTGGCAGAAAAGACATAAGCCTTCTTTAGGAGCTCGATATCCGCATTAGGATGAAAGGAAGTTAGCCTTTCAAGGATGTCGTTGAATCTTAACATTTTACAACCTCATCTTACTCGTAACTATAAGAAAATTCAAGAGGGTTCTCTTCCTCTCTCCCTTTTGAGATCGTGCCGGAATTGTAGGGGCTTGATTTATCAAGCCCGCCAATCGGGCTCAATGAATTGAGCCCCTACAACATATTTGTGTGTGCCTATTCAGCTAATCATATGCGGCACAGTCCCGAGGCGAGGAGAAATGGAAATTTTTTTGACAGCAAACCTGTTAGCACTTATAATGGTATTCCTTAAGGTTTAGGATAGGTTAGAAGATGAAACGGATCGGACTGATCGCCATTGTCGCTGTTGCCATAGCCGGTCTTGTCTATTATTTCGTGACGAGAGGAAAGGATGAGGAGGGGACCTTTATCAAGGTTTCCGGGAACATAGAGGCTACGGAAGTGGACGTCGGGTTCAAAGTCTCTGGAAGGATTGTCAGTCGTTTCTTCGAAGAGGGGGATTGGGTGGATCAAGGGAAGGTTCTGGCCAAATTGGACGATGAAGACCTCCACAGCCGTCTTGAAGTAGCGCGGGCCACATTGATGTCCGCGCAAGCTCGATTGAGCAAACTGCTTGCGGGGTCAAGGCCAGAAGAGATAAGAGAGGCAGAGGACAACCTCAATCAAGCCAGGTTCGATATGGAGAACAAGGAGACCCAATACGAAAGGATAAGGTCGCTCTACGAGAAGCGGGTTGTTCCCAAAGAGACGTCGGACAATGCTGAGGCGGCCTTCAAGATCGCCAAAGCCACCTTCCAAAAGGCCAAAGAGAACTACCTTTTGGTGAAAGAGGGCCCGAGGAAAGAGGACATCGAAGATGCGAGAGCTCAGGTGGATCAAGCCCGGGCCTCCGTGAAACTCAATGAGACACAGCTCAGCTACACAACGCTCTATTCTCCCATATCCGGAGTCGTTCTGGTCAAATCCGGAGAGATCGGTGAGGTCGTCAATCCGGGGACATCCATTGTTACCATGGCTGACATCGAAAATGTGTGGTTGAAAGCATATATCGCGGAGACGGACCTCAGCGAGGTAAAGTGGGGTCAGGAAGTCATTGTGACCACAGATCTTCGGCCGAAGAAAGAATACAGAGGCAGAATCTCTTTCATCTCATCTCAGGCCGAATTCACGCCTAAACAGATTCAGACGGAAAAAGAGAGGGTAACCCTGGTCTACCGGATCAAGGTGGATATTTCCAATAAGAATCATGAACTCAAGCCTGGGATGCCGGCCGACGGACGGATATTGCTGTCGCCATCCCCGCCTCCCAAATAATAATCCCAATGAGGTGTTGAATCGAAAGGGTTCAAGGGGTCAAGGATTCGAGTGGTCGAGTGAAATACCAAAGAATGTGAGAAGATGGGACGTCAATTTTCCTTAGAAATTTTTGAAAGGAATAAATAAATTTTAAAATCCTTTAACCCATGAACCCTCGAATCCCTGAATCCTTTTTACCAATCCTTTGAGAATGATGTTTTCTATTCAAACCAGCCATCTGTCCAAATCTTTCGAATCGCTGACCGCCGTCAAAGACCTGAACTTGGAGGTAAAAACGGGAGAGATCTTCGGTCTGGTGGGGCCGGATGCCTCCGGGAAAACGACGACCATCCGGATGCTGTGCGGGATCCTCCCCCCGGACGGAGGGGAGGCCAAGGTTGCAGGGTACGATATCCACAAAGAAGCGGAATTCCTGAGAGAGAAAGTCGGCTATCTTCCTCAGCGGTTCGGCCTCTACGGGGATCTTACCGTCCTTGAAAACATCCATTTTTACGGAGACCTCTATCAAGTCCCGAAGCAAAAGAGAAAGGAGCGGATCGAAAGACTCCTTCAGTTTGCCAACTTGAAACCTTTCGGGAAACGAAAGGCTCAGGACCTCTCCGGCGGGATGAAACAAAAGCTGGGTCTGATCTGTGCTTTGATTCATACGCCTCAGATTCTCTTCCTCGATGAGCCGACCACAGGAGTTGATCCGCTTTCCCGGAGAGATTTTTGGATCATCCTTTACGACTTGCTGAAAGAAGGAGTGACTATCCTCTTCTCAACTTCTTATCTGGATGAAGCCGAGCGCTGCAGCCGTGTTGGCCTGATTTATCAGGGAGACTTGCTCATCGCGGATACCCCCTCTGCGGTGAAGGCCCGAATAGGAGGCACGATATTGGAACTGCGGGTGGAGGACCGACAGAGAGGGATGAAGTTGCTTGACGGGGTCGAATTGATTCGAAGCATGGTCTTATCCGGGGATAAGATTCATATTCTGGTCGATGATCCTCAAAAGGCGGAAAAAACGATTCGGGAGATTCTAAAAGCGCGGGGGATAGAGATTCTTGATTTATTGGTGGTCCGGCCATCGCTTGAGGACGCCTTCGTCTCCATGGTCCAAGGAAGAAAAACAATTAAGAGTTAAGAATTGAGAGTTGAGAATTAACTCTTAATTCATAACTCACAACTCCGAATTCATAATTATGCCAACTTTTGTCGTTGAGGTGGAAGACCTCGTAAAAGCATTTGATAGCTTTATCGCCGTAGACCATATCCGTTTTCGGGTGGAAAAGGGGGAGATCTTCGGATTCCTGGGTCCAAATGGGGCCGGCAAGTCCACGACCATTCGAATGCTCTGCGGACTCTTGCTGCCTACTTCAGGAAAAGGGCAAGTTGCGGGATTCGACATCATGAAAGAGCCGGAGAAGATAAAGCAAGCGATCGGGTATATGTCGCAGAAATTTTCACTCTACGATGACTTGAAGGTTGTTGAAAATCTCCATTTTTTTGGTGGAATCTACGGACTCTCGGGCTCATCGCAGAAAAGGAGAGAAAATGAGGTCTTAGAGATAATCGGCGTTCAAGATTTCCGGGATCGAATCACACGAACGCTTGCTGTCGGGTCGAAGCAGCGCCTGGCACTGGGATGCGCCATTCTCCATGAGCCTTCCGTCCTTTTTTTGGATGAACCCACTTCAGGGGTCGATCCCATCTCTCGAAGAAATTTCTGGAGTCTCATCCAGCAGATGGGAGAGAAGGGTGTGACCACCTTTGTCACCACGCACTACATGGA
>DBZJ01000156.1 GCA_002311635.1 Syntrophaceae bacterium UBA1163
TCCTTTATTCGATGACGTCGCTGATGACGCCTGCCCCCACCGTACGACCCCCCTCACGTATCGCAAACCGCAGCTCCTTCTCCATCGCGATCGGCGTGATCAACTCCACCGCCAACGCCACATTGTCCCCCGGCATCACCATCTCCACCCCCTCCGGCAACGACGCCACCCCCGTCACATCCGTCGTCCGAAAGTAAAACTGCGGCCGATACCCGTTGAAAAAGGGCGTATGCCGCCCCCCCTCCTCTTTCGTCAAGATGTACGCCTCCGCCTTAAATTTCCGGTGAGGCGTGATCGACCCAGGCTTGGCCACCACCTGACCCCGCTCCACTTCCTCTCGCTTCGTCCCTCTCAACAACACCCCAATGTTGTCGCCCGCCTGTCCCTGATCCAGCGTCTTGCGAAACATCTCCACCCCCGTACACACCGTCTTCGCCGTCGGCCGTATCCCTACAATCTCCACCTCATCCCCTACCTTGATCACCCCTCGCTCCACTCGTCCCGTCACCACCGTCCCCCGCCCCGAGATGCTAAAGACATCCTCAATCGGCATCAAGAACGGCTTGTCCACATCCCTCACCGGCTCCGGAATGTACGTGTCCACCGCGTCCATCAGCTTCCATATCCCGCTACACCACTGACAGTCCGGCTTCCCACACCCACACTCCAACGCCTTCAACGCACTGCCCCGGATCACCGGCGTACTCTCCCCTGGAAAGTCATACCCCGACAACAACTCCCGCACCTCCAATTCCACCAAATCCAATAACTCCGGGTCCTCCACCATGTCCACCTTGTTCAAAAATACCACAATATACGGCACCCGCACCTGCTTGGCCAATAACACATGCTCACGCGTCTGCGGCATCGGCCCATCCGCCGCCGAGACCACTAAGATCGTCCCATCCATCTGCGCCGCACCCGTGATCATGTTCTTGATATAGTCCGCATGCCCAGGACAATCGATGTGCGCATAGTGACGCTTCGCCGTCTCGTACTCCACATGCGCGATCGCGATCGTCAACCCGCGCTCCTTCTCCTCCGGCGCCTTGTCGATCTGGTCAAACGCCATGTACGAGGCCAACTTCTTCGTCGCCAGTACCTTCGTGATCGCTGAGGTCAACGTCGTCTTCCCATGATCCACATGGCCGATCGTCCCAATGTTCACGTGCGGCTTTGTCCTCTCAAATTTCGGCTTCGACATCGCTTAATCCCTCCTTATAGGATTAGGGGTGCACTTAGACGGCCCTTTTCAATTGAGAAAGGATCTCCTCACCCACAGAGGCTGGCACCGGGCTGTAATGAGCGAATTGCAGGGTAAACGTTGCCCTTCCCTGAGTGAGGGACCGAAGGTCGGTTGCATATCCGAACATATTTGCCAGGGGAACCTCGCCAACGATCACATTCGTCCCCCCGCGAAATTCCACTTTTGTTGTCTTGCCTCTTCTCGAGTTAAGGTCGCTGACCACCTGGCCCATAAACTCCTCGGGGGTAATAATTTCGATGGCCATCAGTGGTTCGAGAAGGATGGGGGTGGCCTGGCGCGCCCCTTCCTTGAAGCCCAAAGAGCCGGCAATCTTAAAAGCCATTTCAGAGGAGTCCACTTCATGGTACGAGCCGTCGATCAGGGTCACCTTAATATCCACCATGGGGTAGCCTGCAAGCACCCCTTTCTCCATGGCCTCCGTCACACCCTTTTCAACAGCGGGAATATATTCTCTGGGGATGGCTCCTCCTACGATCCGATTCACAAATTCAAAGCCTTTACCTGGCGTTTGGGGTTCAAGAGTTAGCCAGACATGACCATATTGGCCTCTTCCGCCCGACTGACGAACAAATCTGCCCTCGGACTTGATCGCTTTCGTAATCGTTTCCCTGTAGGCCACCTGGGGTTCTCCCACGCTGGCCTCTACGTTGAACTCCCTTAAGAGCCGATCGACAATGATCTCCAGATGAAGCTCGCCCATGCCGGAGAGTATCGTTTGCCCTGTTTCTTCGTCCGTCTTCACTTTGAATGAAGGGTCTTCTAAAGTCAATTTTTGTAGGGAAGTTCCTAGCTTTTCAAGGTCTCCCTTTGTCTTCGGTTCAATCGCAATGGAGATCACGGGGTTGGGAAAATTCATCGACTCAAGAATGATCGGTTGCTTTTCACTGCAAATCGTGTCTCCTGTTCTCGTATATTTGAGGCCTACCGCAGCAAAGATATCCCCCGCCGAGACTTCATGAATCTCCTCCCGTTTGTTGGCATGCATTTTAACCAGACGTCCAATCCGTTCTCGTTTTCCCTTGGTGGGGTTGAAGACCGAATCTCCAGACTTGAGCGATCCGGAATAGATTCGGAAAAATGTCAGTTGTCCTGTGTAAGGGTCATTCATAATTTTGAAGGCCAACGCTGAAAGAGGGTGCCCATTGTTTGCAGAGAAGGTGAGTTCTTGACCTTCGAGGTCAACTCCTTTTACCGGTGGGACGTCTAAAGGGGAGGGGAGATAATCAATGACGGCGTCGAGAAGCGGTTGAACTCCTTTATTTCGGAAGGCAGCTCCGCATAGCACAGGAATTCCCTTTAAATGGAGGGTTGCCTCCCGCACAGCCTTTCTTAATTCCAATTCCGAAACTTCCTTCCCCTCGACGAATTTTTCCATCAAGGATTCATCCAGCTCAGCCACCTTTTCAATCAGAAACTCCCGCTGCTTTGTGGCTTCCTTTAAATAGTTACCCGGGATATCTAAAATTTCAAAATTTGCACCAAGGCTGTGGGGGTCATACAGGATGGCCTTCATGGTGATGAGATCAATGACGCCTTGGAAATCGTCTTCCTTTCCGATGGGGAGTTGAATAGGAATGGGCACGGTTTTTAAACGATCCTCCATCATTCGGATGCAGCCCTGAAAGTCTGCGCCCGTGCGGTCCATCTTATTGATGAAGGCGATCCTTGGAATCTGATATTTATCCGCTTGCCTCCAGACCGTTTCGGATTGAGGCTCTACCCCTCCGACGGAGCAGAAGACGGCAACCGCTCCATCTAGAACCCGAAGGGAACGTTCGACCTCTATTGTGAAATCAACATGGCCAGGAGTGTCGATGATGTTGATTCGGTAATCTTTCCAGAAACAGGTGGTGGCCGCAGAGGTGATGGTGATCCCTCTCTCCTTTTCCTGCTCCATCCAATCCATGGTGGCAGACCCTTCGTCCACCTCCCCTATTCGATGGGTGACGCCGGTATAATAGAGAATTCGCTCTGTGGTCGTCGTTTTCCCGGCATCGATATGAGCCATGATGCCAATGTTTCTTGTATGTTCTTTTAAAGCCATGTTTGACACAAGTTACCTCTCAACCTTCACTACCACCGGTAATGGGCAAAAGCCTTATTGGCTTCGGCCATTTTATGCGTATCCTCTTTCTTTTTAATCGCGGCTCCCCGGTTATTGGCTGCATCCATCAACTCTGCCGAAAGCTTTTCTTCCATTGTCTTTTCGGACCGCGCCTTTGAAAAACCAATAATCCAACGAATCGCCAACGCAACTTTCCTCTCCGGTCTCACTTCTACCGGAACCTGATACGTGGCCCCTCCCACTCTCCGGGGTCTCACCTCAATGAGGGGTTTTACATTATTCATCGCTTGAGTAAAAACTTTCACCGGGTCCGAATGGGTCTTATCTTTGATGATGTCAAGGGCATGATAAAAAATCCCTTCTGCCGAACTCTTCTTTCCACGGCGCATGATCCCATTGATGAATTTGGCAGTCAGCGTGTCGTGATATTTTGGGTCCGGCAATATTTCCCTTTTTCTGACTTCTCTTTTTCTGGGCATAAAAGCTCCTTCTTCCTTTTCTATGAATGGGTTTGGAAGAGAAGTTGAATTATTTGGGTTTTTTGGCTCCGTATTTGGAGCGGCTCTGTTTACGGTCCTGGACGCCTACGGAGTCCAAGGTGCCACGAATGATATGATACCGGACTCCTGGAAGGTCTTTCACCCTTCCGCCTCGAATGAGGACAACGGAGTGTTCCTGGAGGTTATGGCCGACCCCTGGAATATACGTGGTCACCTCGATTCCATTGGTTAATCTGACTCGAGCAACTTTTCGAAGAGCGGAATTAGGTTTCTTGGGAGTGGTTGTATAGACTCGAATGCAAACGCCCCTCTTTTGAGGCGATCCCGTAAGAGCGGGCGCAGAAGTCTTACTCTTGATGCCTTTCCTCCCTTCTCGGACCAGTTGACTTACAGTGGGCATTACTTACCTCGTTTTGCAAAAGGTTAATCAATTCAAGATGTTAAAAACCGAAAAAATTGATATAAGGCTTTAAGCGAAAAACTTCATAAGATTATCAGATTTTTTCCTATTTGTCAATATTTTATTGTCTTTTTTTTCGGGACAACTATGAGGTGCCCATTGCTACCCTCACTTCCCCATGGGCGGAGTAGAGACGACATGGACCATATCGGTGGATATTGAAGACTTGACTATTGTATCGGTCCCGTGGATCGCTAAGCACGAACACGGGTTTTCCAGCAGCGCTTCATTTTAATCATATAACCAATGGAAATCATTGGTGGAGCAGAGGAGGCTCGAACTCCCGACCTCCAGAGTGCGATTCTGGCGCTCTCCCAACTGAGCTACTGCCCCATTTCTCATAAAAAACGTCGCGTCTCCGTAAAAGAATCACAATTTTTAGAAGCGCCTGCAACTCTCGACTGATTTCTGGACGTTCAAAGCGATGTCATTCATGATAGCCCTAAAAGTTTCCGGATAGTGGACTTGAAGGCTGTCAAATCCGCGCATTTGACAACATAAGCATCCGACGCCCAGGTGGAAAGGTCCTGTTTGTACTCCCCGTAGGCGGAACAGAGGATAATTGGAAGTTGCCTCTCCTTCTCTCGGATTCGCTTGAGAGCTTCAATGCCGTCCATGCCAGGCATCTTGATGTCGAGTGAAATCAGGTCTGGTTTGAAGACGGGGAGTTTCTCAATCGCTTCTTCCCCGTCTCCGGCGCACTCCACGACGTATCCCTCCTCCTCTAACTCCTCTTTATAGAGGAAGCGGATGCTTTCCTCATCGTCCACGACTAGAATCTTCTTCATAAGTCTGCCTCCGCACCTGAGAGAGAGTCCAAACGCTTACCACTCTGCGCGCAGCGTCAGGGGCTAATAATGCGATTCTCTTTTCTTTCCTCGAAAGCAGGGAGTGTGATAATGAATTTTACCCCAGTTCCCGGGCGGTTGTCCACTTCGATCTGGCCCCGATGGGAAGCGATGATTTTGTGGACAATGGGTAAGCCCAAGCCCAGACGGGATTCCTTTGTGGAATAGAAAGGGTTAAAGATATTGTGGAGGTTTTCTGGATCGATGCCCTTCCCGGTATCTTCCACCTCCACCCTGACGCAGGGGGAGCCATTCTTTGAAAAGGAATGGACCCGTAGGAAAAGGGTTCCCTTTTCTTTCATCGCCTGACAAGCATTATTGATCAGATTAAAGAAGCTCTGTTTCAATTGATGAGAATCCCCCTTGATGAGGGGAATTTCTTCTGCATACTCCTTGATGAGTTGGACCCCTCCCAAACGGATTCCTTCTATCGCCATGGAAAGGCTTTCTTCCAAGACATCCCGAAGATCCAATTCCTTAGAAACCAGGGATCCATCCTGAGTATAGTTGAGGAGGCCGTCGAGAATCTTCTCAAGACGGCTGACCTCTTTGATAATAGTCTGAGAGTATTTTTTCTCCTGGGATTCCTGCGGGAGATTCCGATCCAGGCGGCGTGCAAACCCACCGACGGAGGTGAGGGGGTTCTTGATCTCGTGGGCGATGGTCGTGGACATTTCGCCCAAAGCCACCATCTTTTCCAAATGGACCAAATAGGTCTGGGTCTCTTTGAGTTCCCGATGGACCTCCTCCAAATTTCGGTAGAGGGCGGCGTTCTCAATGGCCAATCCGGCTTGGTTGGCGAACATGCTGAGAAATTGAATATCCTCTTCGGTGATAGGGTTTTGGTTGTAAAGGTTGTCGACCAGAACCGCCCCGATGACTTTCCCCTTTCCCATGAGGGGGACGGTGGCAAAAGAGTAAATTTTGGGGTCCCGACTCAGGTGCTCACCGACATAACATCCGACCTCTGAACCCAGATGGCAACCCCTTTCACACCGGGTCTGCAGCCACCCCTCTTTGGATCGAGGAAGCTGGGTATTGAAGGGTCTTCCCTCAAGAACGGTGCGTGAGAGAATGCACTCTTCCTGCTCCAAGGGAATTTGAATTCCTTTGACGACGGAGTTCAAGGCAGAGTGGTCCTCCGGGTCGAGTTGAGTGATCAGGTCTGAAAGGGCTCCGTTTCTCCGGGAGAGAGAGGCCCAGACCTTCCCCGCCTCTTCCGCATTATCCGGTCCCACAGCCATGGTCCCCTCTAAAATGCGATCCTTTTCGTTGACCAGAAAGAGCATGGCCCGATTAAACTTCAGCCCTTCCCCGATCGTAATGGCGGTCAACGTTAAGTGGAGGATTCGCTCAAAATTCACGGTAGTCAAAAGAGCTTTGTTGAGTTCCCACAGAGTCGATAGCTTCTTCACTCTTTTCTCATGGCTTTGAATCATCTGCTGGAGATCATCGTTATGAATCGTTACTTCGATCACCTCAGCAAGCAGGGGGAGGAGATCCATCTGCTGAGGGGAGAACCTATGCTGCTTTGGGAAGTCAAGGTAAAGAATTCCCAGGAAGGACGTCCCATCATACAGCGGAATGCAGGCGAAGGCTGGACAAAAGAGGTCCTCTTCCTCGGGAAGGACATTCTCCTTCTGAAAGGATGATCCTTCCTCTACCCATAAAGGTTTTTTTTCTAAGACCAGACGGGAAAGAAATCCATTGGGTACGATTTTTTCAGGCCCGAGGAAAAGACATCGGCCCGATTGAAAAGCCGTTGAGATGGATCGAAGCATTTGATCCACTTTGACAAGAATCGGACCTGAGGCATTGGAAATCCGGGCAACCGATTTGAGAAGATCGTAGGCTGGGTCGGGCATAAAGAATTACTTGGCCTCTCTCAGATACTCCGCTGCATCCTCCGGCGGCGTGGGATTGATATAGAACCCTGTCCCCCACTCGAACCCGGCCACCTTGGTCAGCTTCGGCATGATCTCAATATGCCAATGGTAGTGCTCCGCATCCAATTCCGGGAAGGAGGAAGTGTGAATAATGTAGTTATAAGGGGGGTCCGTGAGCACCCGGTTGATTCTCCGGAGGGTATCGGAGAGGATTTGCGCTGCCGGTTCGTATTGCGAAAGGTCCATGTGCTCGAAGCTGGGATGATGGGTTTTGGGAAGGATCCAGGTTTCGAATGGAAACCGGGAGGCGAAAGGGGCGATGGAGACGAAAGATTTGTTTTCGGTGACAATGCGGTTTTTCTGCTGAAGCTCTTGTCGAATGATGTCGCAGAACACGCACCGGTCCTTGTAGTGGAAATATGTCTTGGCCCCCTCAATCTCTTCGCTCAACCTCCTGGGGATGATAGGGAGGGCGATAATCTGAGAATGCGAATGTTCCAAAGACGCCCCTGCTGCGACGCCATGGTTCTTAAAGACAAGGACGTACCGAAGACGCTGGTCGCGCCTCAGATCGGTGGTCCGATCCCGGTAGGCCAACAGGACATTTCTCACATTTTTTAACGGCAGGGTGGCCAGGGTCTCCTCATGTCGGGGCGTTTCGATCACGACCTCGTGGGCGCCAATCCCGTTCATCTTATCGTAAATCCCTTCGCCTTCTCGGTCGAGATCTCCTTCTATTCTGAGGGCCGGGAACTTATTGGGGACGACGCGAAGGGTCCATCCGGGAGAGTTAGGAGGGGTACCATTGTCTCGGAAAGCAATAATCTCGGGAGGGGTTCGGTCTTCATTCCCCTCGCAGAGGGGGCAGAATCCGCCTGCGGGTCTATGCTCCTCTACTGCAAAATCAGAGGGCCTTCGGCTCCTCTCTGTGGAGATGATCACCCATCTTCCATGAATGGGATCTTTTCTCAGTTCGGGCATAGGGGATTTTTTCCAGAGGAGAGCCCTGGCTAAGAGGGGTAACTTCTTCTAACCTTCGTCCCTCTCTGTCTTTCCATTCGCTCCTGATTCTCTCCTTCGGTTTTGCATTCGATGCAGAGAGTGGTCACCGGTCTGGCCATCAGCCTCTTTTCGGAAATGGACTTTCCACAAGACTCGCAAATCCCAAAGGTTCCGTTGTCAATGCGGTCGAGTGCCTCTTTGACTTTCGTGATCAGTTTTCTCTCGCGGTCCTTAATCCTCAAAAGGAAGTTTCGGTCCGATTCCAAAGAGGCCCTGTCCGTCGGGTCGGGGAAGTCCCCGTTGCTGTCTTGGCGCATGTCGGTGCATGTCTTTCCGGCTTCCACCAGCAAGTCGTGGAGGGTTCCCTCAAGCAGTCCTTTGAAGTAGAGAAGCTTTTCTTGATCCATTACTAAACTCTCCTTTGGGGTGGCTCAGACTCCTCAAAGGGAGGAGAGGTCTCAGCATTCAATCACTAATACTAATATATTGTTTCAAACAAAATCAAATGATAAATGGGGCTTCCGGTCCGCTCAGGAAACGAAATGGCAGGCGACGAAATGGTCTTCTCCCTCGTCTAAGAGCACGGGCTCTTCGGTTTGGCACTTCTCTCTGGAATGAGGGCACCTCGCCTGAAACAGACATTCATGACCCGAGGGAGGCGAAGGATGTTCCTCTTTCAGGAGCGGCCTCTCTCTTATCTGGGAAAGGTCCAATTTTGGAATGGCCTTGAGTAAGACCTGCGTGTAGTGGTGTAACGGTCGTTTGAAAAGATCCTCGCTATGGGCCATCTCCACGATTTTTCCCATATACATGACGGCGATCCGGTCGCTGACATATTTGACCACCCGAAGATCGTGAGAGATGAAGAGATAGGTAAGACCCAACTGGTCCCGCAGGTCCATCAGGAGATTGAGGATTTGAGCCTGGATGGAGACGTCCAGAGCAGAGACAGGTTCATCCGCAACGATCAGTTCAGGATTGAGGGAGATGGCCCTGGCGATGCCGATTCTCTGGCGCTGCCCGCCACTGAACTCGTGCGGATAACGTTGGGCGTCCTGGGGATGGAGCCCCACTTTCTCCAGAAGCTCAGAGACCCTTCGCAACTTTTCTTTTCCCCGGGCAACGCGATGGACTTCCAAGCCTTCACCTACAATCTCTTCAACCTTCATCCTCGGGTTCAGGGATTCATAGGGGTCCTGAAAGATAAATTGCATGTGAGGTCTCAGTTTCCTCATCCCTTCCCGATCAAGACGGACGATGTCCTGGCCCTTAAAAAAAACCTGGCCGGAAGTGGGTTCGATCAGTCTTAGAATTGACTTGCCTGCCGTGGTTTTCCCACAGCCGCTTTCTCCTACCAGTCCAAGTGTCTCTCCTTTTCGGATGGAAAAAGAAATGCCGTTCACAGCGCGTATAGGGATCTTGTCCGAAGTGAGAAAACCTTCTTTGTAGTAATACTTCTTTAGATCCTGGACCTCAAGGAGAAAGTTGTTTTGGGACATATCCATCTTCCTAATACGCTCAAGGATTCAAGGGCCCAGTTGTTTAGTTCCATTGAAGCCTCTTTTGTTGTAGGGCGTTTCACCTGACTCCTTGAATCCTGGGACCCTTGGCCCCTCTTTTAACAACATTCTTTCCATCGGATGCAGCGGCTGAATTGGTCTCCGTTGACCTGAAACATCGGTTCTCCTTTTTTACAATCTTCAATCATCATGTGGCATCTCGGATGGAACTTGCACCCCACGGGCAGATGCATCGGATCGGGGACTTGGCCTGGAATGGCATAGAGCCTGCCCCTCGTCTCGGTGAGTTGAGGAATCGACCTCATCAGCCCATAAGTATAAGGATTTCGCATTCTGGTAAAGATAGCTTCGATGGGACCGTACTCAAAAATCCTTCCTGCATACATCACGGCCACCCGATCGGCTATTTCCGAGATCACTCCCAGGTCATGCGTGATGAGGATGACCGACATCCCCATCTCCCCTTGAATCTCTTTTATAAGATGCAAAATCTGAGCTTGAATCGTCACATCCAAGGCCGTGGTGGGCTCATCCGCAACAAGAAGTTTCGGTTGACAGGAGAGCGCCATGGCGATCATCGCCCTCTGCCTCATGCCCCCACTTAATTGGTGGGGATAGGAATCCATTCTCTTTTCAGGAGACGAGATTTTCACCCGGTGAAGCATCTCGATCGCTTTTTTCTTTGCTTCCGTCTTATCCAATCTCTGGTGGAGAATGATGGCCTCCATGATCTGGTCCCCGATTGTAAAGACCGGATTAAGGGAGGTCATGGGTTCCTGAAATATCATGGCGATATCATTTCCCCTCACTTTCTCCATCTCCTTTTCTTCCAGATTCAATAGACTCCTTCCATCGAAAAGGATATCGCCGTTCACGACTCGGCCGGGCGGGATGGGAATGAGCCTTAAGAGCGAGAGACCAGTGACAGTCTTTCCGCACCCGGATTCACCTACAAGCCCAAGGATCTCTCCGGGATAGATTTCAAAACTGACGTTTTCGACCGCCCTGACGACACCTTCCTCCGTGAAGAAGTGGATGGTGAGGTCGCGAATTTCTAAGAGTGGGTTCTTTTGTAAATCTTGCCTCATATGATCCGTCATAAAATTTAATGTCAAATGACAAATTACAAATGTCAGAGGAATGCCAAAATCCCGGCGAAAAAATTTTTGATATTTGTTATTTGGGCTTTATTTGGACTTCGAACTTTGGCATTTGGCATTGTTTCACCAATGACTATCGCCTTCCTCGAAGCCTTGGATCGATGGCATCCCGCAACCCTTCGCCCAACAGATTAAAAGAGAGAACCGTCATGAGAATAGCCAATCCCGGGAAGACGGTTAGCCACCATGCATCGAAGATATAAGTCCTTCCCTCGGTGAGAATATTGCCCCAACTCGGGGCAGGAGGTTGAACACCGAATCCAAGGAAGCTCAAGCCGGCCTCGACCAGGATCGCAGTCGCCACGTCGAGGGTGGCAGTGACGAACACGGGAGCCAATGCGTTGGGGAGGATATGCCGGAAGATGATCCGGAGATCCTTGACTCCGAGGGCTTTTGCCGCCTGTGTAAAGTCCCTCTCCCGCAGGGAAAGAAATTCTGCTCTTACAAATCGTGAGGTCCCCATCCAGGAGGTGATGCCGATGACGACCATAATCTTAAAAATACCCGGTCCCAATAAGGCAACGACTGTCAAAATAAGGAAGAACGTCGGGAAACAAAGCATCGTGTCGACAAAGCGCATTAGGATATTATCGGTCCATCCTCCATAGTATCCCGCCACAGCCCCGACGAGAATCCCGATGAAGATGGAGATAGCGACGGCGACAAATCCTACGGACAGAGAGATTCTTGACCCGTAGAGCATCCGGCTAAAAACATCCCGGCCTAACTGGTCGGTCCCCAGGTAGTGGTGGGGGGAAGGACGATTCAATTTTAGAGCGACATTCGTTTGCCCTGGATCGTAAGGTGCGAGAAAAGCAGCCAGACCTGCAATGAGGAAAAGGACCGCGATGACAATCAACCCGAATATTGCCAGACGGTTCCGTTTAAAATATCGCCAGAAAACTTTCAGCTGAGATTCCATCATCTGAGGATAGCGCAATCCGCAATCATCCTTCACCATCACGAATCACGGTCATCGTTTTTCATCCGTATCGAATTCGAGGGTCTGCGACACCGTAAAGTACATCAGCAACGAAGTTCCCGATAAGAGTCAGCACGGCCGATATCGTGAGGACGGTCATGACGACCGGGTAATCTCTGGCGAGCACGGCCTGATAAGCCAACCGACCGATTCCAGGCCAGGCAAAAACTGTCTCTATGATGATGGAGCCACCGATCAATCCCGGAACAATAAATCCAAACAAGGTGATCACCGGGAGCAAGGCATTCCGAAGGGCATGTTTGTAATAAACCGTTTCTTCCGGAAGTCCCTTGGCCTTAGCTGTGCGAATGTAGTCCTGACGAATCACCTCGAGCATACTTGATCGTGTGTATCGTGATAGGGCCGCGATCCCCCCAATGGCGAGAATGATGGATGGAAGCATCAGGTGCCAGAGGTGATCCATCACAATATCCACTGTCGTAAAGCCTTCTTCCACGAATGTCCTCATCCCGAGGACAGGGTAGCCGAAAAGCTTAACCGTAGCGAGGATGAGAAGGTAGGCCAGCCAGAAACTCGGGATAGAGATCCCGACATAGGCACCAAACGTCCCCAGGTGATCGAGAAACGTATACCGTTTCCTGGCCGAAAAGATCCCAAGAGGAATGGCCAAAGAGAAGATGATCAAGATGGAAACGACATTGAGAAGAAGAGTATTCCAGATCCTCTCGGCGATCTTTCGCATCACGGGCCTTCCGTCCTTGAAGGAATAGAGCTTGCCCGTGAAAAGGCGCTCAAGCCATAGGAAATATTGTTGATAGATGGGCTTGTCGAGATCATAGTTCTTCTCCATCTGGGCGATAATCTTGGGTGAGACTTTTGGATCCATGGTCAGTGCGATTGGGCTTCCGGGAGCTTGGGTAATGATCACCCATGAAATGATACTGATTCCTACAAGGGTGATAAACATATAAATGAGGCGTCGGGCGATGTACGTACTCATGATTTATTTCTGAAACTGAACCTCCTGTTTCATCTTAGGAACATACCATTTCGTAATATCATACAACAACCCGGCCTTCTCCATCCGAATCGGTTCAAGATGCTCCTTGCCCGCTTGGTCCTTTTGCAGGAGAAAAAACCTTTTCTCAAGAGCAGAGATGGCCAGGGGGACGAAAAGGAAAGTGTAGGGTTGATCATCGGCAATCAACTCATGAATCCGCCAATAAATTTGCTTTCTCTTCTGGATGTCATATTCTCTTCTTCCTTCAACGAGCAGCTTGTCCACCTCCGGGTTTCGGTAAGAGGTAAAGTTGAACCCCTTATCAATCTGACTGGAGTGCCAGATTTCGTACGCATCCGGGTCCACGGAAAGACCCCAGCCGAGGATGCATGCATCAAAATGCCTCGCATCGATGAAATCTTTGATAAAGACGCTCCACTCATAAAGTTCGAGTGTGACGTCGATTCCGATCTCATGAAGCTGCCTCTGAACCAAGACAGCCACGTCCCGACGCGTGTCATTTCCGCTGTTGGTGATCAGCGTGAAACGAAAGGGTTTACCCTCTTTCTCCAGAATTCCGTTCTTATTCGGTTTCCAGCCTACCTCTGCAAGGAGCTCGCGTGCTTTTTGTGGGTCGTAAGGGATGGGCTTCACATTCGGGTTCCAGTACCACATCTGGTTGGGAAATGGCCCTGTGGCCACCACACCCAACCCGTAGAGAACGTACTGGACGATTTGCTCCCGATTTATCGCATAGGTCAGGGCACGCCTTACCCGTCTGTCTTGAAAAAGAGGGTTCTTAAGATTATACCCGATGTAGGTATACCCGAGGCTTGGCTGAGAATAAACTTTAACGGAGGGAATTTCTTCCATCCGGCGGTACTCGAAAGGAGAGATACTGGAGTAATCCGCCCCACGGGTGAGCATCTCCATTTCGTTAAGGGCGGTTTCAGGAATAATTCTGTAGATGATCCCGTTTAGGTCCGGTTTTCCTTCGAAGTACTGCGAATTGGCGTCGAGTACGATCTTTTCATCACTCACCCACTCGATGAACCGGAAAGGGCCTGTACCGATTGGATGTCGGTTAAAAGAGGTTGTATTGATATCGACATTTTCCAGAAGATGTTTCGGGATGATTCCGATTCCCCAGGAATCAAGACCGGGGGAGAAGGGTTCCTTGTAGGTCACCCGGAACGTATATGGGTCTAAGACTTCCGCACTCTTCACCAATTCATAACTGCTGCGGCGGACCGTATTGGTCTTCTCATCCATGATCTTGTCATAAGTGAATTTTACATCCTCTGCAGTAAATTCCTTTCCATCATGCCAGAGAACACCTTTTCGCAAATGGAAGGTAATGACAGGCTGAGGCCCTGTCTCGACCTTCCACGACTCCGCAAGATCTCCAACAAAGCCGTCGAGGCTTCTGTTATATTTGATCAGCCCGTTGAAGACAAAAGAATTGATGTCGCTTGAAGCGGAATCCTGAGCGAGAACGGGGTTGAGATAAGAGGCATCCCCGATCGAGCTCATGATCAGCTGATTTATTCTCGAGTGCGGTAGATAGCCTTCAAAGACAAGTGTAGCCAAGAAAAGGATGAGGAAAGAAACGGGAAAGATAAAAAGAAGGGTTCTGGTTTTCAGAGAAAATATCCTTTCAAACAGCAGGGATTAAAATATTATAGAGGATATTTTACTCCTTCACAATCTTTAATCGGGATGTCTTCAATTCCGAATTCCGCCATGCACCACGTGGGGTGCATGGCAGCCCTGAACCTCACATGGTTCGGGACGCAACTCCGATTCTGCTATGACTTCTACCGGCTGGTCACCAAAACCTTGAACCCCATCTGGGAAAGTTTTTCTGCTGTGATCAAAGCGGATTCTCTTGTGTCGAATTGTCCCACTCTTACCCGGTGATATTTCTGAGTTGGTGTTTCCAGCGTTGTGATCGTGACATTCTCAAAATTTTTTCGGAGCTGTTCAGCTAATTTCTGGGCATTGGTTTCATCGATGAAAGAACCCACCTGGAGCGTGTAACGCTGAACCAGCTCGGGGGCAGAACCGATCACCTCCACTCTGACCGCGGCTGTTCCCTGTTCATGCATGTCGAGCATCCGCGCAGCAGCGTAAGAGACGTCGACAATCCTGTCCTTTACAAAAGGGCCCCTGTCATTGACCTTCAGCTCAACGGATCTTCCATTTTCCAGATTGGTGACCATAACCATTGTCCCTAAGGGAAGGGTATTGTGGGCGCAGGTGAGTTGGTACATATCATAGACTTCACCACTCGATGTCTGTTTTCCGTGAAAGTCTGCTCCATACCAGGACGCAATCCCCTGCTGAATCCCACGGGACTCCCTCTTTTCGATGGCCGCCCCTTTTTCAGGTGAGGGCGTTCTTCTCTCATAAACAATGCGATGTCTGGGAGCACAGGCCGTAAGAAGAAAAAAGACAACTATTAGCAAAGCAGGTAAGGAAAACTTTAACTTCCCATGATTCATAAAAAACGCCATCCAACCCTCAGATTTGCCAAGACTCCGATGTTATACGAAGTTCGTGTTTTGTGCTATTATAGGGAAAACACGAAATAGAATCAACAATTATGTACAATTTCATAGACAGAAGGGTTCGAAAGTGATAAGAAGGTGAACTTAGAAGAGCCGATTGATCAGAAATAGGAACTTCGCCTATTAATTGTTAGACATAAAGATTATAAATCGTAATGGCAGAAACTGATTATTCAGAAGTATTGGCGATCATATCCGCAGAGGTAATCGGCGATAGTCCGGAAGTGCGGCAAAATTACCTCAAGCATTTTAGTAATCAAACAGACAAATTTATTAATGCGATGTCAAAAGCATATATTGGATGGCGGGAGTTTGATTCTAACATTGGTTCCGATATTAAAAAAGCTCATATTTCAGCTTTGATTTACAGTGCCATAAATAATCATATTATCTCTTTAAAACTGTTTCTGTCAGGTTACACAATTGCTGCTGGAAACTTACAAAGACAGGTGATTGAATCGATTGCATTGGCATTGTTATGTTCCGAAGCGAATTTGGACATTCTTGATCGTTACATGGACAGCAAATATTCAACCAACAAAGCCGTCCGAGATGTCCTAAGGCATTATAACAAACTAAACATAAGCAAAAATGCCTTGCAGGTGTTGGAGCGTTCTCGCGATTTCTATGATGAATATAGTCATCCGACACAATTAACTTTGGCTAATCTTATATCTTTTTCCGAAAGCGGCAAATTATATTTAGGAGCAACATTTGATGAAGGCAAGTTAGAACAATATGCCAAAGAAGTAAATGGCCGCATATCCTTGGCCATGGTTTTCGACAACTTCATCGATGGTGTTAGGGCAAATGTGAAGAAATGGTAAATTAGGTCCTAATCAGGTCAAGGCAACAAATCCTTGTCATCGAAGGAGGATAGACTATGAGCCAAAGCACTACAAATCGGACGAAATACTGGTGGTTGTGGCCAGACTTCTATGAAGAAAAGGATGCCCGTGATGCAGCCATGATGGGTGTTATTGCTTGTTCTTTGATAGCAGTCGTGACAGGTTTTACATTTATCTATCGTTATTACATAGGCGGTGATGTCTACCAACTTCTGGGAGGGATGTTTGTTTTCATCATTAATTGTGTGCTGGGTTATGGTATTTTTAAGATGTCACGCGTCGCTAGCTCGACAGCGTTAATACTATTTTTGGCAGAGAAAATCTTTACCGTTGCAATTCAGGGCAAATCATTGGGCATAGCCCCTTTGCTTGCATGGTACCTGCTTCAGGGAAACCGGGCAGTTTATTGGTTTAGAGGAGAAGGCACAAAGCCGAAAGTTGAACCACCGAAGATTCTTGCATGCAGTCACTGCGGGGCAGAATATAATGTCAATGATTATCGTCAGGATGCTCCAGAATGGTTTTGCCCGCAATGTGCCAAGGCAGTAGCAAAGGAATAACCGTGTCTCGTTAAAACAGGGAAAACCGCCGTCTAACAAAAAAATCCAGCGGATGGCGTACAGCCCCCGCTGATTTAAGTCGTTGAGGCTGTAGAAAAAGTCCTAAAGCATGATAAAATCGCCATATCAGTAGCGGCAAAGAGAGCGGAGACCGCTTAGGAGGGACTGGATGGCGAGATACAAGGACTATGATTATTCGCAGGGGAAGTTCATACCGATCCACTTTGACCGACAGATCCTACC
>DBZJ01000043.1 GCA_002311635.1 Syntrophaceae bacterium UBA1163
CTTTTTCTACAGGCTCGTTAGGCAAAATTGAGCGCCTATTTGAGAGGATCTCTGTTTCGATACATGCCTCGTTTCATATTTATGAATCGATAGATGGCTTTGGCCATATCGTCTACCTTCTGCTTCACATCTGCCTCGTCACGCATGCTTGGTATGGAAGAGGCACAATCCCGCATACACCCTTCCATGATGACCATCCCCAGCCTCGGGCCGCGGAGGAAAGGGCTGATATCTGGACCAGAATATCGGTACAATCACCGTCTTTTTCAAGCATCCCCCGGATTCCACGCGCCTGTCCCTCAATCTTCTTAAGACGAGAAAGGATTTCCTTTCTCATCTCTTCTAACAAGGATGAGGCCTGCATTTTAGCTTCTCCTTTCATTGTTACTATAATGCACGATTGTTATACAATTCTACCCCCTGGATAATCAAGACCAGAACGAAGTCGATGAATCCTCGTTCTTAATTAGTCCTTCTTATTACAAACAGAGAAAGAATAAGGAGTCTGACTAAAAAAAGGGCGCAAAGAAGTCGTTTAGAGTTCTTGCGGGCATATCCTAAGCCTAAAAGGGTCTGCGAAACTTGGTTGTAATGCTGATATATCTAAATCCAAGATCAAACGCAAGAGTAGGATGCCGAAGATTCGAGGACTTGCGGCTAAACCTTTATCCCGGGTTCGGTCCACCGCCCGCGAACCAGGAACCGGTTGTGTATCGTTAAGAAGAAGGGTCTTTAAGGTCTGCGATGCTGCAAATAAATGAAGAGAGGATAAGAATGTTGAGAATATTTACGATACGATGTTTATGTTTTCAACAGTAAAATTCGTATAACTTTTAAACGTTTAAGAAAACAATACCAAAAAGCATCGTAGAATTATTCAACATCCACAAAACCATCTCTAAAGCGAACTCTCAAGGTTGCTCTCTTTCTCGGTTGTCTAACTTATCGTAACTCCAAGCCGAAAAATTTTTTTCAAAATTTATTTGTGAATTTTTTTACTTTGGCTCGCTATTTGAAGTAATAGAAAGCGAACGAACAAAAAAAACGAGAGTTAACTCTCAGAAAAAGGAGGCGGTAGAAATGGTTATTATCTTGGTTGCTCTGACAATCTTCGCTGTGTTTGTGATACAAGCCATCCTACGCCGTTCAACTCGCAGGATAGAAGTTCCCTTGGCTGAGCTGGAGAGGGGCTTGAGAGTCGTCTCTCCGGTCCCGGCACCTGCAAGGGTGCCCCGGTTTCCTGCAGATGTCTATTATCACAGGGGACATGCCTGGATGAAACTTGAGGGAGGCAACAGGATAAAGGTGGGTCTTGATGATTTCACCCAACAGGTGATGGGGGATATTGACGACATCAAGATTCCTCCGATAGGCGCCAAACTGAATCAAGGGGAAGTTGCCTGGAAAGTCCGCCATGGCGAACGGAAATTGTGCCAGCTCGCTCCTTTGGGTGGAACGGTCGTAGACGTTAATGAAAACCTGATAAAAGATCCGACGCTCGCCAACCGTTCCCCTTACGAAGAAGGGTGGATTCTGAAGATTCAAGCGAAAGGTCTCAACAAGGAGATGTCCGAATTGAAGGACGCTCTCCAATTCAAATTGCACTTTGACCAATGTAAGGCCAAATTGATGTCGAGCTTCAATGGCCAGACGCTCGGATTGGCCTATGGTGATGGGGGAGAAGTAATCAGAGGGGTTGCTAGTAAACTCGACGAGAAGGCATGGAAGACGCTGGTGGCACAATTATTCCATTCTTCTCCGGACTAACATCAAGAACAGAAAGGAGCGTGATCTTATGGTACCTATCTTCGTTATACTGACTATCGTTGGCTGTATCGGAATAAAAGCAATTACTCAAAGAGTCAGGGGAACTCATTCCGCTGAGGAAATCAGCATGAGGAGGGTCAAATGGGGATGGACAGAAGAAGCTTTCTTAAAATCCTAGGTGGTGGATTAGCAGGCGCAGCGCTCGGAAACACCTTGATCCCAAGGACGGTCAGGGCAATGGCTGCGGCTCATCCTAAGGAATTCATGGGCGTGCTGGTCGACACCACACGCTGCGTGGGGTGCCGAACATGCGAAGCGGCCTGTGCGGATGCACACTCTCTCTCCGTCCCGGATATCTCCGATTCCTCCGCATTCAGTAAAGAACGAGCGACCTCGGTGAGCCAATGGACCGTGGTCAACCGCTACGAGACGGAAAAGGGAGAGGTCTTTGCGAAGAGACAGTGCATGCACTGCAACCAGCCCGGTTGCGTCGCGGCCTGTCTGGTGAAGGCGATGCAGAAAAGAGAAGAAGGGCCGGTGACCTGGGATACCAATTGCATGGGGTGCCGGTACTGCATGCCTTCCTGTCCGTTTGAGATTCCAAAGTTTGAATACGGGAGCGCCACTCCCAGGATCCAGAAGTGCAATATGTGCTGGGAAAGGCTGGGAAAGGGAGAGAAGCCGGCCTGTGTCGAGAACTGCCCGGAAAAAGCGCTTCTCTACGGAAGCCGGAAGGAACTGATCGAGGAAGCCAGACGGAGAATTTACCAGAAGCCGGGAGAGTACATATCCCACATTTATGGAGAACACGAAGTGGGAGGGACGGGGTACCTTTATCTCTCGAAGGTTCCCTTCGAGCAGATCGGTTTCAAGACAGACCTCGGGACGACCCCTTACCCCGAATTTACCAAAGGCTTTCTCTATTCGGTTCCCCTTGTCCTTTTACTCTGGCCTGCATTCTTGATCGGAGTAAACACCTTAACCAAAAAAGGAGAAGAGGAAATAGGAGGAAAAGGAGGACGATCATGAACGAAACCGCCGCAACCCCACAAATAAAGAACGTCAAGGACTTTTGGACCTTCATCCGCGGCGAGCTCAAGCCGAAAGGAAAGATCTTCACCACCTTCAATATCATCTCTTTTCCGATCATCGTCCTCGGAGCCGTCCTCATCCTCATCCGTTTGGTAAAGGGGCTGGGAGCGGTGACCAACCTTTCCCAGGAATTCCCCTGGGGGATATGGATCGGATTTGATGTGATGGTAGGGGTTGCCTTTGCAGGAGGTGCCTACATCCTCACCTTTGTGGTTTACATCCTTCGCTCCGAAAAATATCATCCCATCGCAAGGGCAACCGTCCTCAACGGGTTTCTCGCCTACGTCTTTTATGCCGGCGCCATCTTCCTCGATCTGGGTCGATGGTGGAACATCACGAACCCCATACGGGGGAATAAGTTCGGCGTCAATTCAGTGCTCTTCCTTGTCTCCTGGCACTTTATGCTCTACATGATCTCGCTGTTTATCGAATTCTCCCCTGCTGTGGCGGAATGGCTTGGATTCAGGAGAATCCGGAAGATCCTTGCTTCGCTCACCGTGGGGGCGGTCATCTTCGGCATCGCCCTTTCCACCCTTCACCAGTCGGGCCTGGGCGCTCTCTTCTTGATGACCAAAGGCAAGATTCATCCGTTGTGGTATACGGAGTTCATCCCGGTACTCTTCTTTGTCTCGAGTATCTTTGCCGGACTCTCCATGGTCATCTTTGAGGGGACCATCAGCCACAAGGTCTTTGCGAATCAAATCGACCACGACGGCCGTGAATCGTTCGACCGTATCCTGATCGGGTTGGGAAAAGGATGCGCAGGAGCGTTGTTCGTCTATTTCTTCATGAAGGTACTGATTCTTATCCACGGGAAACAATGGCCGCTCTTGGCGACTCCGATGGGGACATGGTATCTTATCGAACTCATCGGTTTTGTCCTGCTCCCTTGCTTCCTGTTCCTGCACGGGGTGCGGTATGAAAATGTAACGGTGATCCGGATGGCGGCCATCCTTTCAATGCTTGGAATCCTCATCAACCGACTCAATTACTCTGTCATTGCCTATAAGTGGTATGTGCCTTTGAGCCAGAGATATATTCCTTCGTGGATGGAGATCGTGATTACTCTCGCCATTCTATTCACGGAGGTATGGGCATTCCGGTGGATCGTAAACCGGATGCCGGTCGTGCGCGAATCTCCGGCATGGGTAACGGAAGAAAAAACCGTCAAGAAGAATGTAACGATCAGAAAGGGGGTCCCCCAATGGAAGGTTTCAGCTACGTAGACATCTTTGCCACAAAGGGTATTGAATACTTGCTTGTGATCGGTTTTCTCCTGCTCTTTGTCGTTTTCTGGAGATTTTTGGCCAGGCCCGCAAGAGCGGTCTTTCAGGCGACGAAGAAGTTGGTTCCGGTCGTCAACGAATGGTTTAGTCTCCCGGAGGAGATCTATTATCACATGGGTCACAGCTGGGCAGCTCCGGAGAGGAAAAACCTGGTAAGGGTGGGACTGGATGATTTTGCCCAAAAACTGGTGGGGAAAATCAATGCGATCCAGGTGCCGGGCATCGGTTCAACCGTCCATCAGGGGGAGAAAGCATGGACCCTGGAGGTAGATTCAAAAAAGATCGATATGCTCTCGCCGGTCGACGGAAAAGTGGTGGCCATCAATGACAAGATCGTGAGCTCACCCGAAAATGTCAATAAGTATCCTTACGTGAGCTGGCTGATGGAGGTCGAATCGCCGAAGTTTTCAGTAAACAAAAAACAATTACTCTCAGGGACGCTGGCAAAAAAGTGGATGGAAGAGGTAAGAGAGAGCCTATTGTCAAGGATGAATTACAACCTCGGTCTGGTTTATCAGGACGGCGGATTGCTTGTTGACGGTATGGCAAAAAATCTTGATAGAGACAACTGGGATGAAATCGCAAAAGATTTTTTCCTGGTTTCAGAAGCTTGAGGCCGCAAAGGGATAGACGTGCTTGGGATTCCTGCTCTGTGCGGTTGAAGAATAACAGAATCATTGAAATTGCTTGACGTGTCGATTGTCATGGGCAAAAAACTCATTTTCCTAATAGCCATTCTACTTGCCTTTAACCTCCCGGCCAATGCTGACGAGAGCGGTCTTTTCTCAACGATTGGGGCTAAACCAATAAAGAATCACAAGAAGGCCCCGAATGTCTGCCTTGAGGAGTTGAACGGAGAAAAAGTTCAGTTAGCCGCCCTTAAGGGTAAAATCATCTTTCTCAATTTCTGGGCAACCTGGTGTGGTCCCTGTAGAGAAGAGATGCCTTCCATGGAGGCTCTGTACCAGCATTATAAGGGAAAAGATTTTCTCTTTCTAACGATCTGCATCGACGATGAAGGCCGGGAGCCGGTAAAGAAATTTATCGAAAGATATCGATATCGTATTCCCATTCTGCTTGACCCGGCAGGTAAAACGCTTGACCTTTTTGAAATCAGCAGAATTCCTACAACACTCATCATCGACAGGAATGGGAGAATGATAGGAAGGGTGATTGGCCTGAGGAATTGGAGCAGTCCGGAGGTCTTTTCACTCGTCGATCAAATGCTTATGCTTCATGACAGGCCGGGCGTTGTACCCGTCAGCCGAAGAGGGTGAAAAGGTGGACAGAAATAAAAACTACTACCAGCTCGTTCCGAAGAAAGAACTGAAGTGCGTTTGGATGACGGCAGGTATGCTCACCTATAAACTCTGTAAATATGACTTGCAGTGTGAGAGATGTCCCCTTGATTGGGAGCTCAGAAATCTTTCCCTAAACCCTCCCTTCGATCCCGCTGCTTTCGGGAAGGGGAAAACCAGCAGCTCTGAGGGGGCGGCCCCCCCTCTTCCCCGGGATAAAGAAAAATCACGACAGGAGTTCTTGGAGGAAGACCTCTCCCCATCCGATATAAGAGGATCCTTGTTTTATCACCCGGGACATACCTGGATCAAGGTGGAAAAGGCGGACGAGGTTCGGGTCGGCTTGGACTGTTTCCTGCGGAGAATCGTAGGAAAAGTGAACGTCATCGTGCTTCCTCTCCCCGGGAGGCGCTGCCACCGGGGAGAGAATCTCTGTTCCATCATCCAAGAAGAGGGTATTCTGGATATTGTTTTTCCGGTCAGCGGATCGGTTCTTTCGGTCAACCAGAAATTGAAAGACCAGCCCAATCTGGTCAGCGAGGACCCCCTGGGAAATGGATTTCTGCTGACCCTGAAACCTAAGAACCTTCAACAAGAGCAAAAATATCTCTTCTCTGGGCAAGCGGCTCTCTCCTGGTACCAGAAGGAATTGGAACGGTTTAAGGCAGCTGCTGTCTCGGAATTGCACGGGCAGGAAAGAGTTGGTATCACCATGCAGGATGGAAGGATAAGCCTCAGAGATATAAGAACATTCGTTGACCCGGAGCGGTATATCCAGTTGGTCAGCACTTTTCTGCGGAACGGGGAAAAAGATTTTCAGGTACCTAAGCGCGAAACCGTCGAGCACTCAAAATCTCGGCCTGGATAGTCACTCTCTTGCATTGCCGTTGTCTGCTATCCCCCCTGCAGAATCGCCCGCTATAGCTGACTTCGTATTGATACCTAACGGAAAATATAGTAAGAATAAGCCGAGATATGATGGGGAGCACGAAACGGTTTGTGCTAGGAGCCCCAAAGGGTGGCCACCCGCCGAGGTATGCAAACCCTGTAGGCTCCGCTCAGTGCAGCAGTTTTGGAGTCTCTCCGGGTACCTCCCCAGATACCTCTTCCAGAAGGGATAGAGGAAAGCACGATGCATAAACTATTCTTCCGGAAAATTCTGCCGACCGTGAGGAGCTTGAGTCTTAAGCTCTACCTCCTTCTCTTCATCCTTTTGATTATTTCCTTTGCGGGAATCATGTATTTCAACGTGACCTTTTATACCGGCCACTTTAATGAAAGTATGATCAACAGCGCAATTCAAGCCAGCGACCTGATTAAACGCTCGACCCGTTACAGCATGTTGAAAAACGACAGGGAAAATCTTTCCAATATTATTGCTACGATTGGTCAGGAAAAAGAAATGGAAGGAGTCCGGATCTACAATAAAATAGGGAAAATTGCTTTTTCGAACGATGCGGAAGAGGTCAACACGATTGTAGACAAGAAAATAGAGCAGTGCTATGTCTGCCATGAAAAGGAGCCAGCCCACGTTTATCTCAATACCCAAAATAGAATCAGAATTCTGGATTCCAATCGGGGATACCGGGTCTTAGGCTTGATCAACCCGATAGAGAATGAACCCGAATGCTATAACGCCAGTTGTCACGGCCATTCTCCCAAGGACAAACTTCTCGGCCTTTTGGATGTAAAAATATCGTTAAAATCCGTCGATGAGGAAACCTACAAGACGAAAAAAAATATGGTCCTGTTTTCCAGCATTATGATTCTTGTCACGGCCCTGCTGTTCGGGGGGTTCATCCTGCGCCTGGTCCATGTCCCGATCCGAAAGCTCGCCAAAGGAACGAGGGAAGTGGCTAATTTAAACCTTGATTACACGATTGATTTTGACTCTAAGGACGAGATGGGAGAATTGGCTCGATCGTTTAACCGGATGACCAAACAGCTGAAGGCGGCAAATGAAGCGAATCAAGAGTGGTCGTCAACCCTGGAAAAAAAGGTCAAGCAGAAGAGCGAGGAGCTTAAGAAGGCCCAAGCCCATCTCCTCTTAGTTGAAAAGATTGCGTCCCTTGGAAAACTTTCTGCCGTGGTCGCCCACGAGATCAACAATCCCCTTTCCGGAATCCTCACGTATGCAAAACTATGTCTTAAGATGATCCAAAATCCCGCCTCGTTATCGCGGGAACAAAACAACTCCGTAGTTCAATTCTTGAGCGTGATCAGAGATGAGGCCATCCGTTGCGGTGACATCGTCAAGAACCTGTTGATTTTTGCCAAAAAGGACTTTGGCAAATGGACCGAAGAAAGTCTCAACAAGGTCATTAATACCAGCCTTCAACTGGTGAAACACAAAATCCAAATAAAGGAGCTGGAGCTGCTTCAGGAATTAGGCGAGGGGAATGATATCATCTACTGCGATGCCAGCGGGATCCAGCATGTATTGGTCGCTTTATTTATTAACGCCATCGATGCGATGTCCAAAGGAGGGAAGCTAAGGGTCAAGACAATTCTCTTAAATAGTGCTCACGAGGTCCAGATTGTGGTTTCGGATACCGGCAGTGGGATCCCCGAAGAAATCCTTCCCCACATTTTTGAGCCCTTCGTCTCCACCAAGGAATCGACAGGATTGGGTTTGTCCGTCGTCTACGGAATCATTCAGCAGCATCAGGGAGAGATCGAGGTGGAATCCGAACCGAACCGGGGAACGACCTTTGTGATTACCCTGCCCCGAAGACCCGTTCGCGGTCAAGTCGGGGACGGAGCAGTCGTGCCGTCAACCTTGAACCCTCGCGAGAAGGAGAAGGAAGATGAATAACCAAGGCGTTGGTATCTTAGTGGTGGATGACGAGTTTTCGGTCCGAGATTCCTTATGCAACTGGTTTAGAAATGAGGGATACCGGACAGAGACTGCTGAGAGTGGCTCGGAGGCGTTGAGAAAGCTCCAGGATAGCCTGTGGGATATTGTTCTGTTGGATATTAAAATGCCCGGAATGGACGGGATGGAACTCCAGAAGCATATTAAGAAAATCGATAACACCATCATCGTGATTATTATCACCGCCTATGCAACGGTGGATACCGCCGTGGACGCGATGAAAGAGGGTGCCTTCGATTATCTTTCCAAACCGATCGATCCAGACAAGCTCTCTATCCTGATTCGCAACGCCGTCAACCAGAGGAGGCTCATCGCCGAAAACATTCAGCTGAGACAAAAGGTCGAGGAGCTTACGTTGCAGGATGAGATTGTGGGGGAAAGTCCTCAGATTAAGAAAATCCTGGAGATGATCGATACCGTGGCCAAAACCGACGCCACGGTCCTGATCCGGGGCGAAAGCGGAACCGGAAAGGAGCTCGTCGCGCAGGCCATCCACGGGAAGAGCAACCGACGGTATTTCCCTATTATCTCTATCAACTGTGGTGCCTTTCCCGAAGGCCTCTTGGAAAGTGAGCTCTTCGGCCATGAAAAGGGCGCTTTTACAGGCGCCCAGTACAAACGAAAAGGAAAGTTGGAGATGGCCAACGGGGGCACCATCTTCTTCGACGAAATCGGAAATATTGCCGCGAAGATGCAGATGGACCTTCTTCGGGTGATTGAAACCAAACAGTTCACGCCCCTGGGAAGCAATAAGGTCGTGAATGTGGATTTCCGGATTATTGCCGCCACGAACTCCGACCTGGAAAAGAAAGTAGCGGAAAAAGATTTCCGAGAAGACCTCTATTACCGGTTAAATGTCTTTTCTATCCAAATCCCGCCCCTTCGGGAAAGGACCATGGACATCCCACCGATCGCCCATTATTTTCTCGATAAGTATGCCCGGTCTATGAACAAAGATGTGACTGACATCTCCCCAGAGGCAATGAGGATACTGACCCAGTATAATTGGCCGGGGAATATCAGAGAGTTGAGAAATACGATAGAGAGGGCGCTGGTCGTCGTGGGAAAGAAAAATAGGATTGAGGTAGAGGATCTAAATCTTCTCTTCCTTCCCAAGGCAAATCCTCCCGGAGATTCCTTGGAGGAGATAGAAAAGGCCCATGTCAAGCGAATATTAGAGCAGTCCGACTGGAACATCTCCAGATCTGCCGAGACGCTGAAAATAGACCGGGTGACCCTTTACAACAAGATCAAGAAATACGGCTTACAGAGATAAGCTTCATGTCCTATATCGACATCGTCCCTATTGGCGAGGTAGAGGAAACCGTCCTTTCATTTCTCAAACAAAGCATCTTTCAGACCTTCAAGATCCAGACGAGGATCCGAAATCGCCCTTTTGACCTTTCTCTTGCCTATGACCCTGTCCGCGATCAGTACAACTCCAGTGGCCTCCTGCTCGAGTTAATCAATGAGCCTCCTCCGGAAACCTTGAAGATTTTAGGGGTGACGGAGTTGGATCTATTTATACCCATATTTACCTTTCTCTTCGGTGAGGCCCAGCTAAACGGGATTGGGGCCTTGGTCTCTGCCCACCGCCTTCATAATCAGTTTTACGGCATTTCTGGGAATAGGGAGCTATTGGAGAGTCGTCTCCTGAAAGAGGGCATCCATGAATTGGGACACACCTTCGGCCTGATTCACTGTTTCACCCTGAAGTGTGTGATGAAGTCTTCCACTTACGTGGAAGAGATTGACCAGAAATCCATTCAATTCTGCAAATCATGTGAACAAGAAGTCCTTCACTGGCGGAATGGAAGAAGCATCTCATTGAAGTGACGGGAAATGAGAGATGCTGAAAACATTTCGGCATGACTAAGGATATTCGCGAGAGTTTGAATCCTTATTATGTAGGATGGTTTGACAAGCGATTTGTCCGTTTGCCTCAGAGCTTCAATTGATACACCCGGTATATTTTGGTGCGCTTGCCCCCCATCATCTCAATTCTCTTGTTGAGCAGGTTGTTGTCTTCCCGTACCCATGAAAGCTCGCCGCCCGTGTAGCCGCGTGCCTTTGCCACCCGGAAGGACTCGAGATACAGGAGGGTCTCCAATCCCCGGCGCTGGAAAGCTTTGCGCACCGCCAGTAAGGCGAACCGGAGGGTCTTGATCTGCTTGGAGTAGAAATAAAATTTCAACATGTCGGCAAAGCCCACGCGCCCGTCAAAGCGTTTGAGCACTTCATTATAGTTGGGCAAAATCATCGAGAAGGCCACGGGCTTGCCCTTGACCTCCACAAAATTGACCAGCTCCTTTTCAATCACAGGCCGAAGTTTGGCGATAAGGTACTGGAGGTCGCCGGCGCTGAGAGGAGTAAACCCGAATTCCTCACTGTTGGCATCGTTCAATATCCCCATCAGCGTATTCATCTCCTGCCGGAACCGGCTCATGTTCAGGTGCCGGATGGCAATCCCCTCCTTCTTCTGGGCATGCTCGGAGAGTTTCTCCAAACCCTCTGGGAAAGGACCGCGGGCGTCCATCCAATAGGCATAGAAATCCTTCTCTTTCTCAAAACCATATTTCTCCAGAAACTCAGGATAATAAGAAGGATTGTAAGGCATCATGATGGCCGGCGGATGGTCAAACCCTTCCACTAAGCAGCCCATCCCGTCGAGCTGGGAAAAGGCCATCGGCCCGCGCATGACCTTCATGTCCCGCTCCGACAACCACTTCCTGGCGGCATCCAAAAGCGCGGCGGCGGCACTGTAGTCCCGGTCGGCCTCGAAAAAACCGAAGAAACCCGCCCGCTCATTATGATACCGGTTGGCGCGATCGTCAACGGCAGCCACAATCCGGCCTGCGATCTCCCCTCCTCGATACGCCAAAAAAGCTCTCGCCTCGCCGTGGCCGTAGAAAATATTTTCTTGACGGTCAAAAATCGTCTCCACATCCGTAATCATCGGCGGCACCCAATTGTGGTCCCGGGTGTAGATTTTCCAGGGCAGCTTCAAGAAATTCATTTGATCGCTCTTCTCCTCACCGATCGTGCGGATGTCGATGGGCGCCCCCGGCGCGCTGGGTCCGATCACACCCAACTCGGTGCCGATTTTTCTAAGCTTGTCCAGGGCATAGTCCAACTCCTGGCGAGAATGCGTGGCCGTATAGGAAGTCCGAAGACAGGCCATCCCGGGCGGAACGGCGGGAGAGACCACCGGATTGACGTAGACACCCTCCTGCTCGAGCATCTTGGCAAATTGAAACGTCTTCAAGTCATCGCCGATAAGAATAGGGATGATGGCGGATTGCGTCGCCGCGGTCCTAAATCCCATACGTTGAATCTCCCTGAGCATGTAACGCACATTCTCCCAGAGCTTTTGTCTGCGCTCCGGCTCGCGCTCCAGAATATTCAAGGCAGCCAGAGCGGTCGCTGCGGCAGCGGGCGGAGGGGCTGCCTGGAACATAAAGGTGCGGGCATTGTGCTTTAAGAACGAGATCACTTTTTCTTCGCCGGCGATAAATCCCCCCAAGCTCGCAAACGATTTTGAAAACGTGCCCATCACCAGATCCACCTTATCCAGCACACCCATTTCTTCGCACGTGCCCCGGCCGCCCTTGCCCAGCACGCCCAGGCTGTGTGCCTCATCCACCATCACCCGGCATCGGTATCTCTTGGCCAGAGGGACAATATGTTTCAGATCCGCCAGATCGCCTTCCATGGAAAATACCCCGTCGACCACAATGAGTTTACCCACCTTCTTATCCTGAATATTGATCAGGATGCGCTCCAGGTCTTCCATGTCATTATGACGAAATTTTAAAACTTTTCCTAAGGCCATCCGACAGCCGTCCAAGATCGACGCATGATTGGTGCGGTCCGAGATGACGATGTCATTCTTTCCAACGATCGTGGAGATAACGCCCAGATTGGTCGTAAACCCGGTACTGAATACCAAGGAGGCCTCTTTCTTCATAAAGCGGGCCAGGCGCCACTCCAGCTCCACATGCAAATCGATCGTCCCGTTCAGAAAACGGGAGCCCGTGCAGCCGGTCCCGTACTTCTCAATCGCCTTGACGGCAGCCTCCTTCACCTCCGGATGCGAGGTCAGACCAAGGTAATTGTTTGAGCCGATCATCACTGTTTTGCGGCCGTTCATAATGACCGTGGTATCTACCGCCCCTTCATTGACGCGAAAATAAGGGTAGAGGCCGAGATTGATAATTCTCTCGGCATCATGATAGTTATAAGCCTTCTCAAAAAGGTCCACGCTCATCACCCCTTTCCAAGAGTCTTCCCCAAAACCGTGCAAACCCCGGTGAGGGTTGTTTCAAAGGATTCGAGACACTGTCTCTCGTGGTCGATTTGTGCATCCATGGAAGAAATGCCCTTCAAATTTCAACGCTAATCTTACCCTATTGCGCTTGATTATACCAGTCTCTAATTCAAAGCCTATTTATGACAATCTCAATAATAATTGTTGACAAGTTATTTGATTTATGCTAAGGTCAGGCATACTGAAACTTGGAGGCCCTCTCATTAATGAAATTATCCCTAAAAAGCGAATATGCCTTTCTTGCTCTTTTTGAACTTGCGGCAAATTCTGGTAAAGATTTGCTGAAGATTGAAAATGTGGCTTCAAAATATGGGATGCCCGCCAAGTTTCTTGAGCAGATACTGCTGCAACTGAAGCGGGCGGGTATTGTAAAGAGCAAACGAGGAGCAAATGGTGGTTATGCCCTTTCGAATTCTCCCGTGCACACAAACCTTGCCGATGTCATACGTGTACTTGACGGACCGCTTGCTCCGGTAAACTCGGTAAGCACGTATTTCTACGAGCATAGTCCTATTGAGAAGATTCCAAAGCTCAAAGATCTGCTCCTGGATATTCGGAACTATACGGCGTGGAGGCTTGAAAATTTCACATTAAAAGACCTATTGTAATGGAGACGACAACGGTCGAAACCCGTGTTGCCTCCATGAAAATATCCTCTTAAGCCAAAGGCTTCGGAGGGCCATACGCCGTTTGGGAAATCCGCCGCAGCAACGCGGCGCACTGATGTAGAGTGATTGGGCTATGACTTACGCATTCATCTACGGACACGAGGCGTGATCTTCTGTGTAGGGGATAAAATTTTTGGGAATTTTTATGATAATTCTTATAAACAATATCATGATAATGCAGGAGGAATATTATGAAGATTGACAGCATTAAAATTATGGGCGGCTTCGATAAATCGGGGGCTAATGAAGCGGTTGAGGAAGTTATTTTCAAGATGGGCGATATTGCAAGCATCGTAGGCCCG
Organism: Syntrophaceae bacterium UBA1163; assembly: GCA_002311635.1. Taxonomy (GTDB): domain Bacteria; phylum Desulfobacterota; class BSN033; order BSN033; family UBA1163; genus UBA1163. Next base: position 13,616 of record DBZJ01000043.1, read on the forward strand.
ACCGGCTGCGGTAAGACAACCTTCATTAACGATATTGAGCTCTTTGCCAACGGCGACACCCCCTCCGGCAGAAAGCTCCTGATAAATGACCTTCCGGTCAATGCCGACGAGGCCGTTTCGGACAGGCATGACCATCCGGTAGCGCTGATCTCCCAGCATACGAATTTCTTGTCAGACTTGCCTGTCCAGGATTTCCTTGAGATACACGGAAGCGTGCGCCAACATCAAAACATACCGAGCGTTGTTGAGGAGACGCTCGAGTTCGCAAACAAGCTCACGGGCGAACCGTTGATCAGGGAAAGCCCCATGACCGAGCTTTCCGGTGGCCAGACCAGAGCGCTCTTGATTGCCGATGCCGTCATCATTGGAAATGCGCCGATCATACTCCTGGATGAGATCGAGAACGCCGGCATTCACCGGACAAGGGCTCTCCAGCTTCTTAAACAGTACGAAAAGATTTTTATCTTCGTTACCCATGACCCGCGTATTGCTCTGCTCTCCGATTTCCGGATCGTCATGGAGAACGGCGGCATGACAAAGATCATCGTCGGCGATGAGGACGAAAAGGCTGTAGCAAAGGAGATCAGCAAACTGGACGATGTCCTTCTCCATTTCCGCACCCGGATCAGGAGCGGGGAACAGCTGACGTCACATGAATTGGTAGCGCACTTAAAGAGCCTGGGTTATCTCACATGAGCGAGGAAAGGAGAAAACGATGAAATTGGTCATCTGCGCCGGCCCGGCCACGACCGGGAAAACAAGTGTCTTGCGTCACGTGGTTCGTCGCTTGCTAAAAAAAGGATCCAGCCCATCCTATTTGAAGATTGACGTGCTTTATGCCGATGAGCAGGCCATCATGGAGCGGGAATTCGCCATCCCGTCAAAAACGGTCTATTCCGGCGAGTTATGTCCGGACCATTGCAATGTCATGGTGTTGGGCGACGCATTGGAATGGGCGGAAAATCAAAAAAGCGATTTGCTGCTCGTCGAAACAGCAGGGCTTTGCCTTCGATGCTCGCCTTATGTTGAGGGCTCGTTAGGCTTTGTCGTGCTCGAAGCAACCAGCGGCATGAACCTCCCCCGGAAAATAGGTCCCATGCTGACCCTGGCGGATATGGCCGTCGTAACCAAAATCGATCTCGTCTCTCAGGCCGAAAGGGAAGTGTTTCGCGCCAGGATCAAAGAAAGCGCAAGGGAGATACGGGTCGTCGAAACGGACGCTCTTTACGGAACCGGTATCGATCCCCTTATCAAAACGATTTCGGAAGCCAAAGAAATTGTATTTCCTTTATACCTACGGGGCAACCCTCCGGTGGGAACCTGTACGATTTGTGTAGGCAAAAAGGAGATCGGCTGGAAGCAGCACTTCGGAGTCGTCCGCCCCCTGGAAGGCGAAATCTTTTACCGTGGAGAGTAATAAATGGATCAAAGCTCCATATACCTGGATAATGCCGCCAGTACCCGCGTTGACCCCAGGGTTATAGAAACCATGCTGCCGTACTTAAGCCAGGTATACGGAAACCCTTCCAGCCTTCATTCGGCCGGGAGAGAGGCCAAAGAGGCCATGGAAAAAGCCCGCGCGCTCATTGCAGAATGCACGGGTGCAAAGGCTGAGGAGATCGTATTTACTTCAGGAGGGACAGAATCCAACAACTTAGCCATCAAAGGAATCGCCTTGTCCCGTTATCGGGCGGGTAAACACATCATTATCTCGGCCATTGAACACGATTGTGTGCTGAACGCCTGCGGATGGCTTAAAACAATGGGTTTTGATGTCGACTTTCTGCCTGTCGACGAAAACGGTATCGTTAGGATCAATGAACTTGAAAAGACCATCCGCTCCGATACGATTTTGGTGTCGGCGATGCACGCTAACAATGAAATCGGAACTATTCAGCCGATTCAGGAAATCGGGTCAATCTGCAAAGCCCATGGAATCCCTTTTCATTCCGATGCAAGTCAATCCTTCAGCAAAATTCCTTTCGATGTGAATGCCCTCAATCTTGATCTGGCAACCGTCAACTCCCACAAAATTTACGGTCCCAAAGGGGTAGGCGCCCTGTTTATTCGAAAAGGAATACGTATCACCCCTCTTTTGCACGGCGGGGGCCATGAATACGGACTGCGTTCTTCCACTGAAAATATTCCTGGTATTGTAGGTTTTGCCCACGCGGCATTTCTGTGCCGAACCGAGCTTGAACCGGAGAACCGACGTTTGACCTGTTTAAGAGACAAGATGATCGATACGATTCTTGAGGCAATTCCTGTCGCTTATCTGAACGGTCACCGCCACAAGAGGTTGCCCAACAATATCAATATGGGTTTCCGTGGACTCGAAGGGGAAGCGATTAAATTACTCCTCAGGCTTGATGAAGAAGGGATCGAGGTATCGACTGGATCAGCCTGTTCATCCAATGACGCTGAGAACAAGCCTTCCCACGTTTTGACCGCCATCGGCCTAAATCCGGTCCAGGCCCGAGGGGCCATACGCATCACCCTTGGCCGGTTCACAACAGACAAAGAAGTGGGTACTTTTCTCCAGACACTCATGACCATTATCAAGGATTTAAAACCGATCACTTCAATTTAAAAAGGAGAACCCATGATGAACGACCCTTCGAGATCAAAAGAAGAGATTCTGCGACAATTGCCCGGCCTCGACTGCGGACTGTGCGGATCCAGGACATGTGTCCAATTCGCCGACATCCTGCAGGAGAAGCCGAATGAACTGGAAAAGTGCATCCACTTGGGCAAAGAGACTGTCAAACCCGTGGTTCAAAGTGCAGCGGAAGCAGATTTTTCATGCCAGAGTTGCAAAGAAAGAATGGCGGATATTCCATTGACATGGAAAGACTCGCTTGGGCGTGCCTATGACTTTATTCTCGACTCGCTACCAGGAGACCCGGGCCCGCGGGAGATCATCCTCCCCCACAACCCGTCCCGTACCAGAGATCTGAACATACAGAAAGGGGATATCCTAATCGGAAGACCCTTGGGAATGTCATGTGGCTGTCCGATCACCCATTGCGGCATTGTCAGAGAAGTCGATCCTGTGAACGGCGTCATCACCTGGTGTGTCACGGGCCCGCTCAATCCGCGGACAAAAGGGTTCAAAGATCTGGGCTATTATTCGGCCGAGGCTTACGAAGGAGTTGTCACAGCTACCCAATCGGAGCTGAAAATCGGCATGCGGTACTTCTTTTTACCCCACCGCTGCATGCTGCAGTGGCGCCATTCGGGCCTTGTCAATTTTATCAATCGGTTCGACAACCGTTTATTTATCAGAGTGGAAGGCTTGTTCATCGGTTGACCGAATGGCCCTGTTCATTCATTTCTTTTGCCGGGATTGATAATTCTTTCGGCATTATGATAGTTATAGGCCAAGGTCCACCCCCGTCACGCTTCTCCAAGAATCTCTTCAGCTTCTCTCTCCCATAAGAGACTGCGTCACAATCCTTGTTTGTCTTTGCGAACGAATGAAGAAAGGTGAATGAATAAAGACACATTCCATCCTTCTTGACATCAGGAAAACAACGGAGTTAAATGATAAACGGTTGGGTGTGTCGCGAGAATCGGGGGGGCGCGAACCAGGAAATCAGGATACCAGGAAATTAATGGAAAAATCTTTAACCCGATATTCTGATAGCCACTTCCTGATAAGCTGATAGTCTGATAACCGTTTTATCGTATTTCAAGGAGCGTCACACATGAGTCCCATCAAGAAGAAATCCAAAAAAGAACTGCTGCGGCAGAGGGCGGAGAAGCCGCTCTCTGAAAAACCTCAGGTTGCCTCGAAGGTCGAGGACGAAGACATCACCGAGCTCAAGAAGGCGCAGGAAAAAGCCGAAACCGAACATGCCTTTCGCATTGCAGTCGAGAATTCTATCCTCTCCGGAATTGCCGCCGCGGATCTGGAGGGAAGACAATCGTACGTTAATAATGGTTTCTGCCGAATGGTCGGCCGAAGCGAGGAGGAATTACTTGGAAGAAAACCACCCTTTGCCTATTGGCCCCCTGAGGAATTGGATCACATCAACAGGGTTTTCCAGACAGTAATGAGTGGCAAGGCTCCCCGTAACGGCCTTGAACTCCGCCTCATGAGAAAGAACGGAGAACGCTTTGATGCCTTGGTCCTGGCTTCACAGCTAAAAGATCATCAGGGAAAAGTCGTAGGCTGGATAGGAACGTTCGGAGACATCACCCATCTTAAACAAGTGGAGAGCGAGCTCAAACAACTCAATACGCAGCTTGAGGAACGCCTCCGCCAGCGCACCACCGAGCTTGAAAATATAAACGAACAACTGAAACAAGAGATCATCGAGCACAAACGTGCCGAAGAGCCACTTCGCTACCTTGCTTCGTTTCCTGTGATAAACCCAAATCCGGCTGTGGAAGTAGATATGGCTGGAACCATCCAGTATCTTAACCCGGCAGCTAAAGAATTGTTTCCCGATCTTTCGACTTCTGGAATTAAACACCCATTGCTTGCGGGTTTGGAATCCTTCGCTACCGCTCTGAAAGAAAAAACAAAGAGTGCTCCCCTTAGGCGTGAAGTGAAGATTGGCAATTTCTGGTACGATCAAGCCGTTTTCTGTGTTCCGGATATGGATCGGATCCGTGTCTATAGCCGCGACATCACCGACCGCAAGCAGGCAGAGGCTTGGCTGAGGGCCGACCTTGGGGCCCTCACGCGAATGCATGACCTAAGCGGGAGGCTTTTGGGAACGGCGGGACTCCAGCCGCTGCTGCAGGAAATCATGGACGCGGCTGTCGCCATTGTGAGGGCCGAGTGGGGCACTCTGCAGCTGCTCGAAGGCGACTCACTACGGATTGTCGCCCATCACGGCCACCAACCCCCTTTTCTGGAGTTCTTTGCGGCCGCTGAGAACCGGACCTCCGTGTGCGGCGAGGCGACACGGCGCGGAGACCGTGTGGTCGTCCCGGACGTTGAGACGAATTCGCTGTTTGCCGGGACTCCTTCGCAGGTGGTGCTGCGCGAGGCCGGTGTGCGGGCGGTGCAGTCGACGCCGATGATTAACCGCAACGGCGTGCTGCTCGGCATCCTCACGACTCAATGGAGCGTTCCATATCAGCCCGATGAACACGATCTTTGGCGGATTGACCTGCTGGCTCGACAGGCGGCCGACCTGATCGAATATGCGAAGGCCGAGGAGGCACTGCGCGAAAGCGAGGCAAGGCTACGTCTGGCGCAGGAGAGCGGTAATGTCGGTGTGTGGGATCGGCACCCTGAGACCGGTGAAGGAAATTTCTCGCCCCAGTTGAATAAGATCTACGGGCTGAAGGAGGGCACGATCCGAACATATGAGGATTGGCGGCAGCGCGTACACCCTGATGACATCCTGCGCGTTGAGGCCGAGCGTGACGAGGCGATTGCTCGAGACGAGCCGTTCAATTTGGAGTTCCGCATTTTCCATAGCTCCGGCGAGATTCGCTGGATCAACGCCAAAGGGGGCATAATCTACAATAAGGCGGGCGAGAAAGTTCGCGTGCTCGGTGTCAACATCGAGATCACTGAGCGCAAGCGGATGGAAGAAGAACTCCGGAGATCGCGGGATGAGTTGGAGATACGGGTTCAGGAACGTACCGTTGAGCTAGCTAAAGTCAATGAAGAATTGAGAACTGAAATTACTGAGCGAAGACGGACTGAAGAAGCTTTACGAAAACTGACCTATGACCTCAATGAGCGGGTTAAAGAGATAAACTGTCTCCACTCAGTTTCTTACTACCTTGATAAACAATATCTTCTACTAGAAGAAAAGCTTAAGAGTATTGTTAATCTTATCCCTTCAGGATGGCAGTTTCCGGAGATAGTCTGTGCAAGACTCAATCTCGAAGGGAGGGAATATAAGACCGACAACTTCAGAGAAACTCCATGGAAACAGTCTAGCGATATCATTGTCCATGATGAAAGAATAGGAACGATAGACGTATTTTACTTAGAAGAGAAACCCGAAGACTACGAAGGACCTTTCTTGAAGGAAGAAAGAGGCCTTATTAACTCCATTGCCATTGAGCTCGGAGAAATGATCGGACACATGAAGTCTGATAGAGCCTTGATGGAACAATCGAAGATCCTGGAGGGATTCTTTACTTCAACGATCACTCCTCTGGTATTTCTCGATAGGAATTTCAACTTTATCAGAGTCAATGAGGCCTACGCCAACGCCTGCCAGCGTGACATTTCTGAATTTCCTGGACACAATCATTTCGAATTCTATCCTCACGAGGAAAATGAGGCCATCTTCAAGCAAGTGGCGGAGACAAAGACACCTTATCAAGCCTTTGCAAAACCGTTTTCCTTCCCCGACCATCCTGAGTGGGGGGATACGTATTGGGACTGGATTCTAACCCCATTGTTAGATGATAAGGGTGAGGTGGAGTTTTTAGTTTTCTCCCTTGAAAATGTTACCGAGCAGAAGCGAGCAGAAGATGCCTTTCGAAAGGAATACAATTTCCGCAAGGCGATTGAAAGCTCCATGGTTGCCGGTGTTGCGGTGACGGATCTCTCCAATAAACTCATCTATGTTAACAATGCTTTTTGCAAAATGGTCGGATGGAGCGAAGATGAATTGGTTGGGATGTACCCTCCTTTTGTCTTTTGGCCGCCTGAATCTGTAAAGATTGCCGAGGAAATCGAACAAAATTTGGCCGGAAGGAAATCAGTGGAGGGTTTCGAGCTGCGACTTCGCCGGCGTAACAAAGAACGCTTTGACACTCTGATTTCTATCTCACCTCTCTCTGACACAAAAGGGGAGACAACGGGCTGGGTTGCGTCCTTCCTCGATATCACTAAGCGGAAACGGGCTCAAGAGGCTCTGAAGGCAGTCCACCAATATAACCGCAGTCTCATCGAGGCCAGTCTCGATCCCCTTGTCACGATCAGTGCAGACGGAAAGGTGATGGATGTGAATGAGGCTACGAAGCTTGTGACCGGCATGACCCGCGAGGGACTTATCGGAAGCGATTTCTCGGACTATTTTACGGACCCCGTGAGAGCTAAAGAAGGATACCAACGGGTCTTTACAGAGGGATTGGTTAGAGACTATCCTCTTGCCATCCGTCATACGTCGGGCAAAGTCGTAAACGTTTTATACAACGCAACGGTTTATAGAAACGAGGCTGGCGAGATCCAGGGCGTCTTTGCCACGGCCCGCGACATTACCGAGCTCACAGAAGCCCACAGGCGCATGGAAGCTACCAATTCTCTCCTGAACCTCTTTGTGAGAAAATCGACCCGAAAGGAGTATCTCGATTCTGTTATCGAACTGATTCAGCCCTGGAGCGGTTGCCGTTGCGTGGGCATCCGGATATTGAATGAGAAAGATTATATCCCCTACGAGTCCTATGTGGGCTTCGATCAGGAGTTCTGGGAATCGGAGAATCTGCTTTCGGTAAAATATGACCAATGCGCGTGCATTCGGGTCGTCACGGGGAAACCCGACCCACAAGATAGACCTGCGATGACGCCGGCGGGCTCCTTTCGTTGCGAGAATATGTTCAAATTTGCCGGAAGCCTGTCGGAAGAGGAGATGGCAAGATTCAGGGGTAAGTGCATTAAGAACGGGTTTAAGTCGATCGCCGTCGTTCCCATTCGGTACCGCGAAAAGATTACGGGGGCAATCCATTTCGCCGATGAATGCGAAGGGAAAGTCACCGTAGGCCGTATCGAATTTATTGAGTCCATAGTACCCTTGATCGGAGAAGCGATCAATCGGTTCAACTTAGAGGAAGAATTGAAGGATTCGGAGGGACGTCTCCGTTATCTCTCTTCCCAGCTTCTGGCCGTCCAGGAAAACGAGAGAAAAAGGATCGCCGTAGAGCTCCATGACAGCATCGGGCAGATGCTGACGGCCATCAAATTCAAGATAGAGAGCATCCTTCAGGAAAAAAATAAGAAGAAATCTCTGGAGACCCTCGTTCCGCTGGTTCGAGAGACGATTGAGGAAACCAGGCGGATCCAGATGGATCTGCGGCCTTCCACGCTGGATGACATTGGGGTACTGGCCACCCTCGACTGGTTCTGCCGGGAATATCAAAAAATCTATTCCCGCATCCGTATCGAGAAAGAGATCGGCCTCCAGGAGAGCGAAGTCTCTGTTCCTCTCAAAACGGTGATCTACCGGCTGACCCAGGAGGCCCTCAACAATATCGCCAAACACAGCAAGGCTAACCTCGTTCATCTCTCGCTGCAGACGATAAGGGACAGGATTGAATTAATCATTAAAGATAACGGGACAGGATTCAGCTTGGAAGAAATTCTGTCGTCAGAAACGCCAAAGAAAGGACTGGGGCTTAACAGCATGAGGGAACGCACCGAACTTTCAGGGGGAACCTTCGCGATTGAGTCCGCCTCGGGCGCCGGTACCACGATCAGAGCAAATTGGCCCATCTGAGGATATTTCAAATTTCAAATTGCAGATTTCAAATTGAACGAAAAAGGCTTGAGACCAAGAATTGAGTAAACGCATTCGCAATGTCTTTGGGTCTTTCAATCTCCGGTTTAAAGTCTCTGATTTGCAATATACACAAGGGATGGCAAAATGGATCAGGAACAGATGAAGGTCAGAACAAAGGATTTTGCTAAAAAGGTAATCTCTTTGTGTAGGCAGCTTCCTGCTACCCAGGAAGGACGGCTTGTTGGAGGCCAATTCTTCCGCTCAGGGACTTCCGTAGGAGCAAACTATCGTGGCGCCTGCCGGGCGCGATCGAAGGCCGATTTCATCTCAAAACTTAGCATAGTACTTGAAGAAACAGATGAATCGCTCTATTGGATGGAGATTCTAAGCGAAAGCCGAATCGTGAATTCGAAACTCCTTACAGATCTAATAAAGGAGGCAAAAGAACTTATTGCCATATTTGTCTCAAGTCTTAACACGGCGAAAGGAAAATAAAACATATTTCAGATTTCAAAGTGCAGATTTCAAATTGAAAAACTACCCAAAACATTAGATCAGAAACCAAATAGAGATATTTCAGATTGCAGATCACAAGTTTAAGAGAGATATTTCGAGATTCCAAACGTTTCTCTTCGTCTTCAATCTGAAATTTGAGATCTGCAATTTGCAATGCATTTGATGTTTCAATTTGAAATCTGAAATCTGCAATTTGAAATTATAGTTATTCGCGTGACACCAGGCCTTTTTCGATGGCGAAGGTGGTCAGCGCCTGGATGCTGTGGAGATCCAATTTTTCCATCAGGTTGGCCCGGTGTTTTTCAACGGTTTTAACGCTGATACAGAGATCCTCGGCAATCTCTTTGTTCCTGTATCCTTCGGCAATCAGCTTCAAGATCTCGCGCTCCCGTTGGGTGAGGGTTTCCCAGGACGTACGGGATTTGAGGCTCTTTTTCCCTTCGATGTAGCCTTCAATCACCTTCTCTGAGATCTCAGGACTGATATAACGCGTGCCGCTTAAGACCTTCTTGACAGCCATGAGCAACTCGGAGTGCGTGGAATCCTTCAAGAGATATCCGTCAGCTCCGGCCCGGAAGGTGGCAAGGATGTATTCCTCAGCCCTGTGAACCGTCAAGACCAGGATCTTGGTCGCGGGCGATTCCCTCTTGATCTCCTTAATGGCCTCCATGCCGTTCATCCTCGGCATGGAGAGGTCCGACAGGATGAGGTCGGGCTTGAGCTTTTTGACTTGCCGAATGGCTTCTCGGCCATCCCCCGCCTCCCCGACGACCTCAAAATTGGCGTTCGAAGACAGGAGCGATCGCAACCCCTCCCTGAGGATGGTATGGTCTTCGGCGATAACGATTCGAACTTTTTCGCTCATGAGTTAGGTTCCCCCTCTCCCTGTCCCCACCTATCCGCAGATGCCCTTCTTACTTAGTTTAGCCCCCCAAAATACTGTATATTCCCACCTCCAACTACAGTGTATACCTTATTTACCATGTTTATAAAAATTAGTAAAGTGGGGAATAATCAGCAGGTATCTACTTTCATATTGAGAAAGGATATGAAACGCATACTCATTGTTGAGGACAACGCTTTTTTTATGCAATTTCTCAAAGAGACCATGCATTTCCGGTTCCCCTCGATCGATATGCTTGAAGCGGCCAACGGAGAGGAAGCGATGCAGAAAATCAAAACGCTTTCACCCGAGGCCATCCTCATGGACCTCCGTTTGCCCGGAGAAAACGGCCTGGAGCTTACAAAAAAAATAAAAGCTCAATACCCCGGCATCATCATCGTTATTCTGACCAATTATGATTTACCGGAATATCGAGAGGCTGCATACCAGTGCGGGGCGGATCATTTCGTTTCGAAGGACTCCTTCCTCAGTATCATCGGCTCCATTTTAACGAATCACGATACGGAGAAGGATAATTCAAATAGCACAGGAGCCCATTGAAAGACCGACCATGACACTCCGCCCAACCCGGCACCGGCCGGGAATCTCGGTGCGAGATAATGGAAGGGACCGATCAGAAATTCACTCAGGGGGAATAAAGGTTCATGTCCAGGACTTTAATCGTCGAAGACAGCGCCATCTACCGAAAGTTACTTAAAGAGACTCTGCGTTCTCGGTTCCCGTCCATGGAAATTATCGAAGCGGAAAATGGGGAAGAAGCCATGCAACAAATCAGTGCCCACACACCCGACCTCATCTTCATGGACATCAAATTGCCGGGAGAAAACGGTCTCGAGCTGACCGGAAAGATCAAAGCCAAATATCCTGACGTGGCTGTCATCATTCTGACGAGCTATGACAGCCCGGAATACAGAGAGGCGGCGGCTCAAGTCAAAGCGGACCATTTTCTCTCAAAGGGTTCTTCGAGCAAAGAGGCTATCCTGACATTAGTGGATTCTATTCTGGCGGGCCGATGAAGTTTGCCCCCGTACCGCGCGAGGTCAGGGGATTTTCGGAAAGGAAATACCGCGCCTTTGCGCACGAAATAGGGGGTTGACCTGATTTACTTCTTATATGGTATTGCACCACAATGTTCTTAACCCCTTTCGCATGATGAGGCAGCCGGATGAGAGATTACAAGATTTTGACAGCGCAAGGCGATCCGCAAAGCCTCCGGGAGATGGGTGGTTTCCGGGATTCGACATCCGGAGCGTTGAAATCCGAGGTAGACGAGAACATGGCGAGCCTGTTGAAGATTATGTCGCATGATATCCGGGGACCCCTCGTGTCCATGGTGTCAACCCTGAAGCTGCTGAATCGCGGCTATTATGGAAAAATGGATGAGGGGGCGGCTGACAAGATAAAGGAGGTCCTCTTGAACGCCACACGCCTCACCGAAATGGCGGAACACTATCTGGAAGAATTGTCTCCGGGGCCGAAGGACCGCTGAATGAAGAGGAGGAAATTTCAACAATGATGGCAAGGATCAAAATTCAGATCATGAAATGGCAAATTCAGCTGCTCAAAATGAGACAGCAAAGGAGGTCTCGACAAAGCATATGATCCTGCAACCCATTCATGGTCGGCTGACCTCGACGAACTGTGCGATCATCCTGATGGACTATCAACCGCAGTTTGCCCTAAGCATCAACTCGGCCGACGCAGATATCCTTATCCAGAATGGAACCAACCTTGCGAAGATCGCAAAGACATTCAGTATTCCCACTCTTCTGACGACCATCGGGCAATCAAGCTTTGGCGGCCCTGTCGTTTCAGGACTTCAAAAAATCTTCCCCGACCAGGAACCCCTCGACCGAATTGCCCTGAGCGTTTTTGAAGACACGAGGGTTCTATCCGCTTTGGAGCAGATAGGACGAAATAAACTTGTCATCGCCGGATTGTGGACGGATTTCGGCGTCGCGGCTTCCGTTCAGCAGGCACAACAGTTCGGTTACGAAGTTTTCGTGGTCGTGGACGCCTGCGGGGATGTGACCCTAAGAGCTCACACCCTTGCCACCCAGCGCCTCTGCCACGAAGGGGCAGTGCCGATGACATGGCTCCAGATGCTCTTGGCCTTGCATCGTGACTGGGCTCCTCCGGAAGCTTACGACGTGTTGTTTAACATTGCAAAGAATCACGCAAGCGCTTATGGGCTGGAAATACAGTACACCCGGGGTGGGTTGGATGGACGACAAACAAGATTGGTAAACGACATGCCAAGAGAGAGGGGGTGGCCAAATGCTCCAGGGTTCCGGTCCGATCACTAAGCGGATAGCAAAAAAGACTTCGACCAAGCATCGCCTTGGCGACCGTTTTCACGATCTGACGAAAGAGGAGTTTTTTAACGGGGCATTTAGGAAAAGCTTTATGCTCTGTCACGAGTCCCCGAACAGAAAACAATTATTCTCGTCAATCACGGGTTGAACGGCAAGTGCCCTTTCCCACGATGCCGAAGGGGTTTAAGGGAAACAGGAGGTTCCCATGAAGTGCCATCGCTGTAGAAATCATATGGTTTACGAAAAATTCTATGGACCCCACGAACATTTTTGGGGGTGGAGATGCATTTTTTGCGGAGAGATCGTCGATCCGGTGATTTTGGAAAATCGGGAATCTCCCACGGGGCGAGCCGCAGTCAACGGTCGCACCCGGAGAAGGTAGCTGCGGTTACGAGACAGCCCCTCAAAAAGAAACGGCGGGAGGTGATTTGGCAAAATTCGGGTACCCTCCGGGAAGCGTCCCTCCAAAGATAGTAACCCCCTCGAAAAAGTGCTCCTCTAGGCCATTGTTCTCAATGGAGAAAAGGGATTCGAAAGATCATAAGGAAGCCGTTCAGCGATGAAAGAGCCCCCAAGCAGGCACTGATAATGGCAAAATAGTAGACTGGCCTCGATCCTGAAAGAATGGAAACAGAGGCCATGACAATGGCAATTTGAAGCAGAACCTCTCCGTAGTCGAAGTAAGGATCTTTATTCCGATTCACATCCCTTTCGTGTTCGAGCTCCCTTGCCTCTTTCTCGATCTCTTTCTTCTCCGCATTGTACCGCGCTTCCTCTTCAGCCGTTTTCTTAAGCAACCCCTCCACCCGTTCTTTCGCTTCTGGCTTCATGCCGCTTCCTCGCTCGATCAGGTCTATCTCCAGGCGCAGTTTTTGGTTACGGTAAAGATGCTCACGCAAGACCTTGGCCTGGTAGAAAGACCATTGGTCTGAGGACTGCTGCTGGGCAAGAAGCATCTCCTTCATCGCATGATTTCCTCCCAGTGAGGTGATCGCCAATGCGACCGCAAAGATCGCCGTGGTGAGCGCCACACGCTTCGTAAAGGTCTTGCCCTTGATTTCCTCAAGCTCTTCCGCGTTCGGAAGTTCCACTTCTGGCATAGCTGTTTGCCTCCTCTCACTTCTGCTCATCTTGCCCCCCTCACCGCCCCGTAGCCAAAGCGCTATGGCGCGTCGGCCACCATGCCCTCTCCCCACTGAGGAGAGGGAGAGGTGAGGGGAAAGCCTGACAAGGGGATGATGCGAAGGGCCGATTTGTGCAGGAGTTTATAAGATATGCAAAGCGAAGTCAAGGTTTCAGCACATACCTGACGACACAAAACAAAAAGACCGGCAGAAACACCGGCCTTTTAATCTTCATCTATTCTTTTGCTTTCGGTTGAGCCGTTTAACGTCCTGCTCAGGACCAACGCAACGAACCGCAGGTCGAGCAATGGGTTGCATGGGGGAACATCCATCTCATTGGCCTCACCTCCTTCTCTTTTACTATTTTAGATCTACTTTCCCTCTGTGTCAAGAAAAAAGCTCTTTGAAGTTAGGACATCCGATGTCAAACCCTCCCTCTTATTGCGCGGCGCCCGATAAATGTAAAGATCCTAATGGAAAGCTGAAATTCCGGTCAGGTCCTGTCCGATAATCAGCGTATGAATGCTCTCCGTCCCCTCCAGTGTACTCACGGCCTCGAGATCGCAGAGATGGCGAATGACATGGTGATCGGCCAGAATCCCACGGCCCCCGAGGATGTCTCTAGCCGTTCGAGCGACCTTCATCGCTTCCCGAACATTGTTCAGCTTGGCCATCGAGATCTGGGGAGGTCTCGCTTGATGCCTATCCAGTAATCTGCTCAGATGAAAGGTGAGCAACTGTGCCTTCGTAATTTCCAACACCATCCTCACCAGCTTCTCCTGAACAAGCTGATAAGAGGCGATGGGTTTTTCAAAGACCTCCCTTTGCCGGGCAAAAATCTCGGCAGCTTCATAACATGCAATGGCCGAGCCCAAGGCACCGCAAGCCACCCCGTACCGGGCGTAGTTTAGGCAGCTCAGAACCGATTTCAAGCCCTTGGCTTCCGGGAGAAGATTTTTTTCGGGAATCTTGCAGTCCTTGAAGATCAGGACGGAAGTGGGGGAGGTCCGGTAGGAAAACTTCCTCTGGATCAAGTTAGCCTGAAATCCCGGGGTCCCGGCTTCTACCAAGAGCCCGCGAATTTCGTCATCTATTCTCGCCCAAACCAGTGCCACGCTCGCGATGGACCCGCCGGTAATCCACATCTTGGTCCCGTTCAGGAGGTAATGGTCTCCTTGCTTCACGGCTTGAGTCGCCATTCCGGAAGGATTCGATCCAAAATCGGGTTCGGACAGGCCGAAACAGCCGATGGCCTGACCTCGTGCCATCATGGGAAGCCATCTTGATTTCTGCTCTTCGGATCCGAAGGCATAGATGGGATACATCACCAGCGAATTTTGAACTGAAAACATGGCCCTGAGACCACTATCGCACCGGCCCAGCTCCTGACAGATCAGGCCGTAAATCGTATGGGTCGACTTGGCACAACCATAGCCATCCACATGGAGGCCGAAGAGCCCCATCTCCGCCATTCTGGGAACGAGCTCCATGGGAAAGGTTCCACGGTCGAAATGGGTGGCGATGAGAGGCATGCATTCTTCACCCACGAATCTTCGGACCTTGTCTCTGAACCTTTTCTCTTCCTCACTCAACAATCCTTCAACCTGAAAATAGTCCACCATCTTTCTCACTCCGTTGTTTACGCGCTCCAATGACCTTCATCAAGAGGTGATGCATCGATAAAAATTCCCCCCTTGAATGAAGGGAGGCCAAAGGGGGGTTAATCTTTTCCCTTTTTCTTCAGCAGGTCAGGGAGGTCAGATTCTTTCGACGGTTTCAATTCTTCTCTCTTCCATCCCTTCTCGCGGATCATATTTCTTTCAATCCAGTGGTCGAGGGTTTTCACATCGAAAAGAACCCTGTCCCCAATTTTGAGGTAGGGGAGTTTTTTCAGGGAGGCCATCCGGTAGACCGTGTCTGTCGACAGGCTCAAGTACTGGCTCGCCTCTTTGGCAGTAACCAATCTCCGGAGTTCGGGTATCTTCTTCATCCGGTCGTCCATCCGTTCAAAATACTTCTCCGCCAGCAGGTCGGCCAGCATATTCAAAAATTCTTTGACCGGGGGTCGGTATTCTTCCTGTGTCATTCTTGCCTCCGAATTAGATAACGATGAACAGTTCATTGTTCACTGTCCATTGTCCATCGTTGATAGCCTGTTTTCCGCCGACATTCCGCTTCCTGCCGTTGGCAAAGCTATCCTTTTGCCGCTTCCTGAATCTTCTTCATGAGAGTGATATTTTCCGTGTGGCCGGTCAAATGGGCGGTCACTCTTCCTCGAATCGGACGGTTGAGAAGATAGAAATCGCCGATCAGGTCAAGAATCTTATGCCGTACAAATTCGTCGGGAAACCGGAGCTCGGTGTTGACGATCTTCTCTTCGTCAACCAGAATAAAGTTGTGGAGTCGCCCGCCCCCCAATCTTCCCATCCGTCCAAGCATCTCCGCGTCTTTCACAAAGCCGAAGGTCCTCGCCGGAGCGATCTGATCCCTGAAGGCCGACTCGTCCTCTAAGACAAAGTCCAACGTCTGCTGCCCGATGGGAGGAGGATAGTCCAAAAAGAAGTGGACGGAGAAGACGTCGGCAGGCTCGACGACCAGAGATTTATTCTTCTGCACGGTCTCCAGCCTTCGATCGATGATCAATTCATCGACCTTCTCCTCTTGTTCCTCCACGCCCGCCTCTTCCACAATCTTACAAAACTCCAAAGCAGAACCGTCCATCACCGGAATCTCTTCGATCATTTTTACCATCAGGTTGGTGATACGATAGGCGTGTAACACGGCCATGAGATGCTCGACCGTCCTGGCAATGGCTCTCCCCTTCTTCAGAGAAGTGGCAAATTCCGTCGTCTCGACATAATCCACATGGGCGGGCACCACTTCGTCCGACGAGACATTACCAAAAAGGATGCCGCTATGCGGGGGCAGGGGTTGGAGGAGAAGCCCTGTCTTTTTCCCCGAAAAAAGCCCTGTTCCGTAAAGCACCATGCTCTGTTTCAGGGTACGCTGAGGTAATAAAGAAATCCCTTTTCTCTTTGAAGTCTTCATGGCCAAGGGAATAGCCTCCCGGATGGGATTAGGAGGGACACCGGGGAGCTCTCCGGCCTCCTTTGGAAAAATCTTCTTCCCCTGGGAGGATTCCTCTGTGACGATTTCTCCCGATCTCTGCACGGCCAGTTCCTTCTGATGATCGAGGGCTCTATAAATGGTCATGAGAAGAACATCAAGAGAAAGAGGCTTTTCAATAAAATCAAAAGCGCCTAGCTTCACAGCGGTCATGGCCGTTGAGATCGTTGCATGACCGGAGATCATGATCACCTGGCACTCCGGGTCCATCCATTTGAATCGCTTCAAGACCTCTATGCCATCCATCCCCGGCAACCAGATATCGAGGAGGGTGACGTCTGGTTCCTCCTCCTGGAAAACCTTAATCGCCTCTTCTCCGCTCTTTGCCTTAGCGACTCGGAACCCTTCGTCCTCCAGAACACCCTCAATCGATTGAACGACGCTCTCCTCGTCGTCCACGACGAGGACTTTCTTATTCATCATGAGTCCTCCAGAGAAGGTCTTGCCTCTCCAATATCACAACCTTCTTAAATTATCAACAAAATAAAAGCCAAATTCGAATATCGAGACCCGAACTACTCCTGAGGGTAATCAGGTTACCAGGAAATCAGGGTGCAGGATACCAGGGGATCAGGATATCAGGCAAAAGAATCATCTGACACGGAGAAAAATCCTATTCACCGCGTTTCCCGTTCTTCACGTCTCCGCGTCGTCTGTTACTTGTCGATCTGGGCCTTCTGAAGCCGCCCGCTGAAGTCCCGGTAGATCACCTTCCACCGGCTGTAGGTATCCAGAGCCCCCCCTCGACCCCCTGCCTCTTTCCGTCCGTAGCCCGAATGTTTGATCCCGCCAAAAGGAAGCTGTATCTCCGCCCCGATCGTCGAGGCATTGATATAAACAATTCCTGTCTCCAGATCCCTCTCCGCGGTCGCTGATGAATTGATATCCTGAGTATAGATGGCGGAGGAGAGTCCATACGGAGTCCCGTTGACGATCCGGATGGCGTCCCCAAGGTCTTCTGCTTTGATCACGGAGACCACCGGCCCGAAGATTTCTTCCTGCGCGATCCGCATCTCCGGGGTGACGGCACTAAAGATGGTGGGCTCGATGAAATACCCTTTGGAACAATTGCCCTTCTGATAAACTTTCCCGCCCAGGACGAGTTTCGCTCCTTCTTTCTTCCCAATCTCGATATACTTTAGAATTTTGTTGAACTGAGATTCATTGATCACCGGACCCACATCCGTCTCCCTTTGAAGACCATCACCCAGTTGGAGGCGGGAGGCGGCTTTTCGGAATCGCTCAACAAACTCCCTGTAAACTTTTTTATGCACAACGATCCGACTGGCGGCAGTACATCGTTGCCCGGTCGTTCCAAAACCACCCCAGATGGCCCCTTCGACGGCCAAATCCAGGTTCGCATCATCCATGACAATGATCGCATTCTTTCCGCCCATCTCGGCGACAATGATTCGATGAATGGTTCCACAAATTCCTTCGAGACGCTTACCGGTATCAAAAGAACCCGTAAAGGAGACAGCGTCCACCCCCGGATGGCTTACCAGATACTCCCCCACCTCCCCTCCTGGCCCATGGATCAGGTTTAGGACCCCTTTGGGCAAACCCGCTTCCGCCAAGGCCTCTACTAATCTTGTCGCGCAGACCGGAGTATCACTGGAGGGTTTGAAGACAACGGTGTTTCCGCAGACGAGGGCTGGAAAGACCTTCCATCCCGGGATGGCAATCGGAAAATTCCATGGAGTGATTAAGCCGAAAACACCGACAGGAACGCGAATGGATTTCATGTCCTTATTGGGAAGCTCGGAGGGAATGGTTTCTCCGGAAAGTCTCCTTCCCTCGCCGGCCATGTAATAGCCCATGTCGATGGCCTCCTGGACATCACCCAGGCCTTCCGAAAGAATCTTGCCCATCTCCCGTGTTTCCAGCTTTCCCAAAGACTCCTTATTTCTCAAAAGAATCTCCGCGGCCCTGAACAGGATTTCGCCCCGGCGCGGGGCCGGCGTAAGCCGCCAGTCTTCGTAAGCCTCTCGGGCTGCCCGGACCGCTTGATCCACGTCCCCCCGGTCCGACTTCGGGACAATTCCAATCACTTCATCCCTGTTGGCCGGATTGATCGAACGGAAAGTCTCCCCTGATTTAGAATCAACCCATCTCCCATTGACATAGTTCTTAATCTGTTCCATCGTGCCCCTCACTCCAAATTTCGGATTTCAGATTGCGGATTGGAGATTGAATTCTTCCTTCTCTTTTTCAATTTCAAATCTACAATTTGAAATTTGCAATGGGTCTTAGTAGTTTCCTGCGCCAACTTTCTTTTTCAGAAGATCATAGTCCTGCTCGGATGAAGCGAAGATTCCGGCGTTTCCGAGCCTGACATTCCTCAGTCCGGCGGCCTTGGCCCCCATAAAGGCCTCAATCATCTCAGAAACCTTTGGGCTCTTGTAGCGCTTCATTTGATACTCCGGGAAAAAGGCCAAAATGGTAAAAGGGATTTCCGGATCCACATCAAAAATCAATTGAGCAACTTTTTTCAACTGGGTCGTCTCCACAAGGTTCGGGATGTAGAGAGAAAGCACTTCCAGGACAAAACCTCTCTTAACGATCTCCTCGGGAAGTTTGAGGATGTTCCGGTTAAAACAGCCGGTCAGCCATTTATGGTCGGTCCCGTCATAGGCCTTGATATCGAGCCAGAAGGAGTCAACCCCTGCTTCTTTCAATGCGTCGAGGTTCTGCGGGGTAAGGCCGTAGCCATTGGTCTCGACCAGCACCCATAGCTTGGTCTCTGCCTTGATCAGACGAGTACACTCAACGTAGAATTCCGGACAGCAGGTTAGGTCTCCCCCGGTGAAGGCGACGATATTCCGGGCAGGACCCCATCCCTGGGGACTTAAGATAATATCTTTTTTTTGGATCACCTTTGGGCAGAGAGGGGACCGCTTCCCATACATCACACAGGCGCCACAACCGCGGCAGGAGTCATGGGCGTGAAAGGCCGTCGCCCGGTCTCGAGGCTCTCGAACCGTCACCTCTTTTTCATATTCCTTGCACGCCTTCAAGACTTCCACGGGAGACCACCAATCGCCTTTGGCAATTCTTGTGAAATTCCAGGAATGACATTTTCGGCAGGAGAAGTTACAACCGGATTGGTAAATGGAGAGGTAATTTTCCGGACGAGAGAGATGGACACCAGAGATCAGCCTCAGGAGGCCATTGTCTGTCTTTTTGAGGGTGGATTCGCAGGCAGGAGATTTCCCTCCTTCGACTTCGATGAAACAGCTTCCCTGCGGATATCCTTGTCTGATTAAATTACACTTCATCAAGAAATTTTATCACATGCCCTCTTTCCCTTGCAAGTCATACGAACCGTGTGATATAGGGAATGAAACAGAGGAGACAAGAAACGGCAATCTGGAGGTAATAAATGGAGGACCGAGTTAAGCAGATCGCACAATGGATCATCGCTTCTAAAAAAACCGTCGTTTTTTCGGGGGCGGGGCTCAGTACGGAATCCG
Organism: Syntrophaceae bacterium UBA1163; assembly: GCA_002311635.1. Classification (GTDB taxonomy): domain Bacteria; phylum Desulfobacterota; class BSN033; order BSN033; family UBA1163; genus UBA1163. Next base: position 33,491 of record DBZJ01000043.1, read on the forward strand.
GGATCCCGGACTTCCGCAGCCCTGGCGGGATATGGGACCGGTATGATCCGGAGGACTTCACCTTTCAGAATTTCCTTGCCAGCGAAGCCTCCCGTGAAAAGTATTGGCAGATGGCAACCGAATTCTATCGACCGATAAAGATGGCAAAGCCTAATCAAGCCCATCTCGCCATTGCAGAATTGGAGAGATTCGGTAAGCTCGACTGCGTGATTACTCAAAACATTGACGGCCTTCACTTCAAAGCGGGGAATTCAGAAGAAAGGGTGATTGAACTTCATGGGACAGCCATCTTCGTCTCCTGTTTGAACTGTAACAAGAGATATGATCGCGATGAAATCCAAGAGCGAATCCTAGGAGGACAGAAGACGCCCCGCTGTGACGACTGCGGTGGCGTCCTCAAACCTGCCACCATCTCCTTCGGCCAATCCATGCCGGAAAGAGAGACCCAAGAGGCTTATCATCGATCCTCAACCTGCGATCTCTTCATCGTGGTCGGTTCCTCATTGGTCGTCCAACCCGCTGCCTCAATGCCTCTAGTGGCAAAGAGAAATGGAGCGAGACTGGCGATTATCAACCGCGACCCAACTCCTTACGATGGCATAGCCGACGCGGTCGTCTATGGTCAGGCCGGTTCCACTATGGCCAGTATTTTGGAGTATGTCAAAAAGGGGCTGGGGGCCGGGGAATAAAGTTCTAGTAATCGACTAAAAGGACTGGACATTTTGTGTAACCTCCATACAATAATTTGGCACTTTTGGAGGGTCAAATCAAATTACTTTGAAGAAAAATTATGTAAATTCAACCAATTATAACATACAAAATTTGGCACTTATTTTGCTAATCTCTATAGTGTCTGATACCGCCCACTAGGTAAAACATCTATGAGAGATTTACTGCTATTGGTTACAACTCTGTCTTTCCTGTTTGGCTGTGCAGCTGTCGAGCCTGCGACAAAGTCTCCTTCGTCTACACGCTTAACCTATGGGCAGATTTTGAAAGAAAATTACAAAGGTCCTAAGGCAAGGATGGCTGTCGTAAGATTTGTCGATAAATCGGCGAGGGACAAAGAGATGAGCCAGGTCGGGGATGGAATGGCCGAGATGTTACGCCATGCCCTGTTGGCCACGAATCGGTATGTTGTTCAAGCACGGAGATCTCCGGATGACGTGAACGGAGATCAGGGTCTCGGGAACACCGGTCGGGTGAACAAAGAAAAAGAGATCGATCTTCTCGTTGAGGGCGAGATTAGAGAATTCAAACCCGGTATCCCAGGCGCCGGAGACGAATCGGGCGGGGCATCCTATGTTACCGTCGTCGTCACATTGACCGATCCAAGGACCAAACAGATTCTCACCACCGAACGACTGAAGATAAAGGCAACGGAATTTGGACAATCCACCGGAAGGGCTGGCGGTCCACTTCCGGAAGTATTCAAAGGCTTTTCAAAAACACTGATGGAAAAGGCAATACGGATGACCATTGAGGAATCGGCGAGTCTCGTAGTGGCGAAGACGCCTCCCGACTCTTACAGGGTTGCTTCTGTTACGGCACAGAAGGAGCCCCCAAAAACAACCCCGGTATCCCCGAAAGTCACCCCACCGCCTCCTCTTCGCACTGCCCAAGTCGCGTGGGACTCTGTGCATCTCCGTGAGGGACCAGGAAAGGACTATAAAGTGATTGGCAGCGTGAAGAAAGGGACTTCCCTTAAAATTCTTGAAATAAACGGAGATTGGTTGCGCGTTCGACTCGGGGACGGAACCGCGGCATGGGTGAGTAAATCGGCCACTTCCGAGGCACCCAAACCTTCCCACTCTACGCCCTCTGTCATCCCTACGCCCATGTGATACGAAAAGGCTAATTCCAAGGGGCATCAATGCTGGTCTGCAAGAATTGTAAAGTCGAATACGAGGAAGGCAAGAAATTTTGCAAACATTGCGGTGACCCGCTTGTCCCGAAAGAAGAATCTCTTAAAACGCCCCAAAAAATAAAAAAGGCTGAAGAAGAAAATTCAGACGGAAAGCTGATCTGCCCGGTCTGCAAGATCGTTTATGAATTTGGGAGCTCTTGCATACAATGCGGATCCCCTCTGGGACGTCACATGCTTCCCGAGGGAAAAGAGGAGTCTGAGTCAGCCCATAGAGCCGGACCCGGAGAAAAAGAATCTCCGCTTCTAACATCCAAAGAAATTTCCTCTCAAGAAAAAGAAGAACCCGAAATACCTCGTAAATCTGTAGTCGAGGGAAAAACCCTACGGGTACAGACAATCCAAGAACAAATGACCGAGGCACCCCGTAAGAAACTGATCTGCCCCGACTGTGGGATCATCTACGAACGCGGAACTTCTTGCGTAAGATGTGGCTCAAGCCTCGTTCCTCAAACTCCATCCCAAGAAAAACAAAAGCCCAAATCATCAGATGCCGAGATCCCCCCCTCGTCGTCTCCTCCTAAAGCCTCAGAGGAGATTTCTAAAACGCACTTAAACCAGGACCTCGTGGATGCCGCCATGGAGCCTCCTCTTCCGAGTCCTAAGGAGAAAGACTTGGGCATTAGCCAGCCGGTCAAAAGAAAAAAGACCGCAACATCGTTGGAAGAGCTTTTTCAGGACGAATCCCTTGAGCAAGAACCACCTAAGAAAGCAACGGGTCAAGTCGAAACGAGAGTAAGTTCTGCGAAGAAGCCCAAACGAGATTATCGCCGCTTGTTCCTGGAAGTAGGCGGCATCACGGTCATGGCCCTCGCGGGAGCGTATTTCCTTTGGTCAGTTTACCTCCATTTAATAGCCAAGGGACCTGAGCCGAATTCACTCACTTCAAAAGACGCCGCCAGCCAGACCTTTCCCAGTTCCTCTTCCGCTACCTCTCCGGCCGGGACGGTGACTGAATCGCGAGGATCCAAGAACACAGAGGAGAGTTCCCCTGTTTCTAAAGAAGCGGTTCCCCCTTCCCTTTTCCTCTCGGAGTCCTCTCAAACATCTTCTACGGAAGCCGCAGAGATAAGAAACATTAAAACGCTCCTCGAGGACATCCGGCAGGCAAACTTGGAGAAGAACATCGACCTCTTCATCTCTTGTTACGCTACAGATTACAAAGACCGAGAAGGGAAGAGGAAGACCACACTTGATTATTGGAAAAGGTTTGATTACGTTGACCTATCCTACGATTTGAAGGACGCTTCGATATCAGGCGATACGGCCAAGGCAAAAGTCGAATGGTTGATCAAAACTTCCTCAAGGGCAGGAGTTCGGCCCCAGGAGAACAAGTCCGTTTTGAACGTGCTCTTTAAGAGAGAAGAAGGGGGGTGGAAAATAAAAGAAGTGAAGGCGACAAGATGATTTACGAAAAATGGACTGCAAATTCCGAACTCCTTCTCACTCCGTGTTAGAAACAATCTCCTTAGAAATCCTAAATTCAAAACCCTAAACCTTTAAATAAACCCAAAATACAAGAAACTCAAAACCCAAAACAACCCAAAACTCTGAGCCCAAACGAAGGTCTTGAACATTTGGATTTTGGATTTATTTCGGATTTAGTCTTTAGGGTTTAGAGTTTGAGCATTCCAGGCTCGTCCCGGGCCTCAAAGAAATTATAGATATTTCTTGAACCAGGCCACACTGAGCTCTATGGCCCGCTGGCGATGCGCTGGGTCGGTTAAACGGTGGTTTGCCTCCTCGATCACATGGATTCTCTTGGGCTCCGCCAAATGGTAAAAGATCTCCCATGCCTGCTCGACAGGAACCAGCTCATCCTTTTCTCCATGAATAACCATGCAATTGGAAACCTTGCTCAGAAGGGGCAATAATCGATGTCTTGGAAGATCCTCAAAAAAAACCTCAGGAGGTAACGGAGTGCCCTGATCTCTTTCCTTCGTCTTAAGATCATCCAGGTGGTGCGGGGTGGCCCAGACCACCGTCGCCTTGATCCCCTTATCCATCGAGGCGTTGATGAGTGAAACAAAACCTCCGAGGCTCGAACCGATTAACCCGATTCCGCCTCCCAGCCCGGGATAACTTCTTATAAAATCGACCGCCGCACTCAGATCGGCGACCTTTTTGCTGATCGTGTTGTCTTCTTCGCTCCCCCCGCTGTCGCCAATTCCTCTGAAATCGAAGCGAAGCATGGCCATCCCCTCCTTTGAAATCCGTTCGCCGAGAGCAATATACTTTTCGCTATCCTTACTCGACAAAAGCCCATGAGAGGCGATGACACACGGAGGAGTCCCTCTCTCGGGCAGATGGAGGACTCCTGAAATGCAATATCCTTCGCTTTGGAAGGACACTTTCTCAGTTCTCATTCTGTATCTCCCCCGATAAAATCCAAATTCCAATTGTCCAACGCTCAAACGACCAAAAAGCCGCTCGCCTCTCCCACCAACAGGACGGAGGAGACGGTCGGGCGGAAAAGTCTTAGAGCGGCAACCTCTTACGTGTGAGATTCAAACGTTCCATATCTTTCAGATGATCCCATTTTCCACAGGCACCGATTAGCCATTCCTAAGAGACCGCATTCTAAGACTTTGGAACCCAACCGTCTCCTCCGTCAAATCTCAACTCCCGCTTCCTTCATCGCTCCCAGATACTCTTCCTTTAATTGCTCTTTCGAGATGCCGTGGTCGATAAAATCCCATGGGAAAACTTCGTCGAGATCCCTTTTTCGATGAACATAGAAATCCGCGTTGATACTAGTCTCTCGAAGGGCCTGGCTCCAATTTCCCTGAGACCGCTGGGTTGCCATCAATATCTTCCCCACCCTCCGATCTCCTCTCGAGAGCAAGGCCTGAACATAAGCCCATTTGGGAAGGTCGTGAATTATCTCCATCCCTCTCTCGCCTTGAACCCCTCTTTGGATCATCTTTAACTTCCTCTTCAAGCTCCCGATTTCTTCCAAAGGCGCCCACTGAAAGGGCGTCGCCGGTTTTGGGATGAAGGGGTTGACGCTTAAGACTAACCTCCATCTCCTCTCCCGGCTCTTCTGACTCGAGAGGATCTGATGGCGGATTCTCTTGGCGAGCAGCAGTATCTCTTTGGCATCCTCGTCGGTCTCAGAAGGAAGGCCAATCAAGAAATAGCACTTGATTTGGGAGAGACCGTTCTCGACCAAAATATTGATGGATTTTAAGATTTCTTCTTCGGAATAGCCCTTCTTCAGCATCTTCCTGAGCCTTTCCGAACCCGCCTCAGGGGCGATGGCCACGGTGCGGTCCTCCCCTTCCCTCAGACACTGAATCAGGGACGGGGTGACAGCATCCACTCTCAAGGAGGATAAGGAAATTCCTCCTCGCTGAGAGAGGATGGTCTGACACAATGGGAGAAGTTTGGGATGGTCTGAGACCGCCGTTCCGGTCAGGCCAATCCGATGCTCGTTTAAAAGGGCTTCCTTTGAAATCGATTCCAGAGAGGAGAGGCTTCGGTTTCGAAAAGGATGGTAAACAAAACAAGCCGCACAGAATCGGCACCCCCTGGGGCAACCCCGGTTGACCTCCACCAAAGCCATCTCTTTGAACTCCGTATCCGGGGTGAAAAGCACGGATTGGGTTGGAAATTGATCGAGTTTGGAGACCCATCTGCGTTTGACTTTTCTGGGGAATCCCGGTTCCGGATCCATCGCCTCTATCTTTCCATCTTCAGCGTAGGTCACCCGATAAAATTTTGGAACATAAATTCCTTCAAGGCCTCCCAAAGTTCTTAACAAATCGTCCTTCTCCTTTTTCTTCTTATCCGATAGGGTCTGACGAACGGCCGCCAAAAATTGTCCGATCACCTCTTCCGCCTCGCCAAGGACGAAGAGATCAAAAAATTCACTGACGGGTTCCGGATTTAAAAAAACGGCGACTCCTCCCGCAATGACCAACGGATATCTCCCATCCCGAAGACAGCTCTCTGGTGGGATATGGGCTAATTCCAAAAGCGTGAGGACATTGAGAAAATCATTCTCAAAGGAGATGGAGAAGGCTAAGATATCGAAGCTGGAAAGGAGCTTCTGGGATTCCAACGAGAAAAGAGGAGTTTGGGTATTGCGATATTCTTGGAGATCTTCTGGCTCAGGAAGGAAGGCTCTTTCGCAGACCACATCATCAGCAGCGTTCAAGATTCGATAAAGGATCTGAAATCCGAGGTTGGACATTCCCACATGGTAGGCGTTGGGATAGAGGAGACAAACCGTAATTTTCCCGCCCCATGGTTTTTGAACAGCCCCTCTCTCTTTCTCAAGAATACCCTTGGCCTTCTGAATGAGCTTCCAAGAAGTCATCTGTCCGGTGATTCGTGGATCGTATGGGTGATTCGTTTGAAGCTTATTTTACCACAAAGAAAAAAATTTAACCAATCATCGGTCTTTCACGAATTGCCTCACATTAAATGTTACCCGTTTGGTTAAGCAAAAGGTATCGTTGACTGATAATTCATGTTACCCGACAATTTCCCCTTT
>DBZJ01000032.1:0-5593 GCA_002311635.1 Syntrophaceae bacterium UBA1163
TAATACAAACGCGTTAAATCATTTTACATGTAGCGCAAGGCTTTAGCCTTGCTTAAAGCAACCCTAAAGGGTTGCCCTACAAAATATTTAATGCGTTTGTATTAGTCACTTCAGGCAATTCAGTCGCTTTAGTCACTCAGTCCTCTTTTTCAGCCTTCTTCTTCAGTTCGTCCAGGAAATTTAGAGCCTCGAGAGGAGTAAGTTGATCGGTTTTGACCTTCTTCAATTCAGACCGAATGGGATCAGTCTGAGCGAACAAAGAGGGTTGCAAGGGAAGCTTCGGCTTAGAGGTCACCATTCTCGTCGTTGCGATTTTGGGCATCCCCGTGGCATCCAGTTCGCCCTTCTCCAGGTTGGAAAGAATCTCTTTGGCCCGATCGATCACTTTTTGGGGAAGGCCCGCCAGCCGCGCCACTTGAATACCGTAACTGCGATTTGTCCCTCCCGCCACAATTTTCCTAAGAAAGATGATCTCCCCACCCCACTCCTTTACTGCGACATTATAGTTTTTGACCCTGTCCTTTGTCAGGGCCAGCTCGGTCAATTCATGGTAGTGCGTTGCGAAAAGAGTCTTCGGCCTGAGCGAGGAATGGTCGTGAAGATACTCGGCAACGGCCCAGGCAATGCTCAATCCATCAAAGGTGCTGGTCCCTCTTCCAATCTCATCCAGAACGACAAGGCTTTTCGAGGTCGCTTGATTTAAAATGCGAGCCGTCTCCATCATCTCCACCATAAAGGTGCTTTGTCCCCTCATGATATTGTCCAGTGCACCAATTCGCGTGAAGACCCGGTCCACCGCGCCGATCTTCGCCTCACTTGCCGGAACGAAACACCCCATCTGCGCCATCAGTGTGATCAGGGCGACTTGTCTCAAATAGGTCGATTTACCCGCCATATTCGGCCCCGTGATGATGAGAATCTGATGCTCCCGGCCGTCCATTTGGGTATCGTTGGGAACAAATCTTTCCGAAAGCCCCATTCTCTCCAAGACGGGGTGCCTCCCATCCCGGATGACAATCTCATCCTCCTCATCCACAATGGGTCGGACATAATTATACCGATCGGCAATCTCGGCCATGGCGCCCAGAATATCTACGACCGCAATGGCAGAAGCCGTTTTTTGAAGCCTTGGGGTTTCCAGCGAGACTTTTTCCCGAATTTCTTCGAAGAGCCGGTATTCCAACTGACAGATTGCTTCTTCAGCGCCCAACACCTTGGTTTCGAATTCCTTGAGTTCCGGGGTGATAAATCGCTCTGCATTCACCAAAGTCTGTTTCCTGATATAATGATCCGGGACGAGGTGAAGATTGCTTTTGGTCACTTCAATATAATATCCAAAGACTTGGTTATATCGAACCTTCAAAGAGGAAATCCCCGTCTTCTTCCTTTCCTCCGCTTCCAATCGAAGGATCCATCCCTTCCCCTCCCGGCCGATCTCTCTTAATGCATCCAATTCCTTATCGTACTTCGGTTTGATGATCCCTCCCTCTTTAATCGTCAGGGGTGGATTATCCACGATGGAGGATTCGAGAAGCTGAGAGAGATCGTCGAAATTCTCAATCTCTGACGCGAACTCTCCAACGAGGGAGGCGTCAAAGGGCTGGAGACTCGCTTTGAGAATAGGTAGGTTTTGGATCGAATTTTTCAATCCGACAAGATCACGGGCATTGGCATGCCCAAGGAAAATCCGGGAGGTCAATCTTTCGATATCTTGAATTCCTCTCAAGGATTCTCGCAGTTGCTTCCTTTCGATCTTTTTTCCCTTCAGTTCAGAGACCCCTTCCAAACGGCGCCCGATCTCCTTGATATCGATCAGCGGATAATTCAACCACTGCTTCAATGTCCGGCTTCCCATCAGGGTAATCGTCTCATCCAAAAGCCAGAAAAGAGAACCTCTCTTGCCCTGATCAAAAAGGGATTGCGTGAGCTCTAAATTTCTCTTCGTCATTTCGTCGATGACCATAAAATCCTGGACTTGATAAAAAGAGAGGGGGCGGATGTGGGAGAGCGGCTTTTTCTGGTTCTCCTCTGCATAGCGAAGAACCATGGCTACAGCCTGCGCAGCCAAAGGGGCTTTCAGGTGGATCGTACTCCGCTCCTCCCGATCGAAAGAAGGGACGGCATCGAACGTTGGACCGTCTAAATAGGTAATCAAACCGTTCTCAAAATTCTTTTTAAATCCCTCAAACCAGGGAGTTTCCTGAAATCTCTTGAGCGACAAGATTTCTTTAGGTTCGTTTCGAAGAGCTTCGCTCAGGAAGGGGTCAAATCCTGAGATTTGGCAGGCCTTCAATTCGCCCGTCGAAATGTCCAGAAAGGCAAGCCCGAAAACCTCGCCCTCTGCGGAAAACCCCATCAGGTAATTATTTTCTCCAGTCCCCAGCTGGACCGTATCAACCACAAGGCCAGGAGTAAAAACCCTGACTACTTCTCTTTTGACAATCCCTTTGGCGAGTTTAGGGTCTTCTACCTGGTCACAGAGGGCAACCTTGTATCCTTTCTGTAATAGTTTGGAGATATACGTTTCGACAGTAAAGTAAGGGACCCCACACAGGGGGACGCTATCCTTTTGGCCTTTATCCCTTGAGGTCAACGCAATGTCCAATTCTCGAGAACCGACGCGGGCGTCTTCAAAAAACATCTCATAGAAGTCCCCCATCCTGAAGAAAAGAATGGCATCCGGATATTGACTCTTAATCTGGAGATATTGCTTGATCACGGGGGTTAGTGGTTTCGTCGTCATTCCGAAAATAATCTAACAGAATCTCGCGGGGTTGTAAAATGGAAAGAAGAAAAGTTCGGAGTGGGGAGTTCGGAGTTCGGAGCGACAAAAATGGATTTTTGCTTTGAGCGTTGAGCTTATTTCTTAGGGAAAGAGAGGGTGTATATCCAGCCCCATGGTCTCCGGATACCCGAGCATGATATTCATGTTTTGAACCGCTTCGCCGGAGGCGCCTTTCACCAGATTATCAATGGCCGTAACGATTACGGCCCGACCGTCGGATTCGCTCACCTTGACCCCGATATCACAATAATTGGAGCCCCGGACATTCTTTGTGTTTGGAAATTTCTCTTTTGAATAGATTCGAACGAAGGGCTCTGCTTGGTAAAAATCGTGGAAGACGTCGAGCAACTCTTCGGTCTTCATCTTTTTTGTGAGGCGGACATAAAGGGTAGATAAGATCCCACGGTCCACCGGAATGAGATGCGGGGCGAACGTGACCCTGATCTCTTTCCGAGCCAGAAGGCTCAGTTCCTGGTCGATCTCCGGAGTGTGTCGGTGAGCAAAGATCTTGTAAGCTTTCACCCCCTCGTTCACCTCACAGAAGAGAGATTCGAGAACCACATCCCGGCCCGCACCGGTCACACCGGATTTTGAATCAATCACAATATTTTCAACGGAGATCATCCCCTTCTTCACAAGGGGAATGAGGCCGATCAAGGCTCCGGTTGGATAGCATCCCGGGTTCCCGACGATTTTTGCATTTCGGATCTTCTCTCGATGAAGCTCAGGGAGACCATAGACCGATTCGGAAAGAAGATCCACAGCCGTATGCTTTTGATACCACTTTTCATATGTGGCTGCATCCGTAAATCGAAAATCAGCGCTCAGGTCAACTACCTTTTTGCCAACCCGATAAAATGACGGAACAATCTCCATAGCCATTTTATGAGGAACCGCTGTAAAGACAAACTCTGTCTTTTTTGAGATTTGCTCAACCGAGAGTTCTTCACATTTCAAATCGAGGCCTTTCATCAGAGATGGAAAGACTTGGTCAATCGGAACTCCGGCATATTTCTGTGAGGTCAGTGCGGTGACCTCCACCTGAGGGTGATGAAGGAGAAGACGGAGGAGCTCCACCCCTGTGTAACCTGTCGCTCCAACGATACCCACTCGTATTTTCATCCGGCACCTCTCAAATCCCCCCAACCCCCCTTTGCTAAAGGGGGGCGAGAGAGGATTGGCGTATCAAAAAAAAGGGAGGTACCATGACCTCCCTTTTCAGACAAGTTCAACAGGATCATGGAATTATCTCTTAGAGAACTGCGGTCTTCTCCTGGCTCCTCTTCTCCCATACTTCTTCCGCTCCTTGACCCTTGAATCCCGTGTGAGAAATCCCGCCTTTTTCAAAACATCCTTAAAATCGGCGTTGTATTGGAGCAATGCTTTTGAAATCCCATGGCGAATGGCAACGGATTGCCCGGAGATACCTCCTCCCTGGACGTTCACCCTTATATCGAATTGGTTTCGGGTTCCGGTGAGTTCTAAGGCTTGAAGGGTGACCATTTCACAGGTCTCTCTTCCAAAGTATTCTTTCAACGCCCTCTCGTTGATAACAAACTTTCCCTCTCCTGGTTCAAGCCAAACCCTCGCAATCGAAGTCTTTCTCTTGCCTGTGGCATAAATTGGCTCTGTCACTTTCTTCTCCTTATGTGCGAATGACTCAATGGATAGCAACTCTTACAAAAAAGAATTCGTTACATTCGCTGACATTGGGCCTATCCGTTTTTTTTTATAATTCAAGGGAAATAGGCCTCTGTGCCTCGTGCGGATGATTCGGGCCTGCATAAATCTTTAGCTTTCGAAGCATCTGACGGCCCAAACTGTTTTTGGGAAGCATCCCTTTCACTGCTATCCTGATCATCTCTGTGGGTTTTTTCGCCAACAGCTTTTCAGCATTCGTCTCTTTAATCCCGCCGGGATAACCCGTATGATGATAATAAATCTTGTCTTTCATCTTCTTTCCAGTTAAAGTGACTTTCCCTGCATTGACCACGATAACAAAATCCCCTGTATCCAGATGGGGAGTGTAGGTGGGCTTATTTTTCCCTCTCAATATCTTTGCCAGCTCGGTAGACAGTCTCCCCAAAATCTTTCCCTCGGCATTTACCAGATACCATTTAGGGTCTAATTCTTCATTTTTCGCTTGGTAGGTTTTCATCCCGTCACCTTCAACCATCTCATTTCTTTAATACATCGTCTACGTTTATGTCAAGAATTGTACTCTATCTTATCTTTCTCTTGCTCGTGATATGCTCCTCCCAAAAGAGGACGACGGGGCTCGCGATATAGACCGTGGAATAAGTACCGGTCACGATCCCGACGATAAGAGCAATGGTGAATTCATGAAGGACCTGTCCGGCAAAAAAGAAAAGAATCAGCACCGATAGCATGACCGTCCCTGTGGTAAGGATCGTTCGACCGAGGCATTCGTTGATACTCTCGTTAAAAACCGTAACGAGGTCTGTCCGCTTCATCTTCTTCATATTCTCTCTCACCCGGTCAAAAATAACGATGGTATCATTGATGGAGAAGCCGATGACGGTCAGGACAACTGCCATCAGGGATAAATTATATTCCAGGTTCAGAACCGAGATCGCTCCATAGGTTACGGCAATATCGTGAAACAACGAGACCACGCCGCCAAGCCCGTAAGAAAACTTGTGGAATCTGAAGGCAATATAGATCATGATCCCCAACATAGAGAGTACTACCGCCCACGCTGCCTTCTGCTTCAAATCCTTCCCAACCAAAGGGCCAACAACCTGGACACTTTGGATATCCGGAGTCCTCTCTTTGAACTGCTCCTGG
>DBZJ01000032.1:5679-37752 GCA_002311635.1 Syntrophaceae bacterium UBA1163
CGCTTTGGCTATGGCATCAATATCTTCTAAACTCTTCTCCACGCGGATCAAAAATTCGTTCTCTCCCCCGAGGCTTTGCACCACCGCCTCCTTCGAACCAGACGTCTCTAAGGCACTCCGGACCTCCGAGATGTTTACGGGCTTCGAGAATTTGACCTGAATCACTGCTCCCCCTGCAAAATCGACCCCATTTCTCAGTCCGCCATGATAAAGGATGGAGCCAATGGTCACAAGAATGGCCAGTGTTGAAACCCATAGGGTAATCTTCTTCATCCCTATAAAATCGTAATGGGTACCCGGTCGAATCAGTTCCATGGGATTCTTTCCCTCTAAACCTTAAATGCTCAATCGCTTAACCGAAAATTTAAGTGTAATATAATCGTAGATTAATCTTGTCACAAAAACAGCCGTAAAGAGATTGGCTACAAGGCCGATACACAATGTCACTGCAAACCCGGTTACTGGCCCTGTTCCTGTTTTTTTCCCAACATACAGGAGAATGACCCCCGAGATCAGAGCCGCTACGTGAGAGTCGATAATCGCCGTGAAGGCGCGGTGATAACCTTGATCGATCGCCGTTCGAATCGTCTTTCCTATTCTCAACTCTTCCTTAATTCTCTCGTTAATCAGAATATTGGAATCGACTGCCATTCCAATGGTCAGGACTAAACCGGCAATGCCGGGAAGCGTTAAGGTTGCCCCGGAGAGTGCCATCGTTGCCATGGTTAATATCACATTCAGGATGAGAGCGGTATCGGCAACCAAGCCTGAATACCGATAATAAACCACCATAAAAAAAGCAACCACCACCGCGCTCATGATGATCGAGATAATCCCCTTACGGATAGAATCCTGTCCGAGAGAGGGCCCGACGGTTCTTTGCTCAAGGACCTTGACGGGTGCAGGCAGTGCCCCGGATCTGAGAACCACAGCCAGATCCTTGGCCTGATCCATCGTAAAACGGCCGGTGATCTGGGCCCTTCCGCCGGCGATTCTCTCCCGGATTTCGGGGGCCGAGTAGACATTATTGTCAAGAATAATGGCCAATCTTTTCTTCACGTTTGCACCAGTAATCTGTTCAAAAAGTCTCGCTCCCACATCTGTAAACTCCATCGCCACATAAGAATCGTGGAACTGAGAATCGAGCGACACCCGAGCATCCTTTATAAATTCACCGGTCATCAGGGTTTTCTCTTTGAGCAGAAAAGGGACCTTCCTCACCGCGCCTGTCTGCGGGTCCACAGATCTCTCGTACAGAATAATGTCTCCGGGAGGGATATTCCCTTTTAACGCCTCCTCAATGTTTCCCTCTTCATCCACTAGCTTGAATTCCAGGAAAGCTGTCTGCTCAATCAACTTCATTGCTCTCTCGGGATCCTTGATACCGGGAAGTTGAACCAAGATCTTGTCCGTCCCCTGGAGGGTAACCTCGGGGTTTAAAACGCCGAACTGGTCGATTCGATTCCGAATGATCTCCAGGGCCTGATCAATCGCCCTCTTCTTTACAGTATCTATTTCCTTACTGTCCAGAACCATCTGAATTTTCCAGATCCCTCCTTCTCCTGAAGAGGAAAGCTCGCGCAACAGGGTAAAGTGCGTTCCGAGCAGATTATCTACCTTCTCTTTAGCTCCGGAGAATTCGAGAACGATCCGATCCTTTTCTCTTTCCAATTTTCCAACGGGAACTCCTTGGTCCTTGAGCTCGTCCCTCAAATTATTCTTGATCTGCTCCACATAGCTTTCAACAGCCTTCTCACCCTCCGCAGTCAGGAGGAGGTACATGCCCCCCTGGAGGTCGAGGCCGAGATGGATCTTCTCGGTGGGCAAGATGCTACTCCACCACGAGGGCAATTGAGGAGTCACAGAGGGAACAAGAAGAAGAATGGCAAAAACAGCAATGGCCCCACAAACTATTGCTTTCCAGCTCAGGTTTTTGACCATGCGAAGCTCCTTCTCAAATCACCCTAACAAAATGAAACCAAGGGCGGCTTGAACCCTTGGTGATTTCTAACATATCCCATGCGAAGGTATTTTGCAAGAAAAAATTTAACAAAAAGGCCCAAGGATCATCCACTTGGGCCTCCCGAAGAATTTTGAAAGGAAGAAGGCTACTTTAGGTCACCCCATTTTCCATATCTCTCCCTAAGAATACGATGGAGGATTTTCCCAGTGGGGGTCATCGGCATATCTTCATCCTTGATGAAATCGACCGATTTTGGAATTTTATATCCTGCAATCTTCCCTCTGCAATGTTCGATAAGCTCCTTCTCGGTTACCGTTTTTCCCGTATGGAGGGTGACCACGGCCTTCACCGACTCTCCCCATTTCTCGTGGGGGACTCCGATCACTGCCACATATTTAACGGCAGGATGAGATCCCAGAACATTTTCAATCTCTGAGGGAAAAACATTCTCGCCTCCCGTGATGATCATGTTCGCCTTCCGGTCCACCAGGACATAATATCCGTCCGGGTCCCGATACGCCATATCGCCTGCGGAGAACCATTCCCCCTGGAAGACCGACTTTGTCTTTTCGGGATCTTTCCAATATTCTTTGAAAACGCCCGCTGTCCGTGAATACAGCTCCCCCACCTGTCCGCTCGGGACCTCATGACCATTTTCATCCAGAATTTTTATTCGATCCGACCCCCAGATCTCCCTTCCGATGGAGCCCAATTTCTTGAATTGCTCTTCAGGCCTCAGAAGCGTCACGAGACCAGCCTCGGTTGAACCATAGGCCTCCCAGAGCTCTGCGTTCTTGAAATACTCCATAATGGCCATTTTGACATCTTTCCGGGCCGGTGCGGAGGAGATCAAGAGCTGCCGTATCGAACTCACGTCGATTTTCTTTTTGATCTCGTCGGGGAGGGCGAGCATCATGATGTAGTGAGTGGGAACAAGCGACGTAAACGTAATCTTCTCTTTCTCAATCGTCTTCAATAGGTCCATCGGGTCAAAGCTGACCATATTGTAAACAAAAACCTTTGCACTGCAATAAGTATAGGCAAATGAATAGAAGATCGAGTTGATATGGCACATGGGCATGACGAGCATGACGCAATCGTCCGGCCGAATGCCCATACAGAGGTCGCTCAGCAGGTACTGGCCAAGGTTCCCCTCATGGGTTCGAACGGCCCCCTTGGGCTTGCCAGTCGTCCCCGAGGTATACATGAGGTTCCAGGGATCGTCTGCATCGACCATCACATCCGGCTCCGCAGGGGAGGCCTTCGCAATGATCGTTTCATAATGCGCATAACCCTCTGGTGCCTTTTCATCTCCCCAAAATACGTAATTCGCTTGTGGAACGGTGGAAAGTCTACTCCGGATTGAATCTACCACCTGAACAAATTCCTTGGCCACGAAAAAGGCCTTGCATTCAGAATGGTTGATCACATATTCTATCTCGGGGGGCGCAAGCCGGAACATAACGGGAACCGTGATCTGTCCTCCCTTCGCAGCCGCCGCATAAATTTCCATCCACTCGACGCTGTTGTAAGCCAATATGGCAAAGCGATCTCCTTTCTTAACCCCCATGTTGTTCAACGCGTTGCATAATCGACAGCTCCTGTCGTTCCACTCCTTGAATGTCATCTTACGAAACTTATCCCCTGCGCCCTGCTTGTCAGGATAATGCATGGCCATCATTTTAAGAACCGTTCCCGCCGTCATCCATTTGCTGATTGTCATAAACCCACCTCTTCCTCAATCCCCCGTTCTTCTCCGGGGAGGCAATTAAGGATCCGTTCGTTACTCCAAATACGCTATCGTTCTACTTCGTTTTCCCATTATCACTGAAGCGAAATTTTGTCAAGGAATAATTATAAAATTATAAAAAGGACTTGTGATCACTTTGTTTTTGGTGTATATAATCCTAAATTAGCGATAGGGAGATTTCGGTCAATGGAAATTGAAGGATATATCTTTCCGGACGACTTATGCTACCATAAAGAACATTTTTGGGCAAGAGTTGAGGGAAATCTGGTGGTAATGGGCACGAACGATTTTGCTCAAAAATTAGCGGGTCAGATCGTCTACGTCGAGTTGCCTTCTCCGGGCAGAGGCGTCGAGCAGGGGAAGCCGTGCGGCTCCATGGAGTCCGGCAAATGGGTCGGAAGGATCTACGCTCCGGTTTCCGGAAAAGTGGAATCCTCCAACCAGAACCTCGAAGAGAACCCTGAGCTGATCAACGAGAGCCCGTATGAAAAAGGCTGGATATGCAAGATCAGCCCCTCTAACCTTCAGGAGGAGCTCAAGAACTTATTAAAAGGAGAAAGCCTGTTCGAGTTTATGAAATCCGAGATCGATCGGGTTAAAAAAATGAAAAAATAAATTGCGGTGCGACGATCGAACCTGAAGGTTGGGTCTTCTGACTTTAAAAATCCTCAAAAACGAACTTCAACTGAATTCTTGATCTCTCGCCTTTCAACACGTGTATCTCACCCGACTCTTTCTGCCTCTATCCCAACAGAGTAGATTCTTGTTTAAGATAGGGAATGATAAATCCAAGTTCTGTAAAAAACTAAAGTATTACAATAACTTGCTTAATTTTCCGATGAGTTTTGAACCAACCTTAAAATTTTTTTTAGAAACATCTTGACAACCGCGGGCATATTTTTTAAGATATGTGAAAAAATGAACAGCAAGCGTTACCGTGAACATACTTGATTCCCTTTCATTGTAAAAAGGGGGTTCGTATCTTATTATTAAGTGTAATGGCTTTTCTACCCAGATAATGTCCCATCCTAGATAGCATCGAGGTGAAAGATGGATTTGAACCAGAAAGGCAGTTCTTTCTTGTCGGAAGTGGTTCAGGCCAGTGGTGAAACCCTGCAGGCCTGTTATCAATGCCAGAAGTGTTCGGCGGGCTGTCCGGTCGCTTTCGCCATGGATATCCTACCTAACCAGGTCCTCCGTCATATTCAGTACGGCCACCGGGAGAAGGTTCTCTCCTCCAAAACGATCTGGATCTGCGCTTCCTGTTATTCCTGCAGCGTACGATGCCCGAATAACATCGATATTGCCAAGATCATGGATACGCTAAGAACCCTGGCCCTGCATTCCGAATTCAAACCCGGGGAAAAGGATATTCCCATCTTCCACTCGGCTTTTTTGGATACGATCAAATCCAAAGGCCGAATTCACGAGCTGAGCCTCATCCTGCAGTTCAAATCCAAAACCAGAGATTTTTTTAAGGATGCTGCCTTGGGGCTGAAGATGTACCGCAAGGGAAAGATTAAGCTCTTACCGTCCAAATTTAGCGGGGGAAAAGAGATCAAGGAGATTTTCAACGCTTTTGAGAAGGGGGCGAGAACGTGAAAGAGATTTCCTACTATCCTGGATGTTCTCTGCATGGGACGGCCAGGGAATACGACGATTCGATTCGGGGCGTCTTGAGCCTGCTCGATATCCAGGCTCGTGAGCTGGAGGACTGGACCTGCTGCGGCGCCAGTTCTGCCCACTGCACGGATGAGGACCTCGCCGTCGATCTCGCCGCTCGCAACCTTGCCATCGCGGAGAAGAGCAACCGGGAGCTGCTGGTCCCGTGTGTGGCATGCTACAGCCGGTTCAAGGTGGCTGAAAATGAGGTCAAGGAGCATTCCAAGAAATCCCGCTTTTCCTATCATGGGAACGTTCCGATCCGTTACTCATTGGACTTTTTCTGCGACGAACCCATCTTGGACGAGGTAAAGAAGAAGCGAGTGAAGCCCCTCACGGGGCTGAAGGTCGTTTGTTACTATGGGTGTCTTACGGTTCGGCCTCCCAAGCTGACCGGGATTCGTGAATATGAGAACCCTCAGCACATGGATCGTTTGATGGAAGCTTTGGGTGCGGAGCCCGTGCAATGGTCATATAAAACCGACTGCTGTGGGGCGAGCCTAGTGATGACGCGGACGGATATCGTCAGAAAATTGGGGGAGCGTCTGCTGTCGATGGCCAAGGAAGCAGAGGCGGACTGTCTGGTCACGGGTTGTCCGATGTGCCAAGCCAATCTGGATATGCGTCAGGAGGAATTTGAGAAAGAGACGGGCGAGAAATACGATCTTCCCATCCTCTATTTTACGGAGTTGATGGGATTGGCCTTGGGTCACAAAGACGTCAAGAAATGGTTGGGCCGGCATCTCACCGACCCCGTGAAAGTGCTCAGTAGCAAAGGCCTGATATAGCGACTACGAGGAACCTAATGGCGGACAAAGTTGGAGATAAAGTTGGAGCCGTGATGGTGGTAGGAGGGGGCGTTGCAGGAATTCAGGCATCCCTCGACCTGGCCGAATCGGGATACTATGTCTATCTTGTCGAGTCGTCGCCCGCGATCGGCGGGGTGATGGCCCAGCTGGACAAGACATTTCCTACGAATGACTGCTCCATGTGCATCCTCTCCCCGAAGCTGGTCGAATGCGGGCGTCACCTCAACATCAAGTTGTTGACCCTTTCCGAAGTGGCCGACGTCTCGGGGACGCAAGGCAATTTTCAGGTCCGGGTCGTCCAGCATCCTCGGTATGTCGACGTCAATAAATGCATCGCCTGCGGTCTGTGCGCGGAGAAATGTCCGGCGAAGGTAGACAACGGATACGAAGAAGGTCTTTCCAAGCGCAAGGCGATCTATATCAAGTACGCACAGGCCGTCCCTCTCAAGTATGCGATCGACCCTGCCCATTGCATCTATCTCACAAAGGGAAAATGCAGGGCATGTGAGAAGCTCTGTACGGCAAAGGCAATCAACTTTGAAGATAAGGAACAAGAAAGCATCATCAACGTCGGTTCGATTATTTTGAGCCCCGGATTTGATGAGTTTGACCCAAGCCGGCTGGTCGCTTATGGATACGGGCGTTATCCAAATGTGATTTCGAGCATTCAGTTCGAGCGAATTCTCAACGCCTCAGGTCCTTTTCAGGGAACCCTCTTGAGACCCTCGGATCAGCAAGCACCCAAGAAAGTAGCCTGGATCCAATGTGCCGGCTCCAGGGATATGACAGGAAATAGCGGGAATGCCTTTTGCGGAAACGAATACTGCAGCTCGGTCTGCTGTATGTACGCCATCAAAGAGGCGGTCATCGCAAAAGAGCATGCCCACCACGTCGAGCCGACGATCTTCTACATGGATATCCGCGCCCACGGAAAAGATTTTGACGCCTACTACGAAAGGGCGAAAACCGAGCACGGCATTCGATTCATCCGGTCCATGGTCTCCCGGGTGGCAGAGAGACCCAAAACCAAAGACTTGGTGATCAGCTACGTCGATTCGGAAGGAAAGATAAAAGAGGAGGAGTTCAATCTGGTCGTCTTATCCGTCGGGTTGACCCCTTCAAAAGAAGCCAAGGAATTGGCTCAAAGGATTGGCATTCAGCTCGACCCGTACGGCTTCTGTAAGACCAACGAGTTCGCACCCCTCGACACAACCCGGCCGGGTATCTATGTCTGCGGAGCTTTCCAGGGGCCCAAGGATATTCCCGAAACAGTCGTCCAGGCCAGCGGTGCAGTCGCAAGCGCATCCGCCCTCCTCGCCGATGTCAGCGGAAGCCTGACGAAGAAGAAAGACTACCCTCCTGAACTGGATTTGAGGAATCAGGAGCCGCGCATCGGTGTATTCGTCTGCCATTGCGGGATCAACATCGGCGCAACGGTGAATGTCCCCGAAGTCAAAGAATACGCCAAGACCCTTGACGGGGTGGTCTTTGCCGAGGAGAACATCTACACGTGTTCCCAGGATGCTCAGGAGAAAATCAAGAAGGCGATTCAAGAAAATCACCTGAACCGGATCGTCGTCGCCTCCTGCACGCCGAGGACGCATGAACCCATGTTCCAGGAGACGATCCGGGAGGTGGGACTCAATAAGTATGTCTTTGAGATGGCCAATATAAGAGACCAGTGCTCCTGGGTCCACATGCACCAGCCCAAGGAGGCTACGGAAAAGGCGAAGGATCTCCTTCGCATGGTCGTGGCAAAGTCCCGGCTGCTGCAGCCTCTCGAAGAGCCGCGGGTGGAGGTAATCAAGAAAGGCTTGGTCATTGGGGGAGGCCTGACAGGGATGAGAGCCGCCCTGAAATTGGCCGACCAAGGGTTTGACTGTGCTCTTGTGGAAAGGGAGGCTGAACTCGGTGGAAACCTACGCCACATCTATCATACACTCGAAGGAAATGATCCACAGGAACTTCTTCGAAAGATGACCTACCAGGTCATGAGCCATCCCCGCATCCAGGTTTTCACCAAAGCAACATTGAAAAACCTTAGCGGATATATCGGCAATTTCAAATCCGTTATTTCAACCGAGGCTGGCGAGAAGGAGTTCGAACACGGCGTTGTCATCGTTGCCGTGGGGGCAAAGGAGAAGACGCCGGTCGAATATCTTTACGGCCAGGATTCGCGGGTGATCACGCAGACCGAGCTGGAGGAGAAGATCTCCCGTCATGCGGAAGAGTTCAAGCGATATCCGCATATCGCCATGATACAATGCGTGGGGTCCCGGACTCCGGAAAGACCAAATTGCAGCAGGATCTGCTGCTCCGTCGCGGTGAAGAACGCCCTGAAGATCAAAGAAAAGAATCCCGGCGCGAAGGTGACCATCCTTTACCGGGACATCCGGACCTACGGATTGGCCGAACGGTACTACACTGAGGCAAGAAAGCAGGGGATCGAATTCATTCAGTATGAGCTTGATTCGAAGCCTGACCTGAAAATAGAAGGAGGCCGGCTCCAGCTCAAGGTCAAGGATCGAATCATTGGTGAGGAGGTCATCCTCCAACCCGACCTCGTGGCTCTGGCGAGCGCCATCATTCCGTATGAGAATGAGGCCCTGGCGAAGATGCTCAAAGTGCCTTTGACGGCGGATGGATTCTTTCTCGAGGCTCATATGAAGCTCCGGCCCGTCGATTTCGCGACGGATGGGATCTTCCTGGCCGGGCTGGCCCACTTTCCAAAGAACATCAGCGAGTCGCTTTCTCAGGCCGATGCGGCCGTTGCCCGTGCCACGGCTTCGGTTGCCAAGGGATATGTCAGCGTCCTTCCCACTATCTCGGAAGTCGACCAGACGGTCTGCGTGGGATGCGGCCTGTGCGAAGAGCTCTGCCCATTCAGCGCCATCCGCGTGGTGGAAACAGAGAAAGGGCGCAAAGCGGAGACGATTGCCGCTTCGTGCAAGGGATGCGGGGTCTGCGCATCAAGTTGCCCTCAGAAGGCGATTACGGTTCATCATTTCTCCGATGGGCAATTGATAGCTCAGATCGAGGCACTTAACCTTGTGAAAGAGAAAGAAGCAGCCTGACAAAGAAATTTCAGATTGCGAATTTTAGATTTGAAATCAAGAATTGAAAATGGGTTAAACGATGGGTTTTGAACCGAAGATTTTATCCTTTCTGTGCAACTGGTGTGCTTATGCGGGGGCCGACCTGGCAGGAGTCTCCAGGTTTCAATATCCTCCCAACACGCGCGTGATCAGGGTGATGTGCTCAGGAAGAGTGGATCCGGCCTTTATCCCGAAAGCCTTTTTGGCCGGGTACGATGCGGTGACGGTCCTCGGCTGCCATCCGGGAGACTGCCATTATCTGACTGGCAATGTCCAGGCCCAGCAGAAGATGGACCTGACGCATAAGTTATTGGCCATGGTACAAATTGAGCCGGAAAGGCTCCTTTTGGACTGGGTCTCTGCCGGCGAGGGCGAGCGCTTCTCGAGGGTAATCCGGGAGTTCGTCGAGAAGATTCGTAATCTCGGGCCCTTCCCTCTCGACCAGGAAATGAAACGAAAGCTTCAGGCGATCGAAGCCTCGCTCGAAGGGGAAAAGATCCGGTGGATGGTGGGGAAAGGGTATGAGCTCATCGAAAAGGAGAATGTCTACGGAGAGCGCCTTTCCCGGGAGAAATTGGACAAACTGATTGAAGAAACCGTCCGCAATGAGTTGATCAAGAACCGAATCATCGGAGTGGTGGAATCTCAACACCTTTCCGCCAAAGAGATCAGCCATGCATTGAATTTGGAGTTGAAGGAAACCCTCTCTCACTTGTCCTTGCTGGTGGTAGAAGGCAAGATAGGCTTTGACCCTTCGGAAGAAGGAAAAGTTCCAAAATACATCCGAAAGTAAACCCCGTTAGAAATCCCAGCGGGGCATTATTTCTAACGGGGTAAATTCCCGCTTCCTTTTCAATTTTCGGAGCGGGCTGGACGGAACAGGCAGAGAATGAACGAAACAAATAAGAATCATCCTGTAGGCGCGGTTATGGTGGTCGGGGGCGGAATCGGTGGAATGCAAGCCGCCCTGGATCTGGTCGAATCGGGCTACTTTGTCTATCTGGTTGACAGCTCTCCCGCGATTGGAGGGGTAATGGCTCAGCTGGACAAGACCTTTCCCACCAATGACTGTTCCATGTGCATCATGTCTCCAAAACTGGTTGAATGCGGCCGCCACTTGAATATCCGGGTCATCACCCATGCCGACGTAGAGTCCGTCGAGGGCGAACCCGGCCACTTCTCCGTGACCCTTAATCGAAAACCAAGATATATTCGCAGCGACCGGTGCACGGGCTGCGGCGAATGCGCCAAGCACTGTCCGGTGACGGCCATCGATACCTATAACGAAAAGCTCAGCCAGCGGGCGGCCATCTATATCCAATACCCTCAAGCCATTCCCAAGGTCTATCTGATCGACCGGGAACAATGCATCGGGTGCGGGCTTTGCGAGCGCGTCTGCTTAGCCAGAGCGGTAGATTACAGCGACAAGCAACAAGTCGAGAAAATCGAGGTCGGCTCCGTCATCCTGGCCACGGGTTATGAGATGTTTGATGCCCGTCTCCGGCCGGAGTTCGGCTACGGCGTTTTTCCCAATGTGGTGACGAGCATTGAATTCGAGAGGCTGTTGAGCGCCACCGGGCCGCACCGAGGCCATCTTCTTCGGCCCTCTGACGGAACCATTCCCGAGAAGGTTGCCTTCATTCAATGCGTGGGCTCCCGTGATTCTAACTGTGGCAACGGGTACTGTTCTTCCGTGTGCTGTATGTACGCCACGAAAGAAGCCATCATCGCCAAAGAGCATGTTCATTTCGTCAAGCCCACTATCTTCTTTATGGATGTTCGTGCCTATGGCAAGGGGTTCGACGCCTACTACGAGAGTGCAAAGACCAAGTATGGCATCCGTTTCATTCGATGCATGGTTTCCAAGATAAGGGAATCCTTGAAAACCAACAACCTACTCGTCACCTACTTGAACGACGAGGGGAAATTGGTGGACGAAGAGTTTGAATTGGTGGTCCTTTCAGTAGGGATGGTTCCTTCTCGAGAGACCGTTGAGATGGCAAAGCGGATCGGCGTTGAATTGGAATCTCACGGCTTCTGCAAAACGACGACGTTCGAGCCCACATCCACTTCCAGAAAAGGGATCTATGTCTGCGGCGCTTTTCAAGAGCCGAAAGATATTCCGGAGACAGTGGCCCAGGCAAGCGCGGCAGCGGCAGAGGCTTCCTCCCTTCTCGCCGAAGCGAGAGGAACGCTGATCGCTGAAAAGAAGTATGTCCCGGAGAAGAACGTGAATTATGAGGGTCCGCGCGTCGGTGCCTTCATCTGCCATTGTGGAATTAATATCGGTGGAATCGTGGATGTCCCCGCGGTCGTGGAGTACGCGCGAACGTTGCCCGATGTGGTTTATGCCGAGGCAAACCTTTATACCTGCTCTCAGGATACTCAGGACCATATCAAGCAGGTGATTGAGGAAAACCGGTTGAACCGGGTCGTTGTGGCCTCCTGTACCCCCAGAACGCATGAACCGCTGTTTCAGGACACGATTCGTGAGGCGGGCCTCAACCGTTACCTCTTCGAAATGACCAATATCCGGGATCAGTGTTCCTGGGTCCACATGCAACAACCCAAGGAGGCAACGGAGAAGTCAAAGGATCTCGTGAGGATGGCTGTGGCCAAGGCTGCCCTCCTCGAACCGCTTCAAACCCAGATGGTCGGGGTGGTTCAGAAGGCACTGGTCATCGGTGGAGGTCTCAGCGGGATGACCGCCGCCAAGAAGATAGCGGATGCCGGTTATGAGGTCTACCTGGCTGAGAGAGAATCTCAGCTCGGGGGTAAGGCGAGAGCGATCCATTTCACCCTGGAGGGAGATGACGTTCAATCGCATCTGAAACAATTGGCCGAAAAGGTGGAGAAAGACCCGCGCATCCATCTGATGACCCAGACCGAAATAGAAAGCGTTGCCGGGTTTGTGGGAAATTTCAAGACAAAGCTCCGCAGGGGAAAGGAACTTCAGGAAATCGACCACGGCGTCATCGTGGTGGCGACAGGGGCCGAGGAATACCGGCCGAAGGAATTCCTTTACGGTCAGGATTCGCATGTGATCACGCAGAAGGAGATGGAAGAGAGGATCTCCCTTCACCCTGCGTCTCTCAAGTCTCTGAAGAATATAGTAATGATCCAGTGTGTCGGTTCGAGGAATGACGAGAGACCTTATTGCAGCCGCATCTGCTGCTCAGAAGCGGTTAAGAATGCCTTAAAACTGAAATCGATGAATCCTGAAAACAATGTCTATATCCTCTACCGGGACATTCGAACCTACGGGTTTAAGGAAGACTATTATCGAAAGGCCAGGGAGGCCGGAGTGATTTTCGTCCGGTTTGATCCGGAGCGAGAGCCTCGCGTGGAAAAAGAGGGAAAAGACCTCAAGGTGACCGTTCACGAGCCTATTTTGCAGGATGCCTTAAACATTCAAACCGACCTTCTCGTTCTCAGCGCCGGGATCGTACCCTCTCCCGATAACGAACGCCTTTCAAAGATGCTAAAGGTTCCGTTGAATCAGGATGGGTATTTCCTGGAAGCCCACATGAAACTGAGGCCCGTCGATTTTGCAACGGAAGGAATCTTTCTGGCAGGGCTCGCACACAATCCCAAATCGATTGAGGAGAGCTTGAGCCAGGCCAATGCGGCCGTCTCACGCGCTTTGACTTACCTTTCGAAAAAAGAACTCGAAACCATCGGGACCATCTCGGAGGTGGACGAGAGGAAATGCATCGGCTGCGGCCTCTGTGAAGAGGTCTGCCCCTACAAGGCCATTGAGATTGTAGTCAAGAGGACGGTCGTGGGAGAAAAGCAGGTGGCCCAGGTCAATCGAGTCCTGTGCAAGGGCTGCGGAGCCTGCACCGCTTCTTGCCGTTCATGCTCCATCGATTTGAAAGGCTACACGAACTCAGAGGTAGTCGCACAGATCACAGAGCTGGCAGTCAACTGGTAAGCAGGAATTTGGAAATGGGAAACGGTAGAGAAAAGAACTGGGAACCGAGAATTTTAGCCTTCTTATGTAACTGGTGTTCTTATGCGGGCGCCGACCTTGCGGGAACGTCGAGGATCCAGTATCCGCCCAACATCCGCGTCATCCGTGTCCCCTGCTCCGGACGGATCAACCCTCTCTTTATCCTCAAGGCTCTGCAGAGTGGGATCGATGGAGTGCTGGTCTCCGGCTGCCATCCGGGGGATTGTCACTATCTCACCGGAAACTACGTGGGAAGGAGAAAGTCAGCGACCATGAGATCGTTCCTTCAATACCTCGGCATTGAACAAGGCCGCGTGCAGTTCTCCTGGGTCTCCGCTGCGGAAGGAACCAAGTTTTCTCAAGTGGTTGAAGAGGTCACTCAGGATATTAAGAAATTGGGACCGGCTAAGCAGTTCGTGAAAACAGAGGAGTGAAAGGGCAAAAGGCGACCCCGAATCCTTGAATCCTATTAGATAAAATCAGAAAGAAGACAGACATTGAATACGGAAGAAAGATCGAAAGCAATTCAAGGTAAGATTAGGGAGAAGGCCAAAGAGCTTCTCTCAAGCAAGAAGGTGGACGTCATCATCGGTTTCGGTGAAGGGACCCTTCCCCTTCGTGCGACTCCGATTTTTGTCAGAACCCCGGAAGAAGCGGACCGCTTGATCTGGAACTCCTTCTGCGAGAACAACCTGGCGACTTACCTTCATAAGCTCAGTCCGTTTAAGGTAGGTCTCGTCGTGAAAGGATGTGACGCTCGCTCCGTTATCGCCCTGGCCCACGAAAAGAGGTTCAAGCCGGATCAGTTGTTTTTGATCGGGGTACCCTGCCAGAGGATGGTGGACCGGAGAAAGGTGATGAAGGCATTCGAAGGAGAGATTCTCCGCGTGAGCGAGCAGGGGGACGAAATCACCGTAGAGGGTGACGATTTCAAGAAGACTCTGAAGCGAGAGGACTTTCTCTACCCATCCTGTCAGGTGTGCGTTCATCGGAACCCTGTCAAGACAGATGTGCTGGTGGGAGATCCGGTAGAGGAATCTTCCCTTGTCGAAGTCCATCCCGACGTGAAAGAGTTTGAAAAGATGTCTCCTGAAGAACGATGGAGATATTTCGAGAAAGAGTCCAGCCGGTGCATCCGGTGCTATGCCTGCCGGGAAGCCTGTCCGATGTGTTACTGTGCCGAATGCTTTGTCGACAGCTCTAATCCCAAGTGGATTGAAAAGGGGCTTTCTCCTTCGGACATCGACTTTTATCACATCGTCCGAGCCTATCATCAATCCGGAAGATGCTCGGGCTGCGGTGCGTGTGAACGAGCCTGTCCGATGGAAATTAAGCTCACTTATCTTACACAGAAGCTGAATCAGGATGCGAAAGAGATGTTCGGGTTCGAGACGGGAGTCGATCCGGACGCTCCTCCTCCTCTTTCGACTTACGAAACTGAGGATCGCCAGGAATTTATCAAATGAAATTAAAGCTGGATAAGAAAGACTTCATACCCTTCTTACAGAGTCTGATGGACGAATACGACCTCTTCGCCCCGGTCCGGCTGGCCGAGGGGGTTTCCGTCTATAAGAAGATTGATCGGCCCGAAGAAGTGGACCTATCCATCCGAAACACTCAAAAACCTGCCAAGGAGATCTTCTTCCCTCAGTCGGAGACCATGTTCCGGTATGAAAAGGCGGAAAAAGAGAACCGGGTCACCTCCACGGAAGAGATAAGGAGAAACCGGGTTCTCCTGGGCGCAAGGCCGTGCGATATTCAGGCCTTCGCGCTCATGGATCAAGTCTTCGCAGGAAAAGATTATACGGATGTCTATTACCTGAACAAGCGAAAGGCGACGACGGTTATCGGGATGGGCTGTGACCATCCTCTTTCGACCTGCTTCTGTTCCTCCCTGAACGGAGGCCCCTTCCATCGCGAGGGGTCGGATCTCTTTTTGACCGATCTGGGCGAATCCTATCTGGTGGAATCGCTCACTGAAAAAGGAATGACTTTTCAAAAGAATAAATTTTTTGAAAAGGCCACCGATAATGAATTGGCTTTGGCAAAGGGGATTGAGGAGAAGGCGGCGGAGAAGGTAAAAGCTTCGGTTCCTGTAGACGGGATCGAGAAACGATTGGATGCGATGATGGAAAGTCCGTATTGGGACCGGGTTCAGGAAAAGTGTCTCGGATGCAGGGTGTGTACTTACCTTTGTCCAACGTGCCATTGCTTCGATATCGTGGATGAGGCCTTGACCAAGAAGGGCCGCCGGGTGAGAAATTGGGACTCGTGCCTTTCCTCTCTCTATTCTCAGGAGACCTCAGGCCATAATCCCAGGCCGACGAACCGTGAACGGACCCGGCAGCGACTCATGCATAAGTTTAATTATTTTCCGAAAAACTTCGACCGGATTGCTTGCGTGGGCTGTGGAAGGTGTATCCTCTACTGTCCCGGTCATTTTGACATCCGGCAGACCATAAAAGAAATACAAAAAGGGTAAAATTTACAAATCGCCCCTCAGCCTTCCCCTCTCCCCACCGGGGAGAGGGCGGGGTGAGGGGGAAAATAGGTGCTATGCAAAATCCTTATCTTCCGATTCCTGCCGTGGTCAAAAAAGCTCTGGTCGAGACAAGCGACCGGATGCTCAGGACCCTTGAGCTCCGCTTCCTGAACGAAGAGGACGCGCAGGCTTTCAGCTTCGTTCCAGGACAATTCTGCGAGCTGTCTCTTCTCGGGAAAGGGGAAGCCCCTTTCGGGATCGCCTCGTCGCCCACGGAGAGGGGCTCTTTAAAGTTTACGATTAACAAAGCCGGTGTGGTCACCACAGCCCTCCACCACCTCGAAGAGGGCACGGAAGTCGGTATCCGGGGCCCGCTCGGCAACGGATATCCGATGGACCTTTTCAAAGGGAAGAACGTGCTCGTGATCGGCGGAGGGTTCGCTTTTACGACGCTGCGCTCCCTGATCGCCTATTTTCTCCATCCTGAGAACCGGAACAGGGTGAAGGACATCACGGTCGTCTACGGAGCACGGACGCCGGGTCTCCTCCTCTACAAAGAAGAGCTGGCAGAATGGGGAAAAAGAAGCGACATCAAATTAGTGGTCACGGTGGACCAGGGAGATAAGGACTGGAAGGGAAAAGTGGGACTCGTCCCGAACGTATTGGAAGAAGCCGCCCCGTCCTCGGAGAACACTTACGCCGTCATCTGCGGCCCTCCGGTCATGATCAAATTCACCTTTCCTAAATTGATGGCCCTCCGATTTCCCAACGAGCGCATCTACACCTCCTTAGAGAAAAGGATGAAATGCGGCATCGGTAAATGTGGCCGGTGCAACATCGGCCATCTCTACGTTTGCAAGGATGGCCCTGTCTTCAGCTACGCCCAGTTAGAAAAGCTGCCCAAAGACTATTAGACCCACCCTACCCTCCTCTTTAAAAGAATCTATAGCCCCAAGCTTTAGCCTGCGTGGGAAGTCTCGACCCTCGCACCTAAAGGGTGCGCCTAACCTCTTACGATACCCCTTAGCTCTGGCTTGCTCTCCATCTCCTTGAAGTTGTTTTCGCCGAAATAACTCATCGGGTACCCCATTTCTTTTTGCTGACTTAACTGTGACACAAGAATTAATAGCTACCGTCCGCTGATCTTTGTTGACATTTTCGATAAAAATTGATACAAGATAAACGACTCGTCCGGCTCCTATGCAATCAGGAGGTGGTCTTCATGTCGGTGAAATTTAAATATTTATGCTTTGTTGCCTTATTGGTTTTGGGTATCTGTCAAAACGCATCTGCAGAATTGGCACAAGTGGGGCCAATCGTTTCAACTACTATCGGGCACGGTTTCCCCTCCTATTATATGGATGAAAACGGCCTGGCATTACAACTCTGCCTCACCTCGGGAAGTTGCAATTTTGATTCACCTGTTAGTGGAAATACATTTTCTGGGAACATCGGTTTTGGACAAACAGCCTTCTATTGGTCTGCTGATGCAGAAATATCATCGGTGGGGGACGGCGGGGCAGGTTCAGCGCCGCTCCATATGGCTCTCACAGCAACTTTTAGCGGCAACACGATCAGGAGCATCCCCGCTGATGGGAGTCAGATTGTTTTTGTTCGGATCAGTGTAGGTCCGATCACCGGTCTAACCCCTAACCAGGTCTATAAGGTAACCCATCCATATGGGGTTTTAATGAATTTGAGGACTGACTCTTCAGGCACAATCCCTATTCAGATACAGGATGTTGGCTGTGCCATGGCCCCATGCGGCGACTTCTCAGCTGCTCTTGGGGGGGGCATTGGGCCTTTTCTCATATGGAACCCTGTTTCAGACGCCCCTGCAGGTTATATCGGAGAGCCAGGAACCGCTCACGCCGTTACCGGTAGCCCCTTTGGCACCAATTATTTTAGGATAGATGGCCCCGATGCAGGAGGATCGGGTGTTAATCATATCCAGACAAACACTTTCAATGTTCAGGGCAAAAAGTTTGTCAGCACTGGGGCTATGCCCACCCCCTTAGTCGTGAACGAATCTACTTACACCCGACCCCTGCCGAGCGCCATCAATGTTTTGGCTACCTCCATGCCTGGTGCTACCCTTCAGGTGAATGGCACTGGATTTTCAGCTCCCGCTCAAATGACAGAAAATGGAGCAGGAGGGTTTTTCGCCCATATTAAATTAACCGGTTCACTTCCCTCCACCATTACTGTTACGTCGACTAATTCTCCCAACACACCGGTAACGATCATCAGTGCAGTGGTTGATGTCGTCACAATTATTTTGGCCGAGTATAATTCGGATCTTAAAACACTGACGATTGAGGCGTCTTCAAGTGATTTAACTTCTCCTCCGACCCTAACGGCCAATGGCTTTGGGAATTTGGCGGCGGGAAAGCTTGTTGCCTCTGGTGTGACAGTGCCTCCTGTGGAGGTGACCGTTGTATCTTCTGCCGGAGGATCGGACACGGCTCAGGTGACCGTCACCGCACTCACTGCGCCGGTGGCAAAAAATGATATTGGGTTAACATTAACGAATATCCCGGTCGATATCAATGTCCTTGCCAATGATATTGGAAGATCCGGCCCGCTTGATCCATCCACGGTAAACATCGTGACTCCGCCCAGCCAAGGCACACCATCGATCAATCTAACAACGGGGGTAGTGACTTATACCCCGAACGCCGGTTTTTTCGGCAAAGACAAATTTACCTACCAAGTTGGAGACATCTATTATAATTCGGGTTTTCCTAAGCAAATCTCCAATGTGGCGACTGTGAACATAAACGTTGTGGCGAGTGAAACGCTTACGATCACAAAGGCTGTATACACCACCAAATATAAATGGTGGCAGATCAGTGGAAAGAGTACGGTCAAAGCGCCCGGAGATACAATCACTCTTCATCTCGGCGATGCCTCAGGTACTGTGATCGGCACTGCAACCGTCAATGCAGTTTTTGGGAGTTGGAGCTTCTCAAAACTAAGCTCTTCAGTCGTCCCTGGAACACCGCCCGTAAATATCACGGCGGTATCGACCCTCGGTACTACGCAGACCGCCACGGTAACCATAAAATAAGAGAGTGATTCGGGCACCAAGTCCATGCTTTCTATTTGATAGTCAATTATGTCCGTATGCGAATCTCGCCTTTTGATATGAACTCGGGATTGATATTCCTACGTACCATGAAATTCCTTCTTATCTCAACAACCAAAAAGATCGCATTCGTGTAGATTCTCGACGTTTGTTTTATAATTATTGTTGAACTTGTCCAAACATATTTGCGATTTTCCCCCCAACCTTCCTCTTCCCATCGCCTGCCTGCGGGTAGGCAGGAGAAAGGGGGACAACTCTTAGCGGAGGGTGGCTGATGGACTATATCAAAGAATTGGTTGAAATCGTCGGCGAGAAGAATGTAAGGGCTGATGAAATCGAACGGCTCTGCTACTCCAGGGATCTATCGGTCCACGAGGCTGTTCCGGATGTGATTGTCTTCGTCAAATCCACGGAAGAAATTTCAAAGATAATGTCCTTAGCCAATAAGGAAAAAATTCCTGTGACCCCCAGAGGATCAGGGACAAGCGCTGTGGGAGGCGCCTTGGCTGCCAAAGGAGGCATTCTGCTCGACCTGAGCAGGATGAATCGTATTTTAGAGATAGACAAAGAGAATGGATACGTCGTGGTCGAACCCGGCGTCATATGCAACCATCTCAATGCAGCCATTGCCCCCACCCATTTTTTCCCTCCTGACCCTGGGAGCGCTAACCTTGCGTCGCTGGGAGGAATGGTTTCAACCAATGCCAGCGGAAATCGGGCTCTGAAGTACGGCACGACGAAGAATTACGTCTTGGGGCTGGAAGTCGTGCTGTCCGATGGCCGAATGATTAACACAGGTTCGGTCTTAGGCAAGACCTCTTCCGGATACGACCTGACCCAGCTCTTCACCCAGGCCGAGGGCACGCTCGGCATCATCACAAAGATCATTCTGAGAATCCTCCCGGTTCCCGAATATGTTGCTTTTGCAGAAGCGCGATTTCATTCTACCCTGGAGGCCGGAAAGGCGGTTCGGGAAATCCTGACCTCAGGCATTGCACTGTCTTCTTGCGAGATCTTGGACAAAGTGACGATCGATGTGGTGAACAAAGCGATGGGACTCGACATCCCCGATCGAGTGGGATGCCTCCTCTTCATTGAAATCGACGGGAATAAAAGGGCCGTCCAAGAAAACATAGTAAAAATCAACAAGATTTGTGAGGCGAATAACGGCATTGAAAATAAATGGGAGGATGATCCTGCAAAGCGCCTCAAGATGTGGGCCGCTCGTCAGGGGATTATCGCCTCATTGTCAAAAGTCAAGAGAGGGTCAAGGATGCAATCCATTATGGATGATCCGGGAATCCCTATCACCAAAATCCCGGAAGCCATTATGGAAATCAACAAAATCTCGGAGAAACATCATATCCCCATCAATACCTTCGGCCATATCGGTGACGGGAATATTCATCCCATCATCATCTCCGACCCCAGAAATAAGGAGCAATGGAATACCATCCAAGACGTAGCCAAGGACTTAATTGACCTCACGATGCGGCTCAGGGGCACGCTCACGGCCGAGCATGGAACGGGAATGGCCAAATCGTCTTATATCAAGAGGGAGCTTGGAGAAACGCTCGAAGTGATGAAGGAGATCAAAAAAGCCCTTGACCCCAACAACATCCTCAACCCGGGAAAGATGGGATTCGACGACTCCATTCAGGGCATTTATGAGAATTTTGCTTTTCTACCCCTGGTTGAAAGGCCTGGCGAGATTCAAACCTTTGGCGAGGCACTGGACAATGAGATCATGGCCTGTATCATGTGCGGATTCTGCCGAGCAGGGTGTCCCACTTATGGGGAGACTTCCCTCGAATCGACCAATGCGCGCGGAAGAGTTATCTTGGCCTATCACCTCCTCACCGGGAAGCTGAAGCCCTCGAAGGAACTCGCGGAAAGGTTTTATAAGTGTACCACCTGTCTGAACTGCAATGCCGTCTGCCCCGCAGGCGTCAAAGTTTCCGATATTGTCCAGGCAGCCCGCGTACGGCTGGTAGAGGCGGGGTATCTTCCGCCCATCCACCGGACGCTGATTGAATCGATTGAAGACAAAGGCAACCCCTTTGGGGAAGCCACAGAAAAAAGAAGCGAGATCTATCCTGCAGAGTTTAAGTTCAAAGAGAAAGCATCCACCCTTCTTTTTTTCGGGTGCGTGGCTTCCTATCAGGATATCAACGTTATTCCAAGCGCCTTGAAGATCATGGATAAGGCGAATATCGACTATACGACATTGGGAAATGACGAGTACTGCTGCGGGTACGTCTCTTATCTGGTGGGGGATCAAAAAGAATTTGAGAGCTGTATCAAAAATAATATAAGTCATTTCGAGCGGATGGGGCTTAAAGAGATCGTGACCACCTGCGCCGGATGTTTTCGAACCTTTAAAGATCTTTACCCAAAACAAACCAGGTTTCCTAACATCCAGGTTTACCATGCGGTAGAATATTTAGAAAAACTCATCACCACCGGCAAGCTAAGTTTTAAGAATGGGGCTAAAATGAAAGTGGCCTATCACGACCCATGCGATATCGGGCGACACATGAATATCTATGACCCTCCCCGAAATGTCATCAGGGCGATCCCATCGGTGGAATTGATCGAGTTTCCTCAGAACAGAAACCTTGCCAAATGCTGTGGCGGCGGCGGAGGCCTTAAGGCTTATGACACAGAAATGAGCTTAGAGATAGCTTACAAACGCGTTCAACAGGCTTCCACCATAGGAGCGGATACCATTGTCTCTGCCTGCCCGGCCTGTAAGTCCAACTTACAACTGGCTGCCGCAAGACTTCGAAAAGAGAAAAAAGGCCGGATTAAAGTGATGGATATCACAGAATTGGTGGCGGAAGCGCTCGCCTGAACCGCAAAGCGCATAGAGCATGGCTCAGAGCGAAAGAAGAAGCACCAAATCCCAAGCACCAAATAACAAACCAATCCAGATGACCCAAATTCAAAATTCTAAACAAAATCGTTTCGGTGATTTGAAATTGAGAATTGGAGTTTATTTGGGATTTGAAATTTGAAATTTGGAATTTCAGACCCTATGCGCTAAGCGCTTTGCGCTATGCATTATTTCGTAAGGTACTCCTTCCAAATCTCCTCAAACCTTTCGGTCAACTCCCTGAATTCATAGAGAAGCGTCATCTCATTAAGGTATTGATCCAATGTGACTGCTTTCGACGTTTCCACGAATCTTCTGCAGCTCTTTCTGAGGCTGGGTCTAAGCTTATCGCATCCGATCGTCTCTGCCCGGGTTCTGACAGGCAAGCCCACATGAGCGATGTCCGCTTCATCGTAAAACCTGCCGTGCAGGCAACGAATGCACCTGGTCTTTCGCAATTGAATGGCCTTATCGATTTCTTCGTCAACCGCCTGACGAATCATCTTCTTCAAAAGAAGGGTTCTTTTCTTCTGAGCCATCGCCCTTGTCAATTTAAGGATTTCTTTCTTAGTCTCCCGAATCGATTGGGACATCCCATCGATAATAATGTGTGGCGTGAGGGAGCGCTCCAAGCGCAGAAGCCTGACCTCCTGGATGATCAGGGTCCTGATCCCCAGCTTTATCGCATTCTTCAATTCTTTGTCTCTCACCGGCATATAAATCTTTTACCAAAAAGAAATATTTTTAGCAAGGGAGAAATGGTTAGGGTCGTGACGGGAGGGGAGACATAGCGTGAGAATAAGAACATCGATCACGGATTTAGGGTATCTTTTTTGATCTGAAACATCTTGACTTTAACTGAATTATTAGGTAATGATTCTACGAACTTAGAGATTCCATAACTCTTCACTAATCAAGAGCTCTATTCTTATAAGAATGTCGATATTAGAAACTTCTGCTCAAACGTCACCTTCCCGCTTGCCCATTTCTGTAATCATTCCGGTGCGAGATGGGGGCCCGGGCTTCCGCAGGTGTCTGCAAGGGGTGACCGAGGCTGCTCCGGCCTCTACTGAAATTATCGTGGTAGCAGACGGAGATACGGATGGCTCCTGGCACGTGGCAGAAGAATTCGGAGTGAAAGTCTTGAGAAATGATCGGCCACAGGGGCCTGCTCGAGCTCGAAATTTTGGAGCGCAGGCTGCTCAAAGAGACATCCTTTTCTTTCTTGACGCGGATGTGGTGATTCATCCCGATGCGATCGCACTGGTCGAAACGACTTTTGCCAACGACCCACGACTGGCTGCCCTCTTCGGGTCCTACGATGATGAACCCGGCGAAAGCAATTTTCTCTCTCAGTATAAGAATCTATTTCACCACTACGTTCACCAGATGTCACGAGAAGAGGCGTCTACATTCTGGTGCGGATGTGGAGCCGTTCGTCGCAAGGTTTTCCTGGAACTGGGTGGTTTCAACGAAACATACCGAAAGCCCAGTATCGAAGATATCGAGTTGGGTTACCGGATGAAACAAGCGGGATATCGAATTCGACTCTCCAAGGAGCTTCAGGTCAAACATCTGAAACGATGGAATATCCGCAGCCTGTTACAATCCGACTTTTTCGACCGGGCCCTTCCATGGACAGAACTGATCTTAAGGGATCGCCGCTTCGTCAATGATTTGAATCTGCGATTCTCAAGCCGCCTCAGTGTGGTGTTTAATCCAAAAGCTGAGCTTTGGATTGAAAAACGGTATAGGAAGATCATAGAATGATAATATCATGAGACTTCCAACAACCCTTTTGGAAGGGAAAAAGATTTCAAGGATTATTCTCTCCATTCAGCCACGCCCCCCTTTCAGTCAAACTCAGATTTCATCCCTCATGAAAAAAGCCTACGAGATGGGGGTCTGGTGTTTTGACCTTCCCTCCGGGAATCATCTCGAATCCTTTAGAGAGCTAAGAAATCTTATGGCCGATGAAATGCTCACCGGTTTCTGCCATGTAGAGGCGGAAACAGGGGTTTCTTTCTTAGGAAAGCCTCTCCATCGTTTTGAATCCAAAATCGTCTCCACGATCCGGAGAGAACTCCTCCCTCCTCAACAGACTCGAGATGTTCTTCCCCCCACCTTTTCCTCCGAGCTCTTTACACAAAAAGAGATCGACCGGATCGCCTTCGATCTTTTTCGCTTCGAGAAAGCCCTCTCTTCTTTCGATCCCAAAGAGTCCTCCTTCCTCCTCGTTGGTGAAAAATACGGAGATTGGCTCTTGGCGCTGGGCCGGATCGATCTTCTTCGCGAGATGGTGTCCAAGGTCAGGGGAAAGGGATTTATCCCGATCTTTTCAGGTCAATGGGCGACCTTTACCCTCCCAAAGGCAAAATCCCTGGATGTGTCGGCCTACGCCATTCCCATCAATAAGAAATGGAGCCTCTTTGATTTGCAGCGAGCCTCTGATCTGATCAAGAAGTTTGAAAAGCCCGTGATCAGCCTGAATCCTCTTGCTGACGGGAACCTCTTAAGGGAATCTGAAGGAGCCCTTTCCTTCCTCTTTGACGAATTGAAGATTTGTGCGGTGATTGCTAAGATTGCCTCGGAAGGAGAAGCTGAAATAGTCGTTGAGGCCCTGAAGAAATTTCCCTCCCTCATCCCCCCACGAAAAACATGATCGCTCCTGCCACAAGGGGAATACTGAGATTGTCGTTCACTCCAATTGGAAGAATCTCGATCACCGCTGCTCCCAGCGCTGCGAGACTTCCCGAGAATCGGCCGAGGTGAGGATAGATCCAGACGATCAAGAGGGAGGTGATCAGAAAAGCCATACTCCCTTCAAGGGTTTTCCCAAAGATCTTCACTCTCCCAATCCATTTTCCGATTAAGGCGGCCGCTGTGTCAGAAAGGATGAGAATGAAGAGGCTGGCAATGGCAATGGATTTGGGAAAGAGGAGGATGCTCAGGATCGTTGAGAAGATAAAATAGGTTGACCCCATAAAGGCGGACTTCTCCTCTTCTCTGAGAACTCTTCCGAAAAAATATTTTTGGAAAAGGGAAGCCATACCGGAATGGAACTGGCGGAGAAGATCAACCAACAGAAGGGCTATAAAAAAGGGGACGAGAAACAGGATGGCCGTTTCCTGAGACGTCAAGGCATACCCGACAGGAATGATCAACGTAGCCAGATGAACAATTTTCCTTAGAACCTCAACTTTGGTAATCAATCATGTAGCGTTCCGGTATCTGCCGGAACGTCCTCCTCTTTCGCCCCCATTAAATGAGGGCGCTACAAACTCCGCGTCTCCGTGCTCGCCCTGAACCCTAAGTGGTTCAGGGTCCTCGCGTCCCCGGGTCTTCGTCTCTCTCTATCTCGTCATCTCGCTTACGCCAAACTGATCTTTTTAAGCTTCTCCGTTTCCTCCGGCTTGAGATAACGGAATTGTCCGAAAGGAAGGTCTCCTAATTGAATCGGCCCGTATTCAACCCGCTTCAGCTTGAGAACCGTGTGGCCGACGGCTGAAAACATCCTCTTCACCAGGCGGTTTCTCCCTTCCGTCACCACCACCCGAACCCAGCTATTTTTTTCTCTCTGGCGAACAAGACTGCAAGAAACAGCCTTGGCTTCCCCATCTTCGAGCATCACTCCCCTCTTGAGCCGAATCAGTTTTTTCTCTTCCGGAACCCCTGCCACTTTCACCAGGTAGGTCTTCGGAACAGAAAATCTCGGATGGGAGAGCAGGTGGGCAAGGTCACCATCATTGGTGAGAAGGAGGAGCCCCTCTGCATCGAAATCGAGCCGACCTACTGGATAGATTCTCCAATGCACGTTCTTGAGAAGGTCCATGATGGTTGGCCTTCCCTTGGGGTCCTTCACCGTGGAAAGATAGCCCCTGGGTTTATTGAGGAGAAGAATGACCTTGGGCTCAGGATGGGCGAGCCTTCTCCCATCCACTTTGATGTGATCTCTGGAAGGATCGGCTTTGAAACCCAATGCGTCAACGATTTTACCATTGACCGACACCCTACCTTCAAGCATCATCCTCTCGGCCTCTCTCCTCGAGGCGATCCCGGCCTTGGCTAAAATCTTTTGAATCCGTTCCAGTGCCAATCGAGTTTCCCTACTCTTTTTCCTCCCCCTCACCCCATTCCTCTCCCTCCTGAGACTGTGTCGTAATCCCTTTTTTGTCATTGCGAGCGAACGAAGAGAGCGTGGCAATCTCGTTGTTTTCAACGTCTTGCGAGATTGCTTCGGTCGTTTCACTCCCTCGCAATGACATTGCGACACTGTCTCCGTACTGAGAGGAGTCTCCTGGAACCTCTTCCTTTAGTGTTTCTTCTTCGGATTTCTCCTGGGGGATTATCTCTTCGAGGGGTCTTTCCGCAGGGGCCGGCGGGGGCTCGATTTCCTGGAGGTTGGGAAGGTCCGAAAGCGCATTAAGGCTGAAGAGTTCCAGAAACGTCTTGGTGGTACCATAGACAATGGGACGTCCCGGCAGGTCCTTTCGGCCCATCATCTTGATCAATCCCTTTTCCAAAAGGGTATGAAGAACAGATCCCGAATCGACTCCCCGAACCTCTTCGATGGCAGGCCGGATGACCGGCTGGCGATACGCAACAATGGCCAATGTTTCCAACGCAGCCTGGCTCAGCTTAACTGCCTTCATTTTTTTCAGCCGGTTCACCCATCCCGCGAAACCGGGTTTTGTCCGGAATTGATATCCGCCAGCCACCTCCGTCAACTCGATTCCCTTGGAACGATCTTCATACTCCGCTTGAATCTGACGGATCCCTTCCAAAATGGCCTCTTTGTTCGATTCGGGCAGGATCTCGATAATGGTTTCGAGCCGGATGGGAGAATCCGAAACGAAAAGGAGGCTTTCTAAGATTGGCTTGACATCGAAATCATCCATCATCCTGACCTCTAATTCACACTTTAATCAACCTACCGTATCGCGTCAGACGCTTCTTTACATTAGCTACTGAGGCGTCATTCCCGCCCTGTATCAACTACGGGGTAAACTCCAGTCCCGCCTTTCGCGGGATTGAAAAGGCTGGATTCCGGATCGAGTCCGGAATGACTCAAAGTGAAGCGTCTTTTGACTCAATACATCATTTACGAACAAGCTCCCAACAAACCGTCACCGAACAACAACCGAATTGCAGGGACAGAAGCGCAATTCTATTTTGAGTCAAGAAACTCTATTTTCTCGCCGGGCGAGATGGAGGAGATGGCATGTTTATAGACCAGCTGATCCGTCTGTCCTCGGAGGATGATACAGAAATTATCGAAGCTGAGGATGACTCCTTCCATCCTGTGACCTGTGGTCAATTCGATCACCACATGTTTCCGGTCACGCCGGATGCGATTGAGAAATTGATCCTGAATGTTCATCTGATTCTTCATCATGCCATGGGCCCTCCCCTCTCCCAAAAAGATCTGACTTCGAGAAACATTTTTCCCCAATCCGCCGACTCATCGCACCACTGAACCTCAGGATCGGCCTTAAACCATGTCCATTGTCGCTTGGCATAATGACGCGTATCCCTTTTCATCTGTCGGACCGCTTCGTCCCACCCGATCTCTTTCGAGAGAAATTGAACCATCTGTTTATAACCTAAACTTTGCATCGGCTTCAATTCACCGCCATAACCCATCGCCATCAGCCTCTCCACCTCCCCAAGGAACCCCTTTTCTATCATCTGATCGACTCTCTCCTCGATACGACGGTAGAGTATATCCCTGCTCATCTCCAGACCAATTTTTAAAGTCACATAGGGTCTTTCTCCAAAACGATGCTGCTCCCGATAAAAAGAGATGGGGACCCCTGTCGAGTCAAAGACCTCCAGAGCCCGGATAATTCGAAAGAGGTCATTGGGATGGAGACGTAAGGCGCTTTGGGAATCGACTTCTCTCAAACGATCATAAAGGACGGCGCCCCCTTTCTCCTTTGCTTCCCCTCTTAGATTCTCTCTCACCCGGGGGTCGATTCGAGGACTGGAGAAGAGTCCTTGCGTGAGGGTTTTGATATAGAGGCCGGTTCCCCCGACGACCCAAATGGGTTTCCTGTTCTGAAATAATTGATCAATCGTTTTCCGACCTAAGGTTCGATAGAGGGCAGCGTGAAAAGGTTGATCAGGGGTCACCAGATCGATCAGGTGATGCCGTACTCTTCTTT
This sequence comes from Syntrophaceae bacterium UBA1163, assembly GCA_002311635.1. Lineage (GTDB taxonomy): Bacteria > Desulfobacterota > BSN033 > BSN033 > UBA1163 > UBA1163. Next base: position 33,520 of record DBZJ01000032.1, read on the forward strand.
GATCATCGGATGTGGGTTTGGCCGTGCCGATATCCATATACCGATAAACCTGCATCGAATCAGCGCCGATGATTTCACCACCCAATTCCTCCGCCCATTCGATCGCTAATCGGGATTTCCCCGTTCCCGTAGGACCGAGGAGGATTACGGCCCGAGGCCGGTCCGTCTTAACCTTTGCGGCCATATCGAGTCGATTTTAATGAATTCACGATGACACTTCAAGTGTAAAATGGTGTAAAGAAAGACCTCATAAATTTTTCTTGAAATTGGAATTTAATTTATATAGGATTAACCCTGTCGCCGTTGCTTCGCTCAAGTTCCACCGGATAGGAGCCTGACATGCTTTCCACATCCTTCGGCAATCCTCAGTCAAATCCCGAATTGAGAAGCCTCTACGAGATTATCCTGCTCCCTCCGCTGAACCACCTCCAGGACTATTTTCTTAGGGTGATCGCGATCCTGTCTGGCTATTTTTCAATCAAGTATTCGGCCCTTTTCCTCCAAAACCCGCAAAAAGATTCTCTCCACGTGGAGGCCCTTTACGGGATCGAAAAAGAAACGCACCCTCTCACATGCAGCAGCCAAAAAGGGACGATAGGGAAAGTCCTTGGATCACGACAGCCCATGGTGATTCAGAATCTGAGCCAGGAGCCACTCTACGAGGAGATGATGAAGAGTCAGAAGCGGATTGAGAAAATCCAACCTCCCTTGCTCTGCGTCCCTCTCATTACAGATGATGAATCGATGGGGGTGATCAATGTAAACTCCCTCTATGGTCCCGCACACGGATTTGTTGAGGATTTCCAATTCCTATCCATTCTGTCGGCCATCCTGTCCCCGGCGATCAAAAATTATCACCAGAAAACGGCCGCCCCTCGTGCAAAAGACGGCAGACCCAAGGCAGGATCCCATCTGCTGGATGAGCTCTTAGAACAGAAGCTGGTTGAAGTTCTGAATAAGATCGATCCGTATGTGGAGACAAAGACCAAGATGAAGATCTACAACGATATTATTAGACTGGTAGAGAAGATTTTGATCAAGTCCGCCTTAAACAGGGTGGACCATGTTCAAATTGCTGCTGCACAATTCTTAGGGATCAATCGAAACACCCTTCGTAAGAAGATGAAAGAGCTGAAAATCAAAGCCCGCTGATAATCTCTAATAGGATTCGAGGAGTCAAGTGGTCAAGGGGCCGAGCGAAAATCTTAATGTATAAAAACTTGAACCCTTGAATCCTCGACCCCTGGAGCCCTTGAACCCTCATCCGAATCCTTTTAAAATTAAACACCAATGTCTGAACACCAAAACGCCGAAAGGATAAAGAATCTTTCCCATCAACAGGGAGGTTCCCTGTTTGGAGCGGCAGATCTACGCTCTTTTAAAAAGGAAGAAATGCTTCTTCCCCCTTCCTTACTGGATCGACTTCCTTACGCTATCTCGGTGGGATACCATCTTTCCGATGCGATCCTGGAAGAGATCGAAAACCAACCCACGCCACTCTATTTCCATCACTACCAGAGAGTCAACATTCTTCTCGACACCATCGGGTTGATTGTGACTTCAACCATTCAAGATCTTGGATACCAGGCCATGCCCATCCCTGCCTCCCAATTGGTGGATTGGAAAAACCAAAGGGGACACCTTTCCCATAAACACGTGGCCCGGGCTGCGGGAGTGGGATGGATAGGCCGAAACAATCTCCTCGTCAATCAACGATTCGGATCGAGGATTCGTCTCATTACCATTCTCACCGATCTTCCTCTTAAGATCGATTCACCTTCACTAAATCATTGCGGCACCTGTCACCATTGCCTGTCTGTCTGTCCAGCAGGAGCAATTAAGGAACGACAAGAGGACTTCGATCACCTTCGATGTTACGAACAACTGAGAACCTTTGCCAAAACCCTCCACTTCAGCCATAATATCTGTGGTGTCTGCGTGAAGGCCTGCCGGGGGACCAAAACCGCATAGGGCAGAGCGCAGAGGAAAACATCCGTGGCCGTGTCGCGTGCCACGAGCCTGCACGCCCCAGGCCGTTTCGGCACGCAGGTGTACCCGGACACGGAAAACGGACACGGACACGATAAAATAAGTTATAGACTATGGCTGATTACGATGTGATAGTGGTCGGCGGAGGGCATGCTGGAATCGAAGCCTGCCTGGCCTGCGCTCGCATAGGACATCCTACCCTTCTCATCACCCAAAGAGTCGAACAGATTGGTTATATGTCCTGCAACCCTGCCGTAGGTGGACTGGCAAAGGGCCATCTGGTGAAAGAGATCGACGCACTAGGTGGAGAAATGGCGAAGGCCACTGACGAAACAGGAATACAGTTCCGCCAGCTCAATGATACGAGAGGCCCTGCGGTTCGCTCTTCACGAGTTCAGGTGGACCGCCAGGAATACCGGCTGCGAATGAAAAAGACTGTTGAGAACCAGGAAAGTCTCACTCTCAAAGAGGCAACAGTAGAAGAAATTTTAATTGATGAAAATCGGGTGGTCGGTGTGAAGACGGATTCAGGTGAAACCATTCGGACCAAGGCCTTGATCCTTGCCCCGGGGACTTTCATGAATGGTTTGATCCACATCGGCCTCGATCATTTTCAAGCCGGCAGGATGGGTGATCCACCCTCCATCGGTTTATCAGAATCGCTCAAGAGATTGGGGTTTCGAATGGGAAGGCTCAAAACCGGGACTACTCCAAGGGTCGATCGCAATACCATTGATTTCTCGCAACTCACGCCTCAATACGGAGACGAACCGCCAATTCCTTTTTCCTTCTCAACAGAAAAGATCGATGTTGAACAGGTTCCCTGTTACATGACTTATACGAATCCCACTACCCACGAAATTATAAAGAGCGGCCTCGACCGTTCCCCTCTCTACTGCGGGATCATCAAAGGCATCGGACCGCGATATTGTCCGTCGATTGAGGATAAAGTCGTCCGTTTTGCAGACAAGAAGAGACACCAGATCTTTTTGGAACCCGACGGTCGAAATACCGATGAGGTCTATCCGAACGGAATCTCCACCAGCCTTCCCCCGGATATCCAGATCCGAATGCTTAGGTCGATCGAAGGGCTTGAACAGGTCGAGATTATCCGGCCGGGTTATGCCATTGAATATGATTTTGTCGATCCCACGGAGCTGAAGCCTTCTCTTGAGACCAAGAAGATCAGAGGGCTCTTCCACGCAGGACAGATAAACGGAACGTCGGGTTACGAAGAAGCAGGAGCACAAGGATTAATGGCCGGGATCAATGCCTCGCTCTCTATTCGAGGAGAAGAACCTCTCATTTTGAAACGTTCCGATGCCTATATCGGTGTTTTGGTCGATGACCTGGTCACCAAAGGGACTGCTGAGCCTTACCGCATGTTTACCTCCCGTGCGGAATATCGTCTTCATTTGAGAGAAGACAATGCCGATCTGAGATTGAGAGAGAAAGGATATGAAGTGGGATTGGTGAAGATGAAAGATTTCGAAATCTTTTTGGAGAAGAAAGAGGCAATTGAAAAAGCGCTATCCAGAATCTCATCGCTCAGAATCAATCCTACGATGGAAAATAACGAGATCCTCCAACAATGGGGAAGCGCCACCCTGAAAAAGGACTCGTCGCTTCAAGAAATATTGAAAAGACCTGAAATCCATTTTACGCACCTCTTTCACCTTGATCGAAGCCTTGAAACTTTTTCAGAATCCATCCAGGAGCAGGTCGAGATTCAGGTGAAATATGACGGATATATGAAGAGACAGATGGAACAGATTGAAAGGTTTAGAAGATTGGAGGACGTGAACTTCCCGGAAGAATTTGATTTCAGCTCTGTGATAGGACTCACCGCAGAGGTCATGGAGAAGTTGAAGAAAATTAAACCTCATTCCCTCGGCCAGGCCTCAAGAATTTCCGGTGTCACTCCCGCCGCCGTCTCCATCCTCATGGTCAACCTAAAAAAACAAGGATATCTGTAAGAATCTTTGTTTCGGGGATACATTTTGAATTTGTAGCGTCCCCATTCACTGCCGACGAATTCCGGTTCTGGTTTTTAAGGCCGTTATCGGCTGGTCATGAGTATTTGCCCTACTCAGCTTCAATTAGTAGTCAGCCATACAGGGTTGAGTTCTTCCTGAAGTCAACGAGTCGAGAATCCATATCGTTATACCAGATTTCAACTGATAATCCTTGAAAGATAATTTCCACAAGACTGTCTTTCTCTAAGGTAACGTCAAGTGTTTTGTG
>DBZJ01000224.1 GCA_002311635.1 Syntrophaceae bacterium UBA1163
ATCCCTATTTGTCACTTAATTTACGTCGTTTGTATTAGTTTCCGCTCATTTAAAAGATATCTCGCATCTGTAGAGACTAATTTCCTTGCCTCCCAAGCGATATTTGTACTCTTCGGCTCCCTTCAAGAAGTCAAATTTACTCCTCCCTCTTTCGACACTGTCTTTGAGACACAAGACCTTCGAAATTAATCCTACGCTTAAGAAGCTATGTTTAGGATCGTAACCATTATTGTAAAGGAAAACCGAGTTGTTGTAATCAAAATACATGACCACAGCTGCGGGTGATGCGTTGAGTTCCAGGATGCCGAACCTCAAAAGCCCCGACCTGGCCGTAGCCTTTACGAGCGACCGAAAGAAGGATTCAATCTGATTCGTTAAGAAAATCGCCTTGTCCTCCCTGCTTTGCCGGAACAACCTCAGAAAGAGATCCATGGAATCTAAGAGAGAGTCATTATCTTCAACCACGCGGTAATTGACGTCACCTGCTTCTCCCAATCGCCTCAATTTGCGATTTACTTCATGCCGCTGTTTTTGCGTCAATGTATTTAAGTATTCCTGCCAAGTAGGAGGCAAATCCAGCTCCAGAGAAACATCTTCCACTTTACGAGAGACATCATAATTCCGGTTCTTTGCAATACTTACAAGATAAGTGAGCACACTTGAATTAGGCCTCAATGGCCCTAAGTTTAACCGTCTGATGCCCCTCCCGTGGAGGTCATCAAGCAAAATATTGAAAAAACCAACCTCTTTCCCCGGAACAATAACAAAGTCTAGGTAGTCGCAAAGATCGGTGCTGCCGATGAAAGAGGCCTCTGTTCCCCGTAATAAAAGTGGAGCGATGCCAGCGATCGTCCCGTCTTTTCTGATAGCGCCCAAATATAGCTCGGCCTCGGATCCGAAATCATGCCACCAAACTTCGAGCCACGGCGGCAATACAAAAATACAGTTCCACATCAAAAGAGACTTGGATTGGAGCCAATAGGAAGTTAGGCTGTCAAAACTCTCCAAAGTAACCGTGTCATCTGATTTCGACATGAATGATATTCAGCACCTTCTCTTTATGCCAAATCATCGATGACCATCTGGCTCTGTTCATCAGTTTCCAATGCGTGAGGGATATATTTTCTCGTCCACTGAATCGCTTCTTCGCTCGATAAACCGAGAACCCGCTTTGCAAGATAAGCCACAAACAGCCCCGTCCTTCCTAATCCAGCATGGCAGTGGATTAAGATATTATTTCCGACTAGTGCATGCTCGACCGTCTTCTCGATCGCTTCTTCAAGATCTTCTTTCGAAGGCACCTTAAAATCGGGAATGGGTAGATGAAGCACCTGGAATCCCTGGTTCAAATAGAGAGATTTCAAATTTAGTCCAGTCCTCACCACACACTCTTCCTCTTCAGCAAGAACAACAATCAGGGAGCCCTTTTCTCTCCTGAATTGAAAAAGAGAATCTCCTTGAGGATCATAAACCGAAAAAGGCATCGGGCTCCGAAAGATAGAACCGCGTAAATGAAATGGTAGTTCCGTTAAAAGCATTGGCTCCTCCCCGCAAATCCCACTCTTGAGCTTGTCTTGCCTTGAAGGCTAGTCGTGTTATTTACAGCCTCTTTTCCTGAGAGCTTCTTTCATACCATAATTGATAATCCTATCCTTGTAAATAGCAGGGTTTTCGCATTTCGACCAAATCTCCTTTTGAACCAATCCCTCCGATATCAATGGCCCTCGATGCCTCACACGGAACCGTTGAAGGGGTAAAAGCGTTGACACTGCAGGCGATGAAAGCTGGTGCCACAAAGGAAGAAATCGTGGAAACTTTGAGGGTAGCCCAGTACGTTAGTGGCGTAGGATGCGTTTATACTGCTGCCCATGCATATAAGGATCTCTTTTAGCTTTTCACATTATCGATCAGATTAAAGACAATAACATGCTTTCTGTTGGTAATATTTACTGAGGCCAATGCAAAAATGGCCATTCGACGAGCATTGGGGATCATTGCGGTATTGATTAGTGGAAGAAACAAACATCTTTGGGTTATCTATCCAAAATTCACACGGTTACACTACTTATCTCCGGTTACTCCACTTGAGAGCTGACACCTATTTCCGGAGACTTTGTGCCAGACCGCGAATATAGTCCATCTGCCCGATATGGGAGTTAATTTCTCCGAGTAGGAGAGCTATGACCTCGGCACAGGTTATCTTACCAAGCCTCGGATGATCAATCGTCTTGTTCAGCTCATTCTGTGGCAGATCTTTGAGGAAGTCGACGGTTGCGGCACGCACTGCCTGGTTATACTGCATCAGGTCTTCCTGCTTTGGCGTCTGGAATTCCCCCACCTGGTCGCTGGTGAATCCACCACCGGTTGCCGCAGGGTCGCTCGGCAAGCTAGGGAGCAACTGGCGCCACTTCGGCTGCTCCCAGACCTGAGGTTTCTGTTGAATAAGCGTGTGAATGAACCTGTCCTCGGCCCGCGTAACATGCCAGAGGATAAAACCAATCGAGTTGGCCTGCGGACCTGGCCGCCACTTCAGTTCGTCAGGTCTCACATCTTTCAGAGCATTAGCGAGCAACACTGACGTGCGTTCAAGGGCCTTCAGAACGAATTCCTTTACCTCCATACATTCCCTCCTTGACTGGATTTCAATTCAATCTAACCCTTTATCTTGTGGTCTGTCAATGAAATGATAAGGAGATCTTTCATATCATGAAAAAGCCCTTCCCAGTACGATTTAATTAAGGAACATGCCCTTTTTTAAAGTTGCAAACTTTCTTGACAATTTCCTCACTTTTTATTGTAGGGTTGAGGAATGGCCAGTTACCTTAGGCATTCCTTTGGCTGTATCTGCCGTTTCCAGTTCGTGCCCGTTTAGGCTTACCATAGCACTTCTCCGTTCCCTGCCACATGAAACTGTAGATGAAGCCTGTTTACCTCAGGTAAGGCTTCGTCTCTATATAGCTTGCCACTATCTGCACATTACCCCAATTGAAGATATCTGATTGTAATCCTCAATTCTATGACAAATTTCAATTTTGAGTGTTACAGGAGAGACTGTCGAAAAACCTTATTCTTGACACTTTTCTTATCAAGCTTGCTTTATCTATTCCTACTTTTTCAAAATTCATTTATTAATAATCAAAAGTGTGGTATTT
>DBZJ01000237.1 GCA_002311635.1 Syntrophaceae bacterium UBA1163
ATCTTCAGAGGATCCATAAATTTTGTTTCTCAGAACTTTTTCCAATCGCCCGGTTTAGAGATTCGGAGACCACTGGGTCAATAAGGTCTTCTATCACCGTAACCCCATTGTCCGCCATACCCCCCTTGCCGACCGAACCTTCCCTGGTCGGTGCGAGGGCGTGCCTCATTCACATTCATCTGTCGACCCAGGAGTTCTTTGCCATTCAGGTTCTCAATCGCCGCTTGGCCCCTCGCCTGGTCAGGCATTTCGACAAAACCAAAACCTCGAGGCTGGCCGCTATATTTATCCTTGACGATGCTTACAGAGCTCACCTGACCAAAGGCCTCAAAGGCCTGTCGCAGATTTTCCGCTGATGCTTCAAAAGATAAATTTCCAACATAAATATTCATGATCATTCTCCTTATCTTGAATTCTCTTTAGTCCTCGATGACACTTCTATTCCACCCCAGTTCACCCGATTTCCATTTTCTGGTCCGGCCAAAACGGACATTCGCCTGTATCTCGGACCTCCTCCATGTCTACTACCCCTTCTGAGTCTTTTCGGCAGTTCAAAGTGTCCGTAACAACCAAATACGGGCAATTGCCTTCGCAGGGAATTCCTGAGTGATCTCTCACCTCGTTATGGAAAGCCTTCATACCCATTTCTCCTTGGTCGTCAGACCCGTTCGTAAATTTTATTCCATATCGCCATGCGAGATTCGAACCCTTTCCATCTTAGAGTAGCAGTTTCGTAGCGAACAATTACCCTCTGCCCCTCACCCCCATTTCCCTCAACTTTGACTTTTCCAGAATGTTGTTCCGCTTTGGTTGACTCTTTTGGTCTGATGTTGTCATCGCAACCTCCTGCCGATTTGATCGGCTACCCCGCGCTCCCACAGCCTGCTTCGATAATAAGTAAAGTGTTTCCGATAACCCAAACCGCCTGTCTACTGCAGGTAGATTGGCGACTTAGGGGAACAGGGGCTATCCATTCCCCTATGTCGTGATCAAAATAACGCCCTCCTGCTTAGCCCCATGGAGCGACATCTTGGGCTATTCAACCTTTTCAGACAAAGTCAAAATCTCTCGTTTAAGAGGAGACGGGACATAGACCAGGTCGACTTCTATCTTTCTAAGGGATTTTCCCTTGATAGCCTTCGTCGGGATGGTGACGTCCAAAGACCCTTCGGTAATACCTTCAGGCGGGATAGCCTTCCAAAACGAAGAAACCTTCACTATTTTCTCTTCGGGTTTATAGGGGATTGGCTTCCCAGCTTCATCCAAATATTCGAGGGTGACCGCCTGGATATCCAGGATATCTTTCGAGTTATTGGTAATCTTGATGTTACCTCTGAGGGTCGGCGTCTCAACGATCTCTTGAGAAGCTGTGTCTACGCTCATGACGACTTGAAGGTCGCTAAGTTCCACAAGAAAATTCTGGCCCTTAAGCTCAGCCTTCGGTGGAACCAAACTCTTTGTGATTTGCTCCTGTTTGGGAGCCCCCGCCTTCTTCTCCTCCTTAGTGCAACTAAAAAGTCCAATTACCAGACTTAAAGCTATCAATATGAAGATCTTTATGAAATGCATACGATGTCCCCCTTTCTTGGGTAGTAAAAGTTAGTAGGAATATTAGACACTTAGGCCCTGTGCTCTTTATAGATCCCAGACCTCCTTTCCTTTTATTGCCTTATTGCCAGTTTTTGGTAGATACAGGTAAGAGACTCGCTTTGGTGGATCCTGGTAAGAGACTCTCCGAGGCTTGAAAAAAAACCCGCAAAGAAGCTGTTTGGAGTTCTTTGCGGGTTTCGCTCACGTCCTAAAAAGGACTCTTTGCAACCAGATTTGATTCTTTTATATACTATTCTCTGATGAATGTCAAGATAAATCGCTAATTTTAAAATCATCCCTCAGAAGGCTTGAAGAAATTGCATTCAACAAACCCGTAGGGTTTTGGCTCGAAGAGGTGATATTTTAAAGTGATTAAGATGGTTGGCTGGGGGAAAGGGAGTCGAACCCCTATTCACGGAGTCAGAGTCCGTTGTCCTACCATTGAACGATCCCCCATTTTTCGTGTCCGTGTCCGTGATTCGTGAATCGTCAAATCATACTACCGAAAAAAAGACAGATTATCAATGTCTATTTTTTCCCTTAAGTTCTTTCACTTTATCTTTGAGCACAGTGAAAATATTATTGATTGATATCTCTTCCTGGGACTTCGTCTCCATATTTCTCAACGCGGCCTTTCCTCGCTTCAACTCGTCCTCTCCCAGAATGAGGACATATCGGGCCTTCAGTTTGTCCGCCCTTCGCATTTGACTTTTCAGGCTCTTTCCCTCATAGTCCAATTCCGCTCGGATTCCCTCCAGGTGGAGTTGATTGACGATCCGGTAAGCCTCTTTAGAAGGCTCTTGTCCCAAAGCGGCGACGAAGAGATGCGGGTAAGAGATAAACTCCTTATCCCTTGGCAATAAGGAGACAAGCCTTTCCATCCCGATCGCAAAACCGATTCCCGGAATCTCGAGGCCTCCGATCTCCTGAAAGAGATTGTCATACCGTCCGCCCCCTGCCACGGCATTCTGGGAACCTAACTGATAGGAAACGACCTCAAACGCGGTCCGGGTATAATAATCCAACCCCCTTACCATTCTGGGATTCAGGATATATTGGAGACCTGCCGTTTCGAGGTATTTCTTCACCAGATCAAAATGTTTTTGACACTCAGAGCAAATAAAATCGCTCACCTTGGGTGCATTGGTGATCGCCTCCTGGCAGGTTTCGACCTTGCAGTCAAAGATGCGCAGAGGATTGGTCTGAAGCCTCCTCTGACAGTCTTCACAGAGTTGAAAGGACTTGCTCGTCAGGAACCTCTTCAGCTCTTCGCGATACTTGGGCCAGCAGGTTTGGTCGCCCAGCGTATTGATCTGAAGTTCAAGGTTCTCGAACCCTACCCTTTTTAGAAAATGGATGAGCATGATGATGACTTCGGCATCCACCACGGGGTTCTCCACACCAAAGACCTCTGCGTCGATCTGATAGAACTGCCGGTAGCGGCCTTTCTGAGGCCTCTCATACCGGAACATGGGCCCGATGCAATAGAGTTTTGCTACGGGATCGAAGGTATAGAGTTGATGCTCTAAGTAGGCGCGTGCGATGGAGGCTGTGGCTTCAGGCCGGAGGGTGAGAGAATTGCCGCTTCGGTCAACGAAGGTATACATTTCCTTCTCAACGATGTCGGTTGCTTCTCCGATCCCCCGGGAGAAAAGCTCTGTCCGTTCGAGAATGGGAATGCGAATCTCCGAGAAACCAAACCCCTCAAAGACTTCACGAGCCGTTTCTTCCGCAAACTGCCACTTTCCAATCTCGTCGGGAAGGATGTCATTGAAGCCGCGAATCGCCTTGATTTCCACGCTGAGTCCCCTCACTTTTTGCGTTAGTAATTTATCCCATTGACTACCAAAAGTCAAAACCGAAATCCCCCTCACCCTCCCCTCTCCCCGTAGGGGAGAAGGGAAAGCAAAGGAAGTCAAAACACAAATAGTTGATTATTGGGGAGATCTAAGGTAGTTTTTATGGAATAACATCGTCCGAATGAAAACGAATTTAACGGATTAGAATATCCGAACGATTCGCGATCATTCGGTCTGTTCGTTAAACATACGGAGTTTCTCGTGCGGATCAATCCTCAAATTTTCAGGGAATATGATATTCGCGGAGTCGTCGACAAGGACCTGACCCCTGCTATCGTCAGAAGGTTAGGTCAGGGGTTTGGAACCCATATGGCTCAGTTGGATCGGAGAGAGTTGGTTGTGGGGAGGGACGGAAGGCTAAGCTCAGAGGTTTTCAAGGAGGCTCTGATCGAAGGTCTGCTTTCCGCAGGATGCGATGTCATCGATATTGGCCTCTGTCCAACGCCCGTCTATTATTTCTCCATTTTCCATCTTGATAAAGACGGAGGAATGATGGTCACCGGGAGTCATAATCCCCCGGAGTTCAACGGATTTAAGGTATCCGTTGGCAAAACCACTATTTTCGGAGAAGAGATTCAGAATTTGAGGCGCCTGATCGAAAAAGGGGAATTTCTGGCAGGTAATGGAAAACTTTCTGAAGAAGAAACAATCCAACGTTACCGGGAGTACGTTAAGAAGAATATTCACATCGAAAAAAAATTGAAGGTGGTGATCGATGCAGGGAATGGGACGGCAGGGGTTGTGGCAGGACCGCTCCTCAGAGATTTGGGCTGCGAGTTGGAGGAGCTTTATTGCGAGGTAGACGGCCGGTTTCCCAACCATTTCCCCGATCCAACCATTCCGGAGAATTTAAAAACTCTAATAGATCGGGTAAGGAAAACCCGAGCGGATGTGGGAATTGGATACGATGGAGACGCAGATCGTATCGGAGTCGTGGATGATCAGGGAAACATCATCTGGGGAGATCAGTTAATGATCCTATTCTCGAGAGAGATATTGAAGGACAAAAAAGGGGCTACCTTTGTGGCAGAAGTGAAGTGTTCTCAGAATTTATTTGCCGATATTGAGAAACACGGTGGAAAGGCACTGATGTGGAGGACAGGTCATTCCCTGATCAAGGAGAAGATGAGAGAGGAAAAGGCTGCCCTCGGCGGTGAGATGAGTGGGCACATCTTTTTTGCAGACCGATATTTTGGCTACGACGACGCGGTCTATGCGTCATGCCGCCTCATTGAGCTCCTTTCCAAGACAGGCAAGAAATTATCGCAGCTCCTCAGCGATGTGCCAAAGACATTTATCACTCCTGAAATTCGAGTCGACTGTCCGGATGAGATTAAATTCGCAGTGGTCGAGGCGGTAAAGCAAGCTTTGAAAAAAGACCACCCCGTCATCGATGTGGATGGCGTGAGGGTAAGATTTGAGGACGGTTGGGGATTGGTGAGGGCTTCAAACACTCAGCCGGTACTCGTTCTCCGGTTCGAGGCCCTGACTCAGGACCGACTCCATTGGATGAAAGATCTCATTGAGAAAAAAGTTCAGGAGGCGGTTTCTGCTTTGAAGGGACGTTAATTCAACCACAGCTTCTTTCACTAAGCCCTTGATATCTGCACTAATATTTTGATTGACAAGAGACGCGTATAAGTCTAAAATCCTCACGAAACGCGACTTGCAGTTTAGTCGTTGTCAGAAGGAGAAAAGGAAAAGGAGAGAGAATAATGAAGAAAATCAGGGTTGGGGTGATCGGTGGGACCGGCATGGTAGGACAGAACTATGTCAGATTGCTCAGGAATCATCCCTGGTTTGAGGTGACGTATGTCGCGGCCTCCCCCCGCTCTGCGGGCAAGAGATACGCGGAGGCCGTTTCGGGACGCTGGCTCATGCCCGAGCCAGCCCCGGAGCAAATCAACGCTCTTGTGGTTCAAGACGCAAATCTTGTCGAATCCGCGAAAGGTAAATGTGAGTTGGTGTTCTCGGCCATCGAAGCGGACAAGGACACGGTGCGAAAGCTTGAGGAGGAATATGCCAAGGCCGGTATTCCGGTGGTATCAAACAACTCCGCACATAGGAACACCCCAGACGTGCCGATGATGTTACCGGAAGTGAATCCAGGCCATGCCGAGCTGATCCGATTCCAGCGGGAGCAGAGGGGTTGGAGAAAAGGACTGATCGCCGTCAAGCCCAACTGCAGTATCCAAAGCTACGTCACCCCACTCTTTGCTTTGATCCAAGCGGGCTATAGGCTCGAGGCCGTCATCGTGACAACACTTCAAGCGGTCTCCGGGGCGGGATTTCCGGGTCCTGCATCCCTGCAAATGATAGACAACGTCATTCCTTTTATCAAAAATGAGGAGGAGAAGTCAGAATTGGAGCCCATGCGGATTCTGGGACAGCTTCGTTCGGGCAGAATCATACCCGATGACTCGTTTAAGATTTCAGCTCACTGCAACCGGGTTCCCGTCATCGACGGGCACATGGCATGCGTGAGCGTGAAGTTCAACGGGCGAAAGCCGTCAATCGAGGAGGTCACGAAGATCTGGAAAAGCTTTGCCGGCGAGCCTCAGAAGCTGGAACTCCCGTCGGCTCCGCCGGACGCCATCATCTACCGAGAAGAACCCGACAGACCTCAGCCACGGATGGACAGGGACGCAGGGAGGGGGATGGCGGTGACCGTGGGACGGTTGCGGAGATGCGAGGTTTTCGACTACCGGTTTGTGGGCCTTTCGCATAACACCATACGAGGCGCCGCCGGAGGCGCCATTCTCACCGCAGAATTGCTGAAAGCAAAGGGGTTTTTCTAAAGGTGGCAACCGCTGATTTCAAGGGATGGTTGCCTTGCCGCATCTGCGGGTGCGGAATGAACGCTTTGGTCAGAAAAAAACTTGAAAGGAGATCGTTATGGAACAAAAGTCTGTCGATTTAGCTTCTATTTTAGCTTCCACTCAGAAAACGGCAATGAGTGTTTTGACATCCCCGTCTGCCTTTTTCAGGGAGATGCCAAAAACAGGAGGGTTTGTCGAGCCGCTGATATTTATGGTGATTATGGGTGTTATCGGAGGTCTCATCCAGACCATCTTCAGCATAGTGGGTCTGCATTTTGGGATTATGGCAATGAGTGTGTGGTCCATTATTTTATTTCCCATCTATATTGTCATAGGCGGCTTTATAGGTGCTGCAATCCTTTTTGTGATATGGAAACTCTTAGGCTCTCAGGAGTCCTATGAAACCGCTTTTCGATGCGGGGCGTACATTTCCGTCCTGATGCCGATCATCACCGTACTCGGGCTCATTCCTTACCTAGGTTCAGCCGTTGGGATTGCCCTTTACGTTTACTTTCTCGTGATCGCGAGTATGGAGGTTCATAAGATCCCTTCTCAAAAGGCATGGCTTGTGTTCGGGATCATCGGGGCGATATTGATCATTTTAAATATCAGCGGCCAAATTAGGGCAAGAAGGTATTCGAGAGAAGCAAACAAATTCCGGGAAAAGATGGAAGAGACCTCGAAGGCCATGAAGAAGCAGGCCGAACAGATGCAGAAGCAGACTGAGGATTTGCAGAAACAAGCTGAAGAGGCAAGAAAAGCTGCCGAAGAGATGCAGAAACAACAGGGAACGAAGTAGGTTAAGAACCCTGAACAAGAATGCTTTATCAAGTTGTGAGGACTATTAAGAGCTAAAGCTAAAATCTTTTCAACGTCCTTTTAGCCGACGTGAGGAGAGCAGCGGAAATTTTTGCCTTGACTCTCTTGGTAGGAATTATTAAGATGTCAAAAATACTCAATTTTTCTTGTTATTGTTGCAGAACGGGGATATTGATGATTATATTAACGTGGGAGAACAAAATTTAGGAGGAGGGATGAAAAATGAGAATCAAGGATGTGATGACGAGAAATCCAGTTACAGCGGATAGCGAAACATTGGTCCTGGACGCCCAAAAGATAATGAAAGAAAACAATATCCGCAGGCTTCCCATTGTTGACAAAGGTAAATTGGTAGGCATGGTCACAAAGCATGATCTCCTTGAGGCGTCGCCTTCACCGGCCACATCGCTGAGCGTATTTGAATTGAACTATCTCCTTGCAAAAATGAAGGTGAAGGAAATTATGAAGAAAAATCCCGTGACGATTACCCCGGATACCCCTTTCGAGGAGGCCTTGAGACTTGGACAAGAGAAGAAGATCGGTTCGTTCCCGGTGGTGGACAAAGGGAAACTGGTTGGCATTACGACCGAATCGGACATCATCCGCTTCGTAACGCGCGTCCTCGGGATAAAGGAAGAGGGGTCCAGGATCACCATTGAGGGATTGGGCGGGAAGTTTGGCGATCTCGAGAAGATTGTTTCCGTCGCAAACCAACACCATACCGTTATTTTGAGCATGATGTCGTTGCCCAGACCCGAAAACAAGGATTGGATGATCGTACTTCGATTAAAAACGAATGATCCCGACCCGATTGTCAAAGATTTCAAGAAGGCCGGCTTCAATGTCACCTTTTCGTCCTGGTTTCGTTGCGAAACGGGACAGGCCTAATCCATCAGATAATTCGCTCTCGCAATCAAAAAACAAAGGGGTGTGCTCGACCGAGCGCAGCCCTTTTGTTTTTCATTAGACACAAAATCTGATCTTAGCGTATTCAAGTGGGTAAGTTTTACTATTGGAGCGCTCCTTTGTATGAATCGTTCCTCTATCTCCCCTCGTTCGAAGAAGAGGCTCTTTTCCCCTCTTTGGCAAAGAGGGGTCAGGGGAGATTTTATAAAGGGGGTTACGAGGAGTATATCTTTCTAAAGGGAACAAGAATATATCCATTTTGGAGAGCATTTGACCCACTCACTTCCACGATGAGCCAAAAATCTATTCCTCCCTGTTACGATAAAATTCATACACCCTTTGGGCCGACTTGGAATTCATCTTTGGGGCTCTGATCAATTCCTCTTCTGTGGCTTGTTTGATCTTCTCCACTGTTCCAAAGTATCTCAATAACTCCTTTTGTCTGATCTCACCAATCCCGGGAATCTCTCCAAGCTCCGATCGGACGGTCTCTCTGCTTCTTACCTTCTTGTGGTAAGTGATGGCAAATCGATGGGCTTCATCGCGGATTCGGTCAAGAAGATGGAGGATGGACGAATGTCTTCCCGGGATGAAAGGTTCCTTGTATTGAGGATGGAAGACCTTTTCCTCGGTCCTTCTCAATCTCGAAGGAAGAGGCTTTTCAACAGTCCTTTCCTTGGCCAGACTGAGGAGATCAACTTCCCTTATCCCCAGCTCCTTGAATACCTCTTGCGCCACGTTCAATTGACCCCTTCCCCCGTCTAACAAAACCAGGTCGGGAAGATCATTCTCTTTAGCTGCCTTCTGATACCGGCGGAGCAGGACTTCGTACATCATGCCATAATCGTCCGCTCCTTCTATCGTTTTGATCTTGAAATGGCGGTACCGCTCTTTATCGGACTTCCCGTCCTCAAAAGAGACCATTGATCCGACGGCATTTCCTCCTTGGAAGTTGGAGATATCGAAAGCCTCAATCCTTCGAGGAACGTTTCTCAGATGAAGCCTCTCTTTGAGGGAGTCCAGAAGCTTGTCTTCGTCCTTATCCAGTTCATCCTTGGCGAGAAGAAACTGTTCAGCGTTTTCTGAGGCCATCTTAAGAAGGTGTTTCTTATCTCCCTTGAGGGGGACAAGGATCTTGACCTTTTTCCCCTTCAGTTCGGTCAGCCATTGTTCAACAAAGTCCTGCTCGGGAATTGCCTTCGGGATCAAAATCTGTTCGGGAATAAATTTACCTATCCGATAGTATCGAAAGACAAAGGACGAAAGCACCTCCTCGTCCAGAAGTCCTACGGAAGAGATGACAAAACCCCTCCCCCCCATGAGTCTCCCTGCTCTGACGAACAGGGGATAGACGACGATCTTATGGTCCCGGCGATGGAAGCCAATCACGTCTTGGTCGAGGAAATCCGTAGAGACGATCTTCTGCTTTTCGACCACCTGCTCAATAAAGGCGATCTGGTCTCTGATTTTGGCGGCCCCTTCAAAGTGGAGTTTTTCCGATTCTTCCTCCATCTTTTTCTTGAGGCCCTCCAGCAAATCCCTGTTCTTACCGGCAAGGAACATCCTCACCTGTTGAACGACCTCCCGGTACTTGATCGGGTCAACCTCTTCGCAACAAGGGCCCAGACACCGGCCCATCCCGTAATTGATGCAGGGCCTCAACCGATGGGTGAATTTGGTATCCATGCAGGTCCGGATAGGAAAGAGCCTGCGGATCAACCTCAAGGTCTCCCGGAGGGAGGTGGCAGAGGGATAAGGACCGAAATAGAGAGAACCGTCTTTCTTGATCCGCCTCACGATACACAACCTTGGATATTCCTCCTCCAGCGAGAGTTTGAGGCAGGGATAATTCTTATCGTCCCTGAGCTTCACGTTATAGCGGGGGCGGTGCGCTTTGATGAGGGTATCTTCCAGGATGAATGCCTCTTTCTCCGTATCGGTGACCATGGTATCAATGTCTGCCACCTTTTCCAGCATCGTCAGCGTTTTCAAGTCCTTTCCAGCCGGCTTCTGGAAATAAGAACTCACCCGATGTTTGATATTTCCCGCCTTCCCTACATAGAGAATCGTCCCCCTCTTGTCTTTGAACAGATAGACACCGGGATTCGACGGAAGGTTATTAATTTTCTGCTCTACGGTTTGCATTTCCCATCTAAATTATCTCAGATTATGCCAAAAAAGCAATCATGCCATGTGATGCGGGCCTGTGAATGGTCTTGCACTCAGGATCGTTTAGCAGTATGATTCCAACAAAACTCGTGTTGAGAGCGGGAACAAAATTGGATTGATCCCCCTCTCACTAAGAATGGGAGTCATTCGTCCCTTGAAGGAATTCCGAAAAAATCGATTCAGGTCATTGCATTGATTGTTTTTATTATTGCCTTCGGTACGATGGGGTATGTCATCGTGGAGGGGTGGAATTTTTTCGATTCACTCTACATGACCATTATCACCATCACCACGGTCGGTTATCGGGAAATCCATGACCTCTCCTTTGAGGGTAGACTATTCACTATCTTTCTAATCGTAGGCGGCGTTGGGACGGTACTGTATGCCCTCAGCACCGGTGTGAGAATCATCGTAGAGGGTGAGCTTAAAGACATTTTTGGGAGGAAGAAATTGGAAAAGAAAATTAGAGAGCTATATGATCACTATATTGTTTGTGGTTATGGACGGATGGGGAAGATTATCAGCAGGGAGCTGAAGACCGAGGGGGTAAAGTTCGTCGTGATTGAGAAAGACCCTCGGATGTCAGAGGAAAAGGGGGATATCCTCTTTCTCATCGGAGATGCCACTCGCGATCATACTCTAAAAGAGGCGGGGGTAGAAAAGGCAAAGGGTCTAATCTCTGTATTGTCAACAGATGCGGAAAACCTTTTTGTCGTTCTGAGCGCGCGGGGCTTAAACCCGAATCTTTTCATCATCGCCCGGTCTGCTGAGGAGGACTCGGAACAAAAGCTGCTCCGGGGAGGGGCCACAAAGGTCATCTCGCCTTACCATATCGGCGGCTTGAGGATGGCTCATACCGTATTGAAGCCTACGGTGGTTGATTTTATTGAGTTCGCCACCAAGAGCGGGAACATCGAGCTTCAAATGCAAGAGATCGCCGTTCAGGAGGGCTCCAGACTCATTGGGATGACATTGGAACAATGCGGAATCGGAAGAGATCTGGGAGTCATCATTGTGGCGATCAAACAATCAGCGGATGACACCAAATTTAATCCGACATTTCGAAGCACGCTGAAGGCCGGGGATACATTGATTGCCCTCGGAGAGATATCGAAGCTAAGGGCCATCGAGGAAATGGCCAAGCCAGGGAAGGCTTGAGATTTCGTTCTATTTACCTCATCTTTAATTCCATCTCTTCGAGGCGTACGATCTTATCCCGAATCTCCGCGGCCCGCTCAAACTCCAGATGACCCGCCGCCTCCTTCATCTCCTTTCTTAGTTTCTGGATCACCGTAGGAATCTCTTTGACGGGAACATACGCTTCTCCAACGTCGGATACAGCGGGAATCGTCAGATAGTCCGCTTCGTAGACCGAAGCCATGATATTTCGAACCGACTTCTTCACCGTCTGCGGGGTAATTCCATGGACTCTGTTGTACTCTTCCTGGATCTTTCTTCTCCGGTTCGTCTCCAAAATCGCCTGATCCATCGACTGGGTCATCTTATCCGCATAGAGGATGACCTGGCCGTTCACATTTCGCGCAGCCCTCCCAAAAGTCTGGATGAGAGACTTCTCAGACCGCAAAAAACCCTCCTTATCGGCATCCAGAATGGCGACCAGAGAAACCTCCGGAAGATCGAGTCCCTCCCTCAGAAGATTGATCCCTATCAGGACATCGAACTTTCCCAACCGGAGGTCTCTGATGATCTCCACCCGGTCGAGGGTATCAATATCGGAATGGAGGTACTTCACCCGGATCCCGAGATCCGCATAGTATTCGGTCAGATCTTCGGCCATTCGTTTTGTGAGCGTGGTGACAAGGACCCGTTCCTTTCCCTTGATCCGCTTCTGTATCTCGGCCAGCAGATCGTCGACCTGGTTCTTCGCCGGTTTGACATCGAGAAGAGGATCGCTCAAACCCGTCGGGCGGATGATTTGCTCCACAATCTTGCCATGGCTCTTTCTCATCTCATATTCGCTCGGCGTAGCCGAGACATAGACGACCTGACGAACCCGTTCCTGAAACTCCTCAAACATGAGAGGCCGGTTATCCAGCGCCGAGGGAAGGCGAAATCCGTATTCCACCAGCGTCTCTTTCCTGGACCGGTCTCCCCGGTACATCCCGATCAGTTGAGGAATGGTCACATGGCTTTCGTCGATGAATAAAAGATAATCCTTGGGATAATAATCCAGAAGAGTGGGAGGAGGTTCTCCTGCGTTCCTTCCGGTCAGATGACGGGAATAGTTTTCTATCCCCTGGCAATAACCGAGTTCTCTCAGCATCTCTAAATCGAATTTTGTCCTCTGCTCGAGTCTCTGCGCTTCGAGAAGTTGATTCCGGGATTTAAACCATTCCAGTCTTTCCTTCAGCTCCTCACGGATGCTCTGAATCGCTTTCTCCAATCGGTCCGGAGGAGTGACATAGTGGCTTCCCGGATAGATAGGTACTTTATCCAAGCGTTCGACAACTCTTCCCTTGAGAGGATCAATCTCAGAAATCTCCTCCACCTGATCTCCAAAGAGTTCCACCCGGATCGCCCGGCTTTCCTCATGGGCAGGGAAGACCTCGATCACATCGCCTCGAACCCGAAAGGTTCCCCGATGGAAATCGATATCATTTCGCTCGTACTGAATCTCAACCAATTTTGATAGAATCGCCTCTCTGGAGATTTCCATCCCCTTCTCCAGATAGAGGAGCATTCCATGATAGGCCTCAGGAGATCCGAGGCCGTAGATGCAGGAGACGCTGGCAACGATGATGACATCGTTTCTTTCAAGGAGGGAGCGGGTGGCGGAGTGGCGCATCTTATCGATCTCTTCATTGATCTGGGTGTCTTTCTCGATATAGGTGTCGGTGGAGGGAATATAGGCTTCGGGTTGATAATAGTCATAATAACTGACGAAAAATTCGACCGCGTTCTCCGGGAAGAGTTCTTTAAATTCTCCGTAAAGCTGGGCGGCCAAGGTCTTGTTGTGGGAGATGACCAGCGTGGGCTTCTGAACCTTTTCAATCACATTGGCCATGGTGAAGGTCTTTCCGGAACCGGTCACCCCTAAGAGGACCTGGTGCTGAGCCCCTTCCAGAACACCGTCACTCAATGAGTCAATGGCCTGAGGCTGATCGCCCTTGGGCTGGAATTCGGAAACGAGTTTAAATTGATTCATGAGATCATTTTACAACAAAAAAGGTTAGAGGGAAAATGGGGGATTCGCAATGCAGGTAAAACGTTATATGAATAAAATGTCCTGAACGATACTTAATCTGACAGACCCTGTCAAATTACTTCTTGCCTAACGAGTATCTACAAGTCATTGCGGGGAGCCATACTCAGGAGTCGAGGATTATGGATTGAAAGAGATGATAACGCAGAGTATCATGGGGCCAGCTGTTCCATTTCTTGCGGGTTCAACAGCAAGTTTTTCTTCATTTCTTCTCCTTAAAATAAGATCTCTTGGATGTAAGCCTGTTTTCCGGCTATCAACTCTAAACCCAATTTTCCTCTCAGGGCATGATCAATACCTTGATGGCGCCCGGATCCTGGAGCTGCGTCCTGAACGCCTCGGCGGCCTGGTCCAGAGGGAACCTGTGAGTGATCATGGGTTTGGCGCTGACCTTCCCGTTCCTGAGAAGTTCGATGCATGCCGGGAAATTGCCGCCCAGACAACCGATCAGAGAAAGGTTCTTGGAGATCACAGACAGGGGGTTCCAGGTAAGGGGTTCCTCCTACACCCCAACCAACATGATCTTCCCGCCCCCGCGGACCATGGCGATGGATTGATCGAAGGTCGCCTGCACGCCGGCGCATTCAATGACCGTATTGACGCCCATCCTGTCCGTCGCCGCCATGGCCGCCGCGACGGCATCCTCTTTCGCCGCATCGATAACGATATCGGCCCCGCATTCCTTGGCCGCCCCCAGGCGGGCAGGCCTGCGGCCGCCGGCCACAATCTTCGCAACACCCAGAGTCTTCAGGACCTGAACGGCATACAGGCCGATCACACCCAGGCCCAGGACGGCGATGGTTTCATTTTCCTTGGGCTGAGCCCGGTTGACGGAGAAATAGGAAATGGAAAGGGGCTCCACCGAAGCCGCATCCTCGTAAGTTAACTCAGCGGGGAGCGGGAAAACGGTCCGCCCCGGGGCGGCATAAGGGATATGGACATATTCTGCCATCGCACCGGGAAATTTATAGCCGAGAAGTGCCATGTCCGAGCAGCGATGCCCCTTCCCCTGTGCACACCAGAAGCATTTCCCGCAAGGTTTGAAGCCGACAGCCGTCACGCGCATGCCCGGCGCGATACCCGTAACTTGGGATCCGACTTCTACCACATCGCCGCTGAATTCATGTCCAAAAATGGTCCCTTGCTCGTCGCGTTTGTAAACGTGCAGGTCGGAACCGCACACGCCGCACGCCTTCACCTTGATAATCACCCCATGCGGTTCGAGAACCGGATCGGGTACAATTTCTGTTCTGATGTCCCTCGCTCCATGCATCACAGCTGCTTTCATCTCACAAAGTCCTTCCTCCCCCAAGTAATTTCAAATTCGAGCCCGCCGCCTCCGCCCGTGCCTTTTTAGAAGTTTTTTCCCCGTGATTCAAACAAATTTTTGCTTGATCATTTATTTTTACATACCCTATTTCACAGGTGGGACTTTCGTTTCTTATGCCATCTCCTTAAAAATTAGGGGAGGCTCAGACTCAACCAAGCCTCTCCATTGGTCTGTGACTCTTTAATTCACTCAACAGTCGAACAATCGCCTGTTGGACGCGGTGTCAACTTGGCTCCGAGAAATCCCTGGAAACTTTGATATCGGCACCTTCTGGTAACTCCATTTCATAATTACTCCAAAAGGTTTAGGCTTGTTTTGTTATGTTATTTTTACAGGAAGTACCGGAGACAACTCCACCCAAGGTTTCGTCTAACCCAAAATTTTGCGTCTGTCAAACAAAAAACAGTCATGTGTGAAAACTATCTTTTAAGGATTATCATTTGAAATCTACACTGTTTGAGAAAATCCGTCAATATTGACTCCAGTCAACTATTATTAAATCACC
>DBZJ01000186.1:0-419 GCA_002311635.1 Syntrophaceae bacterium UBA1163
GACACAAAACAATTGACATTACCGACGAGACCACCTCTTTCTTGATCCTTGACGGGTTCGCCCCTCGAAGAAAGAAAAAACGGAGGGACGAGGGCGGAGCCAAGGGCCATAGGTTCCAAAAATAACTTGGCAAGGGAAGAGGCGGAGTTAGTAGGGAGAGAAAGGAAACAGGATTAATATCCAAATGTGCTTTAGAACCAGCGCCACCCCCGGAATTAACCATTACTGAGTGTAACATGCATCATGTTCTTGGAACACCCAAGTATCTGAAGAGAGTGCGGTTCTATATCTTCTTTCTTGTTTTTCGTCTGGCCAACCCGTACATGAGAAGGGGTAGTTTAAAAAATGCATTCGTCAAGTCGCGGCCGCTGACCAGTCCCATTCGCCGTGCTTTTCTGATGATATGGATGACCTGCGGT
>DBZJ01000186.1:459-3693 GCA_002311635.1 Syntrophaceae bacterium UBA1163
GAACCTGCGGTAAATCGTAGAACTCCGACCGTATCCGGTTCCGGATTTGCTTCAGTTCCTTACGCCCGTAACGGTCCGAATAGACGGAACCGCCGATACGGTTGTAATAGTACCCCGGCGTTTCTTCAACTACTTCCTTTAGGGGCGAGAACTTTTCGACGCGGAGTTTCTGGAAACTGATGGAATCCAGCTTAATCTCCTTTGCAAACTTCGGGATGTAGAGCATCTCTTCTACCGTCTCGCCGATGTTGCCGTAGATGAAATATCCATGCAGATAGAAATCGTACCGAGTCAGGATCGAAAATGCATCCCGGACTTCCTGCTGGGTGATGCCTTTTTGAAGCTGGTTCAAGATCCTGTCGTGGGGCGACTCGACTCCGATCAGAAAGACCTTGAATCCTGCTTTTTGGGCTTTGTCGAGGACATGGCGGTGTTTCGCGATATCAATCCGTGCCTGGACAACAAAGATCTTCTGGATCTTGTTTTTGATAATCAGATCGCAAAGCTGTTCGCTCCGTTTCGGGTTCGTGAAGAAGTTGTCATCGCTAAAAAGCACCACATCGGCCGTAACCGTCTTCAATTCTTCGATGACCGATTCAACGGGTCGTTCCGTGTAGCTCCTCTTCTGCCCAAGGGGATTGAGACTGAATGTGCAGAACTTGCATTTGAACGGACATCCCCTCGTTGTCAGTATTGTGTCGAAGGTATGACTGCTGAATCGAACGCCGTGTTTCACCCAGCAATAATCGTGCTTTCTCAGGGAGCGGTCAGGAAATGGAATATGCGTGATGTCAGGCAGAGGATGGATTTCGTTGTGGACGACTCCTCCGTTCTCCCGATAGGAAAGTCCACGGATATCCTTGCATGGAGTTCCCGTAACGACCTGTTTGATGATCTCTTCACCTTCACCTCGTACGATCATATCGATATTCGGGCAGTGGTCAAATAGATACTCGACATCCTCCGTAGCTTTATAGCCTCCGACGACTGTGCAGACCTCAGGAGGCAGCTGAGATACAAAATCACAAACCTCCTCGAATCGAGATTCCCATCGGATGCTTACGCATAGAAGATCGATTTCATCCCTAATGAACTTACTGAGCACCTTCGGGTCCTGGTAGGCACTCTCATGCCGAAGGTCAAGAAGTGTCACCTTGCCGACTAAATCTTTCATGCTTGCGACGATATATTCAAGGCCGGTTGGAGGAAAAGCCCCTATGAGCGCAGTAGAATCCCCAAAATAAGGATTCAGGGCGAGAGCATGCTTATACTTGATCATGTTCAGATTTTTGGTGCCTTTTAATGGGCGACCCTGCCTTAGTTCCTTTGGCCATGGATGTTTTTCGTTTGCCATCGATCAAACCCTTACGAAACCCCTATCTCAGTTTAAAACCTCCTCTAATCTATTAGCTCAAGTAAGCTAAATGCGCAATGATTAAAGGGCAGAAGAAATAGTTCGTTCTCTCTCATGGTTAGAGTCATTTACCATCGGGCTCCGATAGATGAAACTGGATTGGCGGACAGCACTGGGGTGGAGGGTAAAGTACAACCCTGCCATCGCTCCACCTTTCAGAGGGAAAATGCCAAAACCGTATCTAACAACGCAGGACAGGGGTTTTTTGTTCGAGGCAAGGCGATAGGGAACAGAAGGGAGGCGCTTGCTCGCTAGCATTGATTTCTGGAAGGAAGACGGGAAGGAAAAGATGTGATCCGATTGATCCGAAGGACATTAATTGGTTTTGAGAGTCCGGTACCATGAAGAGATCATCTAAATCGTCATTCTCATACTGTGCCTCTGGAGAAAAACGATCATCCTCTACTATGTCGCAGTAAATGAGGTAACTTGAAAGGATTGGAACAGAAAGAGAAATTATTAAAGCGAGAAGAATATGAGGCTTTTTCAATCCTCTAAGCATGTCCACCTGCTGCGCCAAGATTCTACATTATCAACATTAGGCTCTCATTAAAGAAAGATTAAGTTACCTTAATCCATAGAGGAATGCGTCCCCGCTCAGAGACCATCCTACTTTATCCGATGAGGATCACCCTGAAAGGAATGAGTGGGGGCAGGCTTTGAAACAACTTGATAAGGGAAGAGGCGGAGTTAGTCGGAGGGAAAAGGGAATATATAAACATCCCCAGGTGTTTTAGAACGGACGCCAGCACCGCATAGCCACTTGTTACTTCCCGTTAAGGGCCATAGGGATAATTGTAAGGGTAATAGTATCGGTATGGATAGGGATATGGATAATAATATGGATATCTATAATAGTACGCATAGGGCTGCCGACGGCATTGCGTATTGACTACTCTATCTTGAGAAAAGGTAACCAGGCAGATAGAATCGGTGTTTGAAAAATGATATTCCCAGGTTTCAAGAGTCTTCCCGTCAGTAGTTTTATAAGTGATAAGGTCTGTTTTCCCCCACAAAGCCGCCACTTCTTCCTTTGTCATGTTCGCTCTAATATCTGAAACATGACGAGGGTGGCATGAGGGAAGAATAAGAATAAAGACAACAAAAATAAATAGATAAGCGATCTTTTCTCTTTTCATGTCTTCTCATCTCCTTTCTTTCTATCGAAACTTTTCATAAGAAAAAAAGAACTCCCTTTCATTCTTATCATCCCGCCTTATCTTACTTAGACGTGAAAGATAGGGAAATTATTCACACTCCCCCTCTTTTTATTTCGGTAAGCTAGTGAGGATAGGAAAGGTAGAGCAAGAAGGAGAGAAGGCAGCACTTGAAATTCATCGAAAGCAATTACCAACAAATTGTTCTAGAACTTACGGCCCCTCGTGTCCGCCTATCTATATCTGCAAAGTGATATTTTTCAACTACCTTCCCTCTCAAGGGATTTGAACCCCGGACACTGCAGATATGGCTGCGGAAATTGGGGACATCCTGTATCGATCATGTCAAAAAATTCAAAAGGAGGCGGAGTTAGTCGGAGGAAAAAGGGAAGGGGATAGAATGATTATTCAACTTATGGTATCTGACGACTCAATACGGATTTATTCCTAATAATTATTGAAAATCATATTATCCTCAAAAACACGACCGGTATTATGGTCTATTTCTACCTGTTTGAAAAAAATATTCTTATCATCGGTATTATCATGCAAAAGCATCCTCCCCCACTTTAGAACCGATTCCTTTGTTATTCTCCTCGGGTCCTTTCTTCTTTCCGGTAGGATACCAATTAACTTATGTCCCTTTATAAGCTATGCCAGAAA
>DBZJ01000147.1 GCA_002311635.1 Syntrophaceae bacterium UBA1163
TCCAGTTTTTGGGGAGTACTATAGGGGCCTCCCTTCTCTTTTTTTCTTAAATTGCCCTTTCTTTCAAAAATCAACTAAATTTTCCAAACTAAAAAGGAGGAAACGATTATGGCTACAAAAAGGACAACATGGATTGTTTTAGGGATTTTCATTATCTTTGCTTGGTTTTTGGTTTCCGTTCCTCAAACAATGGCAGAAACCGAGAATGGGAAATATATCAACCGTGTTACGAAGATGGAATCTTTTCCAATCCCCGATGCTGAGGGACACTCGGTCGGTATGGCGGTGCTAGAAGGAGCGGCCATATCTGAAAAAGGAGAGTTGGCCTGGCAGAAAGTGGTTGTCATTTTTGACGGGACGAAAGGAGTAGGGCCTTTTTACCAATATTGGACGACGACCTTCCAGGATGGATCAACGGTTACAGGCTATAATAAGGGCACAACTGGCGGCGGCCCAACGGCCAAATGGACGAGTGAAATCATTCATGGAATGGGTCGATTCCAAGGGATCAAAGGAACAGTGGCGACTACCGCTAACTTCTTTCCTCCTGATAAGGGAGGTATAGGTTGGAAGACAGTTGGCGAATACACTATGACCTTCACTCTCCCTTCCAAGTGATTTTTGAGGATAGGGGGTAAGGGTAAGAGAAAAAGCCCAGGTTGAACGGCCTGGGCTTTTTTGTCTGAGGCAATAGGTAAGACCTGCTGTTACTCCCCTCTATATTAGGTTTCCACGCTCCCCAAAAGGTATGATTCTCCATTCGCATATTCAATTCCGAAATGATGATTTTTATCGTAATCTTTGATCGCCTGAGTTTCCTCAGGGTGAAGATTCGTAGGTAATCGGCAAGGGCAACTTTCCTCCGTTACAATACAGTCTTTTCAATTGCCAAGACATTTTTGTAGCTGAGGGACAAGCTGAGGTACCCGCTATAAGATTTTCTCCGACACCCCGTGGCGCGGGGCCCGTCGGCAATAAATGGCGCCGTTACCTCAAGAGGTCATTGCGAACGAAGCCCTGAACCGCATGGTGTACAGGGCGAAGTGAAGCAATCTCGCGGGATTGCCACGTCGTCCCGCCAAAGCGGGACTCCTCGCAATGACTACTCTTTTTGTCGCTCACTAGAATAATTACCACAACTGATGGATTACGCGAAGATACCTAAAAAGTATTGAGTTCAGGCTCTTTTTATGGTATACGGATACTCATGCTCAAAGGAAAAAGAATTGTTCTTGGCGTCACGGGCGGGATTGCTGCCTATAAGGCAGCAGAGTTTGTCAGGCTTCTGGTCAAGGAAGAGGCGGATGTCCACGTGGTCATGACTGAAAATGCCCAAAAATTCGTGGCCCCCCTCACCTTCCAAACCCTTTCCGGAAACCCGGTGGTGAGCGATCCTTTTGCTCTGCTCGAGGATTCAGAAATCGGGCATATTGCTTTGGCCGATCTGGCAGAGTTGGTTGTTATTCTTCCTGCAACGGCAAATATCATTGGAAAGATCGCGAATGGAATCGCCGATGATTTTCTCTCGACCATGGTGATGGCGACGAGGGCTCCGGTTCTTTTTGTTCCGTCCATGAACGTGAATATGTGGGAGAATAAAGCCCTCCGGAAAAATATTCAGACCTTAACCGGCATGGGATATCATCTGATGGAGCCAGGAGAAGGGGAGTTGGCATGCCATTGGTACGGGAAGGGAAGGCTCCCCGAATTGAATGACGTGGCGGAGAAGATGGAAGATCTATTCTCCCCGAAGGATTTGAAAGGGGAGAAGATCGTGATCACGGCAGGACCCACTCAGGAGCCCATCGATCCTGTGCGGTTCATCACCAATCCCTCCTCCGGAAAGATGGGATATGCGCTGGCAACCATGGCGAGGCGCAGAGGCGCGGAGGTTACTTTGATCACGGGTCCTGTCTCTTTCCCTCCCCCGCGGAGGGATATCCAATGGATTCCGGTTCGATCCGCGGAGGAAATGAGAGAGGCTGTCTTCGGCCATCTGGGAGGATCTTCTGTTGTGATCAAGGCAGCCGCTGTCTCGGATTACCGTCCGAAGGTGACCAGCGAGAAAAAAATAAAGAAAGGAAGCTCCGATTATATCCTGGCCTTGGAGAGAACGAAGGACATTCTCGAGGAGCTCGGGAAGAAGAAGGGAAATCGAATTCTCGTCGGGTTTGCTGCGGAGACAGAAGATGTAATGGTGAACGCCAAAAAGAAATTGCAGGAGAAAAATCTCGATTTTATCGTGGTCAATGATGTGACCAAACCTGGGGCGGGTTTTGGTTCAGATACGAATCAAGTCAAGATCCTGTATCCCTCCGGTCAGGTAAAAGACCTTCCTTTGATGACGAAGGAGGAAGTGTCGCAGTTCATCCTGGATGATGTGGTAAAGTTATTGAATCAGAAGAAGAACCAATAGGGTTCAACCAAACCCCCGGCCTATTTGGGATCCGCCTTTTTCTCTGCCTTTTTTTCTTCACCCTTCCCGCTCTGTCCCTTCTCTTTCCCGTCTTTCTCCGACTTTTTTCCTTCCTTCCGACTTTTTGAAGGATAATCATTCACATAAAAACCGGACCCTTTCAGGACGAAGTTGGTTGCCGAGATCAGTTTTTTTGCCGGCTTCAGGCATTTCGGACAAGTCACTTTGCAGTCTTCATCTATCTTATGAAAAATCTCGAAAACCTCATCGCAGCGGGTACATTGATATTCGTAAATGGGCATTCTCAATACCTCCCCCTTAGGCTTGCAGCTCCAATTTGGTACCAAATTCCCTTTTTAACTTTTTCAACGCTTCACTTTCAATCTGCCTCACCCGTTCCCTGGACAGCTTGAGGTGGTCCCCAATCTGCTGAAGGGTGAGAGGTTCTTCGGCCATGATTCTGCTCTTGATCACGTAGACTTCTTTCTCGTTCAAACGTTTCATCGCATTCTGGACCTCGCGCTCCAGAATCTTTTTTTCCTCTTCCTGTGCGATGGCCTCTTCCTGATTTGGAGATTCCTCTCTCAGGAGTTCGAGGTGGGTGAGCTCCTTTCCCTCATCAAACGGCGTGTCCAAGGAGAGGTCTCTTGAAGACATCCTCTGTTCCATCTCAATGATATCCTCTTTCGCCACATCTAAGTCGCGGGCCAGAAGGTCGTATTTCTTTTCGTTTTCTCCGTCGGCTTCCAATGCCTTTCTTACCTTCCCAATCTTGTAGAAGAGCTTCTTTTGGGCTTGGGTCGTACCGATCTTAACCAAGCTCCAAGTTTTTATAATAAAATTTTGCATATAAGCTCTGATCCACCAGATCGCATAGGAGATGAAGCGATACCCTTTATAGGGGTTAAATTTCTTGACCGCCATCATCAGGCCGATATTCCCCTCTTGGATGAGGTCTTGGATCTTTACGCCGTACGATTTATACTCGAATGCGATCTTGACAACGAATCGTAAATTTGATGTAATAAGCTTTTGTGCAGCCTCAATATCCTCGTATTTACGATATTTTACGGCAAGCTGAAATTCTTCCTCCTGGGTTAAGAGCGGAAATCGGTTAATCTGAGCCAGGTAGGATTCCAACGAATTCTTGATGACTGGAAGATTTGGACTCGGCATCTAAATCACCTCGCAAGAATGTTAGCACTTTTCTCAATAGAGTGCTAACAATATCATATAATAAGGACAATTGAAAAGTCAAGTATTTTTTATATGTATTTGAATTTATTAAATAATTTTTTGGAAAATAGAATTCCGTCTCGCGGTAAGGTCAACGAAGAAAGAAACCTTTCAGAATGAGGCTGGTTTCTGGAGGCTGTCATGGGAAATGACAAGAAGAGCCCGGAAGAAGAAAAGGGTTTCGTTATAAAGGATAGAAGGTTTAGCGCAAAGAAGGAGGAGAAGCCCGAGCCCCAGGCTAAGCAGGAGGGGGAGACGACTCCTGAGGAAGATATCTTCAAAGAACAAGGGCCCCTGCCTGTGATTGATTTTTCTCAGTTCATCTTTTCTTTGAGCACTTCGGCCCTCGTTCAATTGGGGGAGGTTCAGGATCCATTCACCCAAAAAACAGCAAAAAACCTCCCCTTAGCCAAACAGACGATTGACCTCATCGCGATGTTGAAGGAAAAGACAAAAGGAAATCTCACCCCCGAAGAGGGGAAGATCATAGAAAATCTCCTCTATGATCTGAGGATGAGGTATGTCAAGGCCTCGGCGTAAGTCGTTCAGGGTTATTTCTTGAAAGAGTGATAAAAGGTGTTTCCCCTCCGATGAAGACGTAAAACCACGCCTTTTTCCATGTTCATATCCTTTGCCGCTTTTTCAAAATCCTTTACCGTCTCGATCTTTTTTCGGTTGATCTCCAGGACCACATCCCCTTCCTGAAGACCGATGTCCTCGGCAGGGCTGCCCTCTTCAACGCCGACCACGATGACGCCGCGCTTTACTTCGCTTGAGATTCGATACCGGGCGGCCAGCTGGGGTGTCAGCTCCTGGACCCTCGCCCCCAGCTTCTCCTCTATATCTTTTTCCTGCATTGGCTCCGGTTTGGCCGGCATCGCGGCGGTGGTGACTTCAACGGTCATGGGCTTTCCATCCCTGACCAGACCCAGCTTCACTGTCTGCCCCACCTTTTTCTTCTGGATTTCTTTGATCAGCTCATTGCCATTCTTGACAGATTTCTCATCCACCGATTTGATAATGTCACCTGAAAGGAGTCCTGCTTTTTCGGCACCGGTTCCTTGATGGACCTGAGCGATGAGCACTCCCTCTTTCTCTTTCACCTGGAATTGTTCCGCCATCTCGGGGGTCAGGTCTTGTACGCTGATTCCGAGCCAGGGCCGGACCACCTTTCCCTGTTTGATAAGATCGCTCAAAATCTGTTTGGCCATATTGATCGGGATGGCAAATCCGATCCCTGTTCCTGGCTGGATGATCATGGCATTGATCCCAACCACCTCTCCGTCGATATTGATCAGCGGGCCTCCGGAGTTGCCGGGATTGATCGAGGCATCGGTCTGGATGAAATCTTCATAAGTTCCCGTCCCCAGCCCCGACCGGCCTTTGGCGCTGATCACTCCAACCGTCACCGTATGCTCGAGGCCAAAGGGGCTTCCGATGGCAATGGCCCATTCTCCCACCTCCAGTTTGTCCGAGTCGCCGAGGGTGGCCACCGGAAGATCCTTCGCTTTAATATGGAGGACGGCCAGATCCGTTCTTGGATCCTGGCCTTTGAGCGTCGCTGAAAACTCCCTTCCGTCGTTGAGACGTATTTTAATCTTATCCGCGTCTTCTACCACGTGATTGTTGGTCAGAATATAACCTTCCTTATCAACAATGACCCCCGACCCTCCACTTCTCTGTTTGTGCTTGTATTCTTTTCCTTTTTCCCTGGGTGAAGGGCCAAAACCCTTGAAAAAATCCTCAAAGGGGCTCCCCTTGAAGAAGTCCTCTCCGTATCGATCCCAGGGTCTCATGGTAATGGTTTTTTCTGTCGTAATGTTGACCACGGCAGGCTGGGCTTTCTTGGCCACTTCCACGAAGGCCCTGCCAAGCGACTTCGGCGTCGTCAATGTTTCCTTTTCTTCTTTAGCGCTGGTCAGGGAGTTGGCCCGGTCGTTATTCATGCAGAAGAATAGGCCAAAGAGAAGACCAGCAAAGGCAAGACCCACACCCAAAGTTTTAGCCATTTTCTTGTACATCGTCCGCTCCTTAAACGTAAAAGTCTATTCTATATAAATAATTTCCTTTGCGTTGTCAAATAGGCCCAAACCGGCCCATCACCCATCCCCAAAAGCGTAGCTACAGCCTTCAGGCTGCGAGTCCTGATAGACGAGCAGGGAAGTCAAAGCGATATGGGAATGGCGAGACTGGATAGGTTTAATTTAGAGTTGAGATTTAGTACTTCCGACCTTTAATTTCAACCGATCTTCAGCGTGAATCCGATTGGTCCCGTTGAGATGATTCCAGGTCTTGATTTCTGAAACCGTGAGGTTGAACTTTTTCGCAATCGTCCAAAGGGTGTCTCCCTCTTTCACGACATAGAGGATTTCTTTTCCCGGCTGTTTTCCGTGCGGGTCATCCAATGCCCTGTGGGCTTTCGTCAACCTGATTTCCAGCTTATCCCCGGGCATCAGTTTCTTTTCCGGGTAGAGGTTATTCCAGCTGCTGAGGGCCCCGACATTCACTCCCATTTCGTTGGCAATACTCCACAGAGAATCCCCTTTCTTGATCGTATAGGTCATCTCCTTTGGTTTCGAATGCCGATTACCCCCGTTCGATTCTTTCTTGACCATGGCCATCAGCTTCTGATCCTGATCTTTCGGCAAGGGGATGAGAAGGTCCATTCCTTTGGAGAGGCGGCTCTTCTTGCTCAGCCGGTTCAGTTCAAGGATGGGCTCTAAGTCGACCCCATAAAGTTTGGCAATTCTTGCAGGGGTCTCGCCTCTCTTCACCGAATGGGTTCTGAATTGAAATCTTTCGCCAGGAGAGAGGGCTTCAAAATTTCTCAAAAAAAGCTCCTTTTTTCCGGAAGGAATCTTGATCTCGTAGTCAGGGAAGTTCGGAGGAGTGCACCAGCGCGACAATTCGGGGTTGAGACCCTTGATGTCATCCAGGTCCACCTCGCAGGCCTTGGCGATCAGGCGAAGGTCGGTGACTTCGGGCACCTTCACCTTCTCATAACGGAGGGACTCCTGGTATTCGATGCCAATGAAACCGTATTTCTCCGGTTCTTTGGCGATGAGCGCGGCGGCAATCATCTGGGGGACATAATCTTTTGTCTCCCGTTTCAGGTACCGGTATTTTGTCAATTCCCAGAAGTCTTCCGTGCCATAGCGTTTCATCGCGGCGGCGATCTTTTTTTCACCGGCATTGTAACCGGCGGCAGCGAGGTACCAGCATTCAAACATATCGTGAAGGTCTTTGAGATATTTGGCCGCGGCGATGGTCGATTTCTCGGGGTCCCTTCTCTCGTCAATCCACCAGTTCGACCTTAAGCCATATTTTTTCCCCGTGAGATAAATGAACTGCCAGGGGCCGGACGCCTTGCTCCTGGAATAGGCATAAGGATTGAAGCCACTCTCGATCAGGGCCATATAGACGAGGTCTTCAGGAAGGCCGTTCTCTCTCAGAAGACTCTTCATGAAGGGGATATATCTCTCCGACCGCGCCAGCCAATTGGCGAATACCTTCCGACCCGTCGTTTGAAAATACTGGATGAATTGCTCCACCTTCGCATTGATCACAATAGGGATATCGAAATCCGGTCCTTGTTTTTGCCGCTCTTGCGGGATGACCTCAAGACTGAAATCGTCATTGGACTCCTCGCCGGTCGGAAATTCCAAACTCCAATTTCCTTGGTTCTCCGCAGGGGATGTTGGATTGGAGGCTGAGGGTTTTTCTGAAGAACAAGGAATTTCTTGAGGGGAAGACTTTTCCGAACCTGTTTGCGCGGGGAGAGAGGCATATTGTTTTGGAGGGAGAGGAGCAGGAGACGTTTTCTCGGAAACAGGGCTTGGATGGGGATGACATGCACACAACAGGAGCACGATTAACCCCGCCGCTAAAATCTTACCCACCATTCACTGCTCCTTGCGAGTTGAGTAGAAGATCAGGAGAATCCAGCCAAAAATTGATAGATTAATGACATAGATCACTCAGGCTTGTCAAGCTAAAAAACTTTTTTTGTTTTATTGGAGGGTCCCGAGCTCTTATCGAAACTCGAAACATACCCGAAAGTCGCCTTCGAATCCTAGTCCTTTTGGGGAATATGGCGCGTCGAATATCGGTACCGGGATAGGTTATGGGGATTTAATGCAGAGGCGTGGGTAAACGAAGAAGTTTCTTTCCGAGGAGTTATTTTGAAAAAATATTTTTCGAACTCTCAATTTTTCTCGAAGCCATCCATTCCAACGCCTGATTAGGCCCTCGGGCGCTTCTTCGAATGATGCTGCAATTCCGGAAATCCAGCTGCAGCTGCCGAACATCAGCAGGGAAGTCCGCGAGTTCCTGCACCTGGCGCGAGTCGTCACAGGTGTTTCCTATGTCTGATTCTTAGGGCATGATGAATTTCTTGCCGGGGAGTCGCACCGTCAATACGGGGCAGGGCGATTTTCTGACCACTTTCTCTGCGGTGCTACCTAAGATGAGATGGTCTATCCCTGTCCTTCCATGGGTCCCCATAACAATAAGGTCCGCAGACTCTTCCCTCGCCACTTGGATGATCTCGTAAAAGGCTCTGCCCTCGTCTGTCTCTCTTGCGAAAATCTCGTAATTCTTGAACCCCTCAATCTTTTGCAGATAGCGAGTATTTATTTCCTGCTTCACCCGCTCAGTCTGCCTGGCGATCAGTTCATCCTCCGCTTTTGGTGTGGACGACCAATAGTAGGAAACCGGTTCGACGATGACATGAAGAATTAAAAGCGTTGCATTATAAGTTTTTGTGAGATTAAGGGGATAGGCGAAGGCATGGTCAGAATTTTCCGAGAAATCGGTACAAAATAAGATTTTCTTGAACATCGATAAATCACCCCTTTATTAAACTCCCCGCGTTCCCTGTTTGAAAATCACATTAAAGATCCTTGGGAGTCTTTTCCCGTGCTCCCGTATCGGCTGACCCCTCGCCCACTATCGAGTTACTTTTTTGGCCTTTTCCAGAATGGGCCGGTTTTGCCGATTTCCTTCATGGCCTGGACCATCTCGCGGGCATATTCCTGCATATGGGAAACGTAGTCCTCATCCAAGCGCCGCCTGAAGTAAGGCCCGGAGAACAGCTTGAGCAGGTCGGAAAGTGACAAGATACCCTCGTCGGTGCCTTTGACAAAGGATTTCCAGTTACGGATGTGCTCTTCCGACCGGAAGAGATTCATGGTGCTTCAGGCATAGGCCGGGTCTTCAAACCATTTCCAGAACGGGACGGCCACGTAGGCCGTGTATACTGAAGCTTCCTCATTCAGAACCTTCCCGTCATTGATGACCACCCGGAGAGGCTTGCCGCAATCCAGGCAGGGGAATTCCAACGTCAGTGTTTTGCCAGGGAATAGCCAGCAGACCGCCAGCGATTCAAAGGCTCACTGGCCGAACCATTTCTGCTGACCGTCGATGGTGATCCGGTATTGCGTCGGAAGGTTGTTAAAGGGTGCGAATGAGACGATGAGATCGGTTTGAGGGTATAGCCACCCGGGGATTCCCGAGGAGAAAAGGTCGTGCAGGATTTTCCGGCCCTCTTCAACGGAAAGACCGAGTGCGGCAAGCTCCGTGTAAAAGGGCGCCTGGCCGGTTTCTACCATACGCTTCATGATGACATGAAACGTTTTGTCAAGCACGGTGGGATTGCTCATGATGTTCCTCCTCTGAAGTTTCATAAATGAATTATCAGTATATGCTAAAAAAGTCAATCAGTAAAAAGATTTGTGGAAATCATCTTCGATGGTAGGAACAGGGAACCCTCAGAAATGGCGGATGAAAAGGGGATCCGAGGAACGTTGGACCTGAAGCACTTTAAGATAATTCTGTCACGAGTTTCTTTTTCAAGACTTCAGAAAGATTCTACGAGAGGTTTATGGAACTTTTCGGAAACCCACTTCAAGGGTCCATGCCGGTTTTAATCGGCATGGTTTTGTCTGCGGACCACTCGATCCAGGAGCCGCGGTATAGAAAAACATGGGGAAACCCGAGAACATATTTCAAGGTGAAGTAGAGGTGGCTCGCCTCTCTTCCTCTCTCGCTATAGACGACGATCTCTTTTCCACGCATCACGCCGGATTCTGCAAAGAGCCTTTCCAGATCCCCTTTTTTCTTCCAAGCCCTCACCTCTTCCCCTTCGAGAGTCGTTTCCCAAAATATATTCCTGGCTCCAGGGATATGGCCTCTCCGGAGCTCTTCTCCCTCTTCCCCGCTGTATTCTCTTGGATGGCGGGCGTCCACGATCACAACATTTCTCGCGGAGAGTCGGTCTTGAATCCATTTTTTCTCGGCGGCCGTCTCCCGAATCACTTTCCCGAAAAATTTACTGGGCAAAAGAGAGGGATAGGTCTGGGTAATGGGATATCTCTCTGAAACCCATTTTTCCCAGCCTCCGTTCAGGACTCCTACCTTTTTGTGACCCAAAAAATCCAAGGTCCAGGCAAGGAGCGTCGCATTCGGATTTGATCTTTCGGAGTAGAGGACGATCCCCATGTGATTGGAAAGGCCCAAGTTATCTCCTAATAATCTTTCGAGACAGATCCGGTCAGGAGCCTGGTCGGGGACCCCCTTATCCGGAATCTGGAGGTTTTCGAAATGGAGATAGACAGCGCCGGGGATATGGCCTTTGAGATAGTCGGACAGCGATGTCCTCATGTCAACGATACGAAGCGAAGGGTGATCCATCAGATTGAATAATTCTCGTGTTTCAATCAGTCTGGGGTGGTCAAAATTATTTAAGGGAAACGGTTTGGCAGAGAGGCCCGGAGGAAATAAAGCCACGAAGGTGAGGAGTCCTCCGATCATGATGAGAGATCTTTGATTCTTCATACGGACCTCGTTTTATCCCCCAGCGCTTTCCGGTAGAGTTGAACGTAGGCCTCAGCCGACCTTTTCCAGGAGAAGTCCGCGGTCATGGCATTCCGGAGGAGCTGCTCCCAATGCTCCGGCTGGGAATAAAAACGGATGGCTTCTTTAATGGTGTTCAGGAGCTCTTTGGCGTCGTAGCGGACGAACTTAAACCCATTTCCTTTTTTCGAGACGGGGTCGTAAGGGGTGATGGTATCGTCGAGCCCGCCGGTCGCACGCACAATGGGGATCGTTCCATACTTCAGGCTGTAAATTTGATTCAGGCCGCACGGCTCATATTTGGAAGGCATGAGGAAGAAATCTGATCCGGCTTCAATTTTATGGGCCAGCCGGTCGTCATAGGCGATCCGGACCCCTGCCTTTTGTGGATACCTCTGAGCGACCCGGTTGAAAAGATCGTGGTACTTCTGCTCCCCTGTGCCCAGAAGGACGAGTCCGATGTCGAGGCTGAAAAGTTCGTCCAAAATCTCCATCAGCAGGTCGAATCCTTTCTGATCGGTTAATCGGGAGATCATTCCTAAAAGAGGGGCTTTCATCAGGGAGGAGGGGAGATGGAATTCTTTGAGGAGATCTTCTTTGCATTCCCTCTTGCCGGAGAGATCTTTCAAATCATATCGGGCGATCAGATGCGGGTCGCGAGAAGGGTCCCACTCCCCATAGTCTACGCCGTTGATGATTCCGTAAAGGCGGTCCCTTCTCTTTCTCAAAATACCCTCCAGCCCGTATCCATATTCTACGGTCTGGATCTCTTCGCTATATTTTTTGCTCACCGTGTTGATCGCATCGGCATAAACGATTCCGGCTTTCATGAAGTTGATCCGCTCCCAGAACTCGATCCCTTCCGGGTTGTACATCTCCGCAGGGAGGTCGGTGAGCCGGAACTTCTCCTTCTTGAATAACCCTTGATAGGCAATGTTATGGATGGTGAACAGGGTCGCCGTGCGGGAAAAAAGAGGATCGCGCCGGTAGACCGATTTGAGATAGGCCGGGACTAATCCGGTCTGCCATTCGTGATGGTGGATGATGCCGGGAGAGAACCCTAAGTGCTGGCAAAGGAGGAAGACGGCTTTGGAGAAGAAGATGAAGCGCTCCGCATTGTCGAAGTAATCGCCTTTGGCCGTACCGTAGAGGTGGGACCTGTCAAAGAACTCTTCCCGGCCGATGAAATAGACCGGGATGTCCTGGTCCAGACGGCCCTGATAAATTTCCGCCTTGAGCTTCTCATATCCGATGGGGACCTCGATCTCGTTGCCCAAATATTGAACGGGAAGGCCGGAGTCTTTCACCATCCGGTAATAAGGCATGATCAACTTGATCTCGCATCCCAGGTCCCGAAGGGATTTAGGGAGGGCTCCAGCCACATCCGCCAGCCCTCCTGTCTTGGCAAAAGGGACGGCCTCCGGAGTCACGAAGAGAATCTGTAGGGGCTTATCCACTGAGGCCTCAATCTTGATCTAAAATAGGTGGTTTACTTGAAATGTCAAAGATCAAATTCCAAAATTCAAATGAACGCCAAATGTCAAAACCTTAATTTCAAAAATTTACTTGCCATTTGTCATTGATACTTCGACGGCGCCAAACTCCCATCCTTTAGGACAGGGTGAAAAGCGCTGCTCAGTATCAACCCTGAGCCCTCGACCTGAGCTCGGGCCGAAGGGCAAGCCCCGGGTTTAAGACCGGGGAAAGTCGAAGGGCTGATTTGGAATTTGAACTTCGACATTTGACATTGAATCATCCTTTTGAGCCTATTCGCTCTTTTCTGTCTTCCGGATGGCCTTTTCCAGACGTTCCAGCGCATCGGCCGTCTTTTCTCTCAGAGAATCGCTCATCGCCAGCAAAGCATCTATCTGTTTCTTCAAATCAGGGGAAGAAGCGGCGCCCTCGATCTGCCGTTTCAACTCCGCGGTTCCCCCTGTGCGCTGATAGGCGAGGATAGCGATGATGAGCGCAACCACTGCGATCAGAAGCGTGATACCCTCCATAGTCAAGAACCTCCTTCCGCTTTTGGATTAAGATACTTCAGCCCTCCGAAATTTTCAACCTATTCCTTTTTCGATTTCGAACTGGATAAGGGAACCGAAAGGGTGTGAGGGGTGACGATCCCCACGGACATGATGGCTTTGATCGCTTCTTCGACGGTCAACTGGGCAGGAAGTGTCTTTTCTTTGGGGAGGAAGAGAAGAAAACCCTGGGGCGGGACAAAGGCGGTAGGGACGAAGACGGTCACCCTGGTTTTGCGGTCGAGATCCGTCAGCTCGTTCGTCACGAATCCAAGCACATAATTTCCTTCCTGCGGAAACTCGACAAAAACGGCCTGGCGGAAGGAACCTTTACGCGTGGCCGAAAAGGCATCGGTCAGCTGCTTAGAGGAGGTATAGATATTCTTGACCACCGGGATCGCGGTGAAGAGACGATCCCCCCAGCCAATCAATTTGCGTCCTAGGACGTTGGTAGTGATCAATCCGATGAGATAGAGCAGGAGCAGAAAGCTAAAGAGTCCCACATAAGGGAGATGGAAGAGGCGATGGAAAAGGAAGACGTTGATGTCGGGGATCAGGGGGCCGAGGATGCTGTCCAGGGTATTGAAGACGAACTTCAAGACGAGAAAGGTGATCCCGAGAGGAAGGATGACCAGGATTCCCGCGAACATCTTTGCCCGGAGATGTTTTAAGATTTTCTTTATCATGCGCTGGCAGGGGGTAACTCAAGAATCTTTTTCAGATCCGCCTCCTCAACCACCTCTTTTTCAAGCAAGAGACGGGCAAGCTCCCCCACCTTGTCTCTGTTCGCCGTCAGTATTTCCCTGACCCTGAGATAGGTTTCATCCATAATCTTCTTCACTTCCTCGTCGATCTGTTTGGCCGTGTCCTCGCTGTACTCCCTGGAGGGGAAAAGGGAACTGGGGAGAAAAAGAGGCTGTTTTTCTTTTTCGAAGGTGACGTAACCTAGTTTTTGGCTCATCCCGAATTCTTTGACCATGCTTGTGGCGATGTCGGTCGCCCGCTGGAGATCGTTATGAGCACCGGTGGAAATCTCTCCAAAAACGATTTCCTCGGCGACCCTTCCGCCCAGCAGAACCGCCAGGCGGTCGAGAAGCTCTGTCTTGGTCATCAAATATCGATCCTCCGTAGGCAGTTGAAGCGTATACCCTAAAGCAGAGATACCTCTCGGAATGATGGAGATGCGTCGAACCGGGTCGGCATTCGGCACCATGGAGGCCACAATGGCATGGCCGGATTCATGAAAGGCGACGATCTCTTTTTCTTTCTTCGACATCAACCGGTTCTTTTTTTCCAGGCCGGCCACCACGCGGTCAATGGCCTCCTCAATATCGGCCATTTCTACGGCCTCTTTGTTCTTTCGGGCGGCCAGAAGGGCAGCCTCATTCACGATATTAGCGAGATCTGCGCCCACGAACCCCGGTGTTCTTGAAGCGATGACCTTCAAGTCGACGTCCGGAGACAATTTGACATTGCGGGCATGAATCTTCAGAATCTGCTCCCGGCCGACGATATCGGGCCGGTCGACTACGACATGGCGATCGAACCTTCCAGGCCGGAGAAGGGCGGGGTCCAAAATTTCAGGCCGGTTGGTAGCGGCCATGATGATCACGCCTGTATTGGAGTTGAAGCCGTCCATTTCCGCCAAAAGCTGGTTGAGGGTCTGCTCCTGTTCGTCGTGTCTGCCCATGGGGTTTACCCCGCGCGCTTTTCCGAGGGCATCCAGTTCATCGATAAAGATGATACACGGGGCATGGTTTTGGGCCTGGGCGAAGAGATCCCTGACCCGTGCCGCTCCCACGCCGACAAACATCTCCACAAAATCGGAGCCGCTGATGGAGAAAAAGGGAACGTTGGCCTCTCCGGCCACGGCCCGGGCGAGTAACGTTTTCCCCGTTCCGGGCATTCCCACCAGGAGGACTCCTTTGGGAATCTTTCCGCCGAGGCGTTGAAATTTTCCAGGACTTTTGAGAAACTCCACCACCTCTTCCAATTCCGCTTTGGCCTCGTCAATTCCTGCCACATCGGCGAAGGTGATCTTCTTCTCTTTCTCGGCGTATATCTTGGCCCGGCTCTTTCCGAAGGACATCACGCTGGTCTCGGCTCCCATTCGGCCCATGAGGAACCTCAAGATCAAGAAAAACACGATTACCGGAAGGAACCACGACGCAATAAACGTGAGCCATTTACTTTCGACCTTCCCTTCAAATGTTACGTGGTGAGTCTCCAATTCTTTCACCAGATCCGGATCTTCCACCCGCACCGTCTGAAATTTTCTTAAACCTTTTTCGGTCTCCCTCTTCCCTGTGATCGAATCGGAAGTGATGGCCACGTCTTTGATTTTGTCTGTCCGGAGGGATTGCTTGAATTCACTGTAGGTGATGACATCCTCATCCTTTCTTGAGCTGATGTAACTCTGGATGGCCAGGATGATAAGAAAGGCGATGACGAAATACCAGATCGTAAAGTGGGTCTTTTTAGAGAGGGGTTTCTTCCCGCCTCGTTCCGGAGAAGGCTCTTTGATTCCGAGAAGATCTCTCAGGTCAGGGGCAGATTTTTGATCCTTCTTCATCTTAAGCCTCTCCAAATACTCTTCGGAAGATATCATCGACGTGTTTCAGATGCGCCCGGACATCGAGCAGAGCGTCCAATTCCTTTTCGGTCAAGAGGCGCTTGATGGTCTCGTCCCGGGAGAGAAGCGCCTTGAAATCCTCGCCCTTCTCCCAGACCCTCATCGCATTCCTCTGCACCGCCCCGTAGGCTTCTTCCCTCGAGAGGCCCTTTCGGGTCAGGGAGAGCAGAATCGATTCGGAAAAGATGAGGCCTCCCATCTTCTCGAGATTGGCCTTCATATTCTCCGGGTAGACGATGAGGTTCTCGATCAGGGAGCTGAGGCGGTTGAGCATGTAGTCGATCAAAATCGTGGCATCCGGACCGATCACCCTTTCTACGGAGGAGTGGCTGATGTCACGCTCGTGCCAGAGGGGAACGTTTTCTAAAGCCGCCAGGCTGTAAGACCGTACCAACCGTGCCAGACCGGAGAGATTTTCTGAGGAGATGGGATTCCTTTTATGGGGCATGGCGGACGAGCCCTTCTGCCCCTTGGAAAAGAATTCCTCGGCTTCCAGGACCTCCGTGCGCTGGAGGTGACGAAGCTCTACGGAAAATTTTTCTATTGAGGAAGCGACGATGGCCAGGGTGGTGAAGAATTCGGCATGGTGATCCCTCTGGACAATCTGTGTCGAGACGGGCGCGGGTCTGAGTCCCAATCGGCCGCAGACAAACTCCTCAACAGAGGGCGGGATATGGGCGAAGGTCCCCACCGCTCCTGAGATTTTTCCCACGCTCACCGCCTCTTTGGCCCTCTCCATGCGGATGAGATTTCGTTTCATCTCATCGTACCAGAGTGTCATCTTGAGGCCGAAAGTGATGGGCTCGGCGTGAATGCCGTGGGATCGACCGATCATCAAGGTCTCCTTATACTGGAAGGCCTTTTTCTTCAATACCTCTAAAAGCCGCTGGATGTCTTGCAGGACGAGTGCAGAGGCGTC
The DNA here is from genome assembly GCA_002311635.1 of Syntrophaceae bacterium UBA1163. GTDB lineage: Bacteria > Desulfobacterota > BSN033 > BSN033 > UBA1163 > UBA1163. Next base: position 16,077 of record DBZJ01000147.1, read on the forward strand.
CTTTAAAAGCATGGCCAGAGAGGTGTCGAGGATATCGGAAGAAGTGAGACCGTAATGGAAATATCTCGAGAGGGGACCGATTGACTCCCCCACGTTGGTCAGGAAGGCGAGGACATCGTGTTTCGTCACTCTTTCTAATTCATCGATACGGTGGATATCGAAGGAGGCTTTTTCTTTGATTTCGCGGACAGCCTCTGCCGGGATCTCACCCAATCGGGAAAGGGCCTCGCAGACGAGGATCTCAATCTGGAGCCAGGCTTCAAACTTTCTCTGGTCCGTCCAAATCTTTCCCATCTCCGGTCGGGTATATCTTGGAATCATCTAAGGCACCTCATGTGATCCATTACACAATATTACTGAACGGTGTTGAAAAGTCAATAAAAAACGGCTTGTTAAATATTGAGCGTCTGATGGCACGAACCGCCACCGCTGGAAGCATTTTGAAGAGAGAAAGGTTGACAATTGCATGGTTCAAATGCATATTAGTGCTATGGTTATCATCAAATCCCAGCGGGAGATTGAGCAATTGAAGAGATCCAATGTCGTGGTGGCAGAGGTCTTTGAAAAATTGAAGGGTATGATCGAGCCCGGGATCACCACAAAGGAATTGGATCAAGTGGCCGAAAATTATATCCTTTTAAAAGGAGCCCGTCCAGCCTTCAAGGGTTATAGGGGATTTCCGGCAACTCTTTGTATTTCCATCAATGATGAAGTCGTTCACGGCATTCCAGGCCAGCGCCGGTTGAAAGAGGGCGATATTGTCAGCCTGGATGCAGGGGTCAATTATCTGGGCTATTTCGGAGACGCAGCCATCACGTTTCCCGTGGGAGAGGTCGATCCGGAAGCCAAAAGGCTTCTCGAGGTGACGGAGAAGGCTCTCTATATTGGCATTGAAAAAGCCAAAGTGGGAAATCGACTTTTTGATATCTCCTACGCCATTCAGAGCTGGGTGGAATCCCACGGATTTTCCGTGGTCAGGGATTTCGTAGGCCATGGGATCGGGAGAGAACTCCACGAGGAGCCGCAGATTCCGAATTTTGGGATGCCCCACCAGGGACCGAGACTCGGCAGAGGCATGGTCCTCGCCCTGGAGCCCATGGTGAATGAAGGAACGTACGAGGTCAGGGTTCTCTCGGACGGCTGGACCGTTGTGACGGCGGATGGAAAGCGCTCTGCCCATTTTGAGCATACCGTTGCCATCACAGACGTCGGGGCCGAGATACTGAGTGCGCTTTAAACTTTGGTCACGTGACTCGTGCTGGTGATTCGTGATTCGAGAGCGATTTGAATTCGTTTCCTTTTATTCAGAGAGATCTTTCGTGACACGATCCACCATTTGCGGATCATGATTCACGTCATTTGAGTAGTGGGGAGGTAGGGACAGCGATGCATCGTGTGGCCAAGAATATGGTCGATTTGGTGGGGGATACCCCCTTGGTGAGGATTAATCATATTGTTCCCAACAAGAGGGTAAAAGTCTATGGAAAACTGGAGCGATATAACCCGGCTGGTTCTGTCAAAGATCGGATTGCGAAATACATGATTGAATACGGGGAGAAGGAAGGCCTCCTGACGAAGGATAAGATCGTGATCGAGCCTACCAGCGGAAATACCGGCATTGCACTGGCTTTGGTCTGCGCAGTGAAAGGATATCGCTTAGAATTGGTGATGCCGGAGACCATGAGCATCGAGAGAAGAAAGATCATCACGGCCTTTGGAGCAAAGATCATTTTAAGCGAGGGCTCCAAGGGAATGGACGGAGCGATTGATTTGGCTGAGGAGATGGCCACGGATTCCAAATATTTCATGCCCCAGCAATTTGAGAATAAGTATAATGTGCTTGCCCATTATGAGACGACCGGCGAAGAGATCTGGAGGGCCACCAAGGGAAAGGTCAATATGTTTGTCGCAGGGATTGGAACCACCGGGACCCTCATGGGCGTTTCCAAGCGACTGAAAGAATATAATCCTGAGATCAAGGTTGTTGGCGTGGAGCCGTATCCGAAATCGAGCATCCAGGGGTTGAAAAACCTCAGCTCCCAGTATGTCCCGGAGATCTACGATCCAAGCCGTTTGGACGAAAAGATCAACGTGAAGGACGAGGATGCTTTCGAGATGGCAAGGGCCCTCACCGTTCGGGAGGGAATCTTTTGTGGAATCAGCTCCGGGGCGGCCATGTGGGGGACGTTACAGAAAGCGACAGAGATGGATCGGGGTGTGATCGTCACCCTGTTTCCGGATGGTGGAGAAAAATATGTGAGCACCCCTCTCTACGAGCCGAGCAAATGTTTTGAATGCCTGCAGAAGCACCGGATCCCCACCTGCATGACAGCGGAGTATATCACGGCCCTGGAATGCCTGGTAAAAGACGGGAACTAATTTTACGGGAAACGGGGCCAGAGCGCCGTGGGGTCGAAGGAGGATTGACATAGTAACTATCATAGCTTATATTATAGTAAATCCGCCGACGCCCCAGCCCGAAGGCCGGGGCTTACTCAGGGTTGACCCTACGATTCAATAGACTCGGCGTTCTGAATGCGCCGAAGGAAGCGGCGCGTTATACTCCACCCTAAAGGGGGCTTGGTGCTGCCGAAGGGTCGGAATTCCAGGAGGTTCGGAATGAAGACGGTGACGGCTCTCGACTTAAGGAAAAAGCTCGGCTCTGTCCTTAATGATGTGTCGAGGAAGGGGGAGCAAGTGGTGATCTCCAGGGCAAATAAACCTCTCGCCGTGTTGATCTCACTCGATGAGTACGAAGAGAAGGTGCTTAACAAAAACAGGGAGAGAAAGCTCGAGAACATATCGACTGAGATGGACAGGTGGAAGAAGAGGCATCTCAAAGAAACTGTCAATATAGATATCGTCAAGGCGATTAGAGAGGTCAGAGAGGGGAGATGATCGTCCTTGATGCCTCTGTAGCCCTTAAGTGGATTTTTGGAGAGGAAGAAGAAGGAGAAAAGGCAAGACTTTATAAAGAGGGACATGTTAGCGGAAAAGAAGCGGTAGCGGTTCACAGCCTCTTCTTTTATGAGATCGCCAATGTATTGGCCACAAAGACCAGATTAAGTACAAAAGATGCAGCCGAAGCCTTTTCTTTGATATGGAATTTCGATCTTGAGGTGTTCAGTCTCGGTCTCGATGAATTTTTGGAGGGAATAGTTTTATCCCGGCAATACGGAATAACCCTCTATGATGCCGCCTACGTCGTTCTCGCCAGAAGATTAGGGTGCGCTTTCGTTACGGCTGACCGAGGCCTTTACAAAAAGACAAAGGAATTGAAAGAGTTGAGGATCGTGTGACGGGATGTTAAACGAACACTGTCAAAGAAGTAGCGCTTTGGAAAGTTGGCAAGAGAGAGAAGGTCTCGGGTTATCCTCGCAATAAATGTCGAATCGAATTCCTTCCCCGCTCGATATGCCTTTGAGAGAGACGTTGCTTTTGTAATAGATAGGTCCTTTGAACAATGCCAGCAGACGGAATCTGGACGGATCGAAATCCGAAAAGCAACTCAGGCTTTTTGATAGGATTAACAACGGTTGAGCAAAATCCCTTTTAAAACCACATAGCCTCGCGTATGAGCTGCTGTAGTGAATCCCGTTGGCATCCCCGGAGATCCTGGCGAAGCGAAACCCGATCCCGTCCGGAAGATACCAGGAGGCCACTGTCTTGGCCTCCGAGATGGGGGGGAGCTCCGGCTGGTCAGAATGGGAGGGATTCCCGTCTCCGAATTTTCCGCGATAGTAAAATGTCTGTAAGGATTCCCACACGGTTTCATGATTGGCCTGAGCAGAAGAGGTCAAATCCAATTCAAGCCCTTTAGGGAGGACCCGCAGGGGCCCGGTTTCAGAGATGATCCGGAGAGGCTCATGCACTCCGATTCGGCGATGAGAAGTGACCTGCAATTTCGTATTTAACATTCGGAATACGCTCAAAGGTGCCTTTTTATGACCGAGGACCCTGAGGACAAGGGGATAGATGAACGTCTGTGGATACAGCGGATAAAGGAACTCACCGTGGGAAGGCAGTCCGCAGACTTCTCCGAAATCCTTAAGATGATCGGGGTCTATTTTCACATCTTCCCACACCGCCCTGATTTTCGGCACTCGGTCGCCCCTCTTGAAATCAGTTGAAATTCCATAAAGGGCGAGCGCAATGCTCAGGAGGGCATTGGGCCGTCGATGAAAATGTAAGATGATTTCATTCTCCGCCATAAAGGATTTCTTCCCGACTGGCTACAGTTTATACTTAAACCTCCTCAACAGGTTTTTCCTCCACGCAATTCCTTCCTCCTTTTCAACGCCTTTCGGAGAGGAGCCGTCGATGACGCCGAGGACACCTCTTCCCTGTTCGGACTCAGCGAGAATGACTTCCACCGGATTTGCCGTGGCGCAGAAAATCGTGCAGACCTCCTGGCACATCTTGATTGCGTTGAGGACATTGATCGGGAAGGCATCCTTTAAAACGATGACAAAGGTATGACCCGCTCCCATCCTCAGAGCGTTTTGTTTGGCCACTTCTTTCAAAGTCTCATCGTTTCCCTCGAGCCGGATGAGGCAATCCCCCGAGGCCTCACAGAATCCGATTCCAAATTTCGCGCCCGGAACGGAACCCACCATGATCTCGTAGAGGTCTTCGACCGTTTTGATAAAATGGGTCTGGCCAAAAATCACGTTACATCCTTCCGGGATCTCCAACCGCTCAGTCTTCAGTTCCATCATTTACCTCCTTAAATCTAAATAAAAGGATACAAAGATTCGAGGGTCCAAGGGCTCAAGTGGGTCGAACTTGATCCCTTGGCCGCTTATTGAGTCTAAAATATCGTCAGATTGGCGAATTGTCAACGGGAGGATATTCCACGGTTTGAAAAATAGAAAATTGCGGAGAGGATAAATTTAGGTTATTTATAAATACCTCCGCGAGAATTAAACTGAGATCTTAATTGATCAACCCAAATCATTTCGAATGTCGCAGACCACGAAAGGAGACGTTGCCCCATGAGGTATTCAGTTGCTTGTAATTGGGACGCGGAACTTTTGGAACGTCTGAGCCGCGAGTCTTCCCGTGTGGAGACACTCTTCGGCCAGATTACCGATGATCCGTTCGGAGGAGGCAGGGGTTCTTTTCTGGCTCCGAAGGTCACACGCGAACCGGCCAAAGAATTCATTGCCGACGCTCGCAAGCGCGGCTTTCATTTCAACTATCTTCTCAACGGCGCCTGCCAGGACAACCTCGAGATGACCCGTGAAGGGAACCGTAATCTGTTCGACCATATCGAATGGGTGGCCACGACGGGCGCCGATATGGTGACGGTCACGCTGCCTATGCTGCTCGTGTGGATCAAGCGACATTTTCCCGACTTTAAGGTCGTGGTTTCGAGCTGGGCGCGCGTGGCCAACGTCAAACGGGCCAAATACTGGGAAGACCTTGGTGCGGACGGAATCATTCTGGCGGAGTCTGCAACCCGCGATTTCGCCGCGCTCCGTTCGATGCGGCGGGCCCTTCGCTGCAAACTCGAGGTCATCGCCAATCCCTCCTGTCTCTACCTGTGCTATCTCGACACAAATCATATCAACATGATGTCCCACTCGTCGCAGGGAGGCCACGTCAGCGGCGGCTTTGTTCTCGACCATTGTCAAGTGTATTGCCAGAGGATGAAATTGGGAAAGCCCGATGAACTCATCAGGGCCCGTTGGGTCCGCCCGGAGGATGTGGGCGATTACGACGAGATCGGGATCGAGTCGCTCAAATTGCTCGAACGATTCCGAAACACGGAGACCCTCATGCAGGTCGTCCGGGCCTATGAGGAGCGCCGCTTCGACGGAAACCTCGTTGAGCTGCTGACGCTGCCCCGACAGAACGCCTATAATCCGCCCAATTTGGAGTACCTCATCCGGCCCGATCTTGTGAACATTGACTTGATGCTCGAGATGGCCGACATCTTCGGTTATTCCTTCTCGGACGTGATGCAAATAGACAATCGGGCCCTGGATGGTTTCGCCGAGCATTTCAAGACCCACGACTGCTATCATAGTTCGTGTGACGAATGCGGCTACTGCAAGCGATGGGCTGAAAAGGTGGTGCGGGTTAACAAAGAGAGGCATCAAGCGATTCTCAAGAAGTTTGATGCCTTCATCGAGGCCATTATTAATCGGCAGACGCTTACAGAGAATGTCCTACCGGATGTGAGCGGCGTTCGCCTGAGTCCGGATGCCGCCTCGGTTTTGGATAGCCTGATGGCCTTTGTGCCACCCCCGTTGGCAGAGATCGCCCGACTGAAGATCATCCACGGTGCTGCTCAAATCACAGCACAAGGAGGAAGAGAAGAATCCGGCACCAACGGAGGCGTGGGTACGGGAGCGGTTGTCCTCGCCTTCTGGACGGGAACCCCCGAGCCCTCGCGTGAGCCTGTTCGCAGAACACTTGAGCAGATGGGACTGTGGGAGTATGTTACGGCAGCGAGAAGGATCTAAATTTCAGAAGCGAAGTCGTGTGCGCGATGCTTCTTAGGTCGGTATTCCGCAATCCGCATTCCAAGCTTGGATTACGTTCCGGTTCCTATCTCCTTTAATTTTCCGACAATCTTTTCCTTTTCCATCATTCCGACACTTCGAAAAGCTTCTTTTCCCTTCGAATCGAAGAAAACGAGTGTCGGAAGCATGAAAACTTTATAATTTTGAGCAAGATTCTGATTTTTGTAAACATCGATGAGCAGAACCTTTGCCTTTTCCGAATATTCCTTGCCGACCTCCTTAAGTACAGGCCTCATCTGGCGACAGGGGATGCAGGAATTTGCTCCGAAATCCACCAAGACGGGCTTTCCACTCGTGAGAGCCTTCTTCAGATCATCCTCCGTATTCATGTCAGGTGCTTTGACCGCAATTTTTTGTAACCGTTCTTGGTCGATATCCACCTTGGCATTTTTCCGAAGCTCCACCAGATACTGCTCCAGTGCATCCTGTCGTTTCGCTTCCCGTATATACTGTTCAATCGCCGGAGCGACCTCTTTCAGAGGTTTCCCCTCCATTCGATCTTTATACATCTTATAAAATCCCTCAACCTCCTCGCGTTTTACCTCCGGCGGGGAAGAGAACTTCTTGGCGACAAATTCGATGATGATCGATTCGTCGGATGAAAGAGGGTTCTTGGCCGCATCCTTGTAGGTTTGAACCGGAGCCGATATACCCTGCTTCTTTGCCTCTCGCAATAGAAGGGTTTTCACGATCAATCTGTCGAGAAATTTACCGGGCTCTTCCCGAAACATGTCTCTTATCAAAGGGGGTTCTAATTTGTCGATCTCTTTGTTGAATTGTTGGACCGTAATTCTTTCGTCGTTCACCCGCGCAAGAACCAGGCGGCGTGGACTTTGGAGATAGAAAAAGTAAAAAAGGAAGGCCCCTGCCACGATAACGATTGCGGCAGCCGCAAGGAGAATAGTCTTCCGACTCATCTTTCCTCCCTTAGGTTCGGCGGATTGTTCCTCAACCGTGTTATTCATTTTAAACACTCCTTTCATTATTTTGAGACGAATCTAGCAAGCGAACAGCTCACGGATCACCCGGATCTTCTCAGGATCGACCAGACGAGGAAGAATACGGATAATTCTGTAAAATTCGAACAGTATCTTTATGACTCATATCAAAGTCAAAATCAATATCCCTGCCAGGGCAAAAAAGAAAACAGAGGTGAGGAGCTTAATGGTGGATGCCCTCTTCTGGAGAAAAAAGGAAAGTTGCTCCGAAGTGACTCCCCAGTAGACTATCCCAAAGATGACCAATAATGGAAGGATATAAACGAGATTATACAAAATGAGGTACAAAACAGCACTCCCTCTGAGGGAAGGGATATTTGTGACAAAGAGGATTGTGGGAAGATAAACCTGGCTTGTACAAGTGGATTGCAAGAGGGTGACAATGAAACCAATGACGACAGCGGCAAGCAGGAAGCGCACAGACGTGCCTTCCCTATTCGCCTCCAACTCGCCACTTCTTACCCGAATGATCCGGTGGATCTTCTTTTTCAAAAAATCCGGGACCTGAAGCTTCATCTTGGAAGGGCGTCCCTTTTTCAGCTGGATGTAATCATAAAGGCTAAAGATTCCAAGGAGGACGGCGAATACAAAGGTGACAAAATAAACGATTTGCGAGAAGAGAGGCAAGAACGAGAAATGCTTGATGAAACTCAGAATTCCAAGACCGAGCGATAAATGGGTGATGAAGCCTGTTCCTGAAAAACCCAACCCTACGTACAAGATCTCCCTTTGTTTACTGCCAACCATGGTAAGATAGGAAATGAAAAAAACCAGAGTGGCCAAGGCACATGGATTCATTCCCTCAATTAAGCCTGCCAGGAGGATGGCCAGGACTCCAAAGGACTTAAAGCGTTCTACAATTGACTCTTCGGCTTTCTTGGTCTCCTCCGGCGACAGGGATAGGGATGGTGCTGATTCAGGCATTTTGCTACGACCGACGGTGACGCCAACACTTACTCCGGCAGCGGCGTCAAGACTTACCCGTTCGTACCTCTGGATCAATGTCTCCACCTTGGATTCCGTGATCTCACCCGGAGGAAGGTAATCGTTTCCGATAAAAATACTCGGTGCAATCAAACGCTTGTCCATGGGAAGGTTGAGCCGGCTGGACAGGGTTTCGTTTAAACGCTTCCCATCGGGTGTATTCAGGTCGATCTCTTTGATCGTTAGTCGGGGGTACTTCTTCGTCATGTACTTGAGGAGGACGTTTGCGCGGTCACATTTTGAACATCCTTTCTGATAAAAATAGGCAAGGTCCACTGACCCTTCGGTTCGTGAATCGCGTTTGGTGATTGGCATTTTCCCCGAGTCACTTAGCTCAATAGGCGGAGGGGAGGCGCCCCCTTGTGCCTGAACCTCCAAGAGGAGGGGATTCAATTTCTCCATGATCTCCATCTCTCCGGAGAGCATTTGATCTCCGACGAAGACGATAGGGAGTTCATTTTCTGTACGGCCAAATTTTTTCTCCAGCTTGGTGAGGGCTTCATAATAGGCCGGTTTGTTCACATCGAACGTCTTGATTTCGAGCGTCGGGACCATAGTCTTCAGTGTGGGAAGATAGCTCTGGAGAATGACCTGACAGGACTGACAGTCCTCGGTATAGAAGTAATAGATCTGGATAGAAGAAGGAGGCTCCTGGGCTATCCCGTAGACAGGCCAGCAGAGGAGAACAGTGCAGAAAAGAAAAACGATCAGCCTTCGCATGCCTTCCCCTTTAGGCACATTCAAATGCGACCTCCAGAAAAATTTGGCGTTCAGCCTCAAACCTTACGATTCCACTCGAATGTTAAGCGATCAGATTTGGCCTTGGAATCTCAAATTCACACGGAACGTCCGTCTGACAGAGGCCACAGGAAGAAGAAGCATTTTGCAACCCGTATTCCAACCGCTTGGCACGCAGAGACCCAGAAACGATATACTCAGAACATTTGTCCTTGTTATGACCTTTTTCCGTAATCGCGCCGGCCGGACATCTCCGTATGCACTTTCCACATTTTTCATTCCGAAACTGGAGACAGTTTTCCCGGTGGTGGCGATATTTCTTCTCATTCGGCGTCAGCTTTAATAAAGTAACCACACTCCCGAATCGAACTGCCATTCCCTTCGGAGTGATGAGACCGTCATTGAGGCTGAAGGTTCCAAGACCACAGGCATAGGCAATATGGCGTTCCGACCAGGGAGAGGCCCAGCCTATCTTCTCATCCCTGATATACTGAAACGTTGACGAGAGAGTAGGTGCCACGGCGAGGTGCCCTAAATCCT
>DBZJ01000243.1 GCA_002311635.1 Syntrophaceae bacterium UBA1163
TTTTTCAACAGACTGTCAAGGGCTGACCCCAGCCAGGAGACATAGATAGCGTTTACCTTTTCCACCAAATTCCGAAAAGATTTAATTGCTCTCGGACCTTAACCTTTGACAAATAATTCTTGATTGCTGGGAGCTGACCCTTAGTTTCCCTGCAACCCCTTTTGTCGGTGCCACTCGTTGGACAAGATTGATGTTAGTCTTCTTGCCCTGTCTTCGGCGTCATTCAAAACTCTTAGGGGAAAAGAAATTAACTCCAGCTGAGTGCCATCAATATTCTGGAACCCAACGGAAATTTCCAATTCCGGGCGCTGTAATTTCGCCGCTAAAGCGCGCTGAATTAGAGGAACTCTCAATTGGCGTCGCCAATCTGAGGGCTGATTACCTATAAGCACACCTCTGTACCCTCCTGATCGAGTATCTACATCAATTCGGCTAATCTCGCCTCCTAATTCAAAATTATGGCCTAAGTTAAAAGCTAAACGAACGCTCCAATTCGAAACAATAGGAGATTCACCAATATACCATTCGATATATGAATCCAGGTTATCTTTGGCTGTGTTCGCGAGCCTATTACTTGTGAGTTGAAACCTTGATAGCAGGTGGATTAGATGATTTTTGGCTTGAGATGCGCTAGTTGTTGCATGAAACTTATAAATTGCAAGCTTCGTAGCGCGTTCATATCCAGCACGAGGCCCACCCGCGGGAGGAGAGATCTTTTGTGCTACCCACGCTTTAGGGTTTGTCAGACATTTTTCGAGTTCAAGGTGGCTGATTTTCACGCAAGTAAAGGTCCAAACCCCGGATATTTTTCTAACACCGTCCGCGCCTCTGCAGAGAATCGACGGTACATTGATATTACCTCGGGCGCATTTATTCCTGCATAAAAGAGTTCAGGCCACTCGCTCAGAATAGCTTCGTCATCATCCCGCTCAAACCTCTTAATGAGTTCAGTTAGGTCTGCGAGATTACGTCGCGCTTCATCGTCAGGCGGCAGTGATACTATATCTTCCGCCCACGGATCACATTTATAACTTGTTGGGTCCGGTGTTACATTGTATTCGATCGCGATGCGTCTTATAAAACATGGAATACACTCCCCACAATGGGTAACATTCGCGGGTAATCTAGTGTTTCTCCAGCAGCTATTGGCTATTGGTATAGCCTCCGGAGCACTTCCACAAATAACCTGAACAACCTCCGCCTTTGTTCGGTGAACATATGGATTAACGATTTGAAATTTTATATTCATTACTTGGCTAAGGAATTCTTGTATATTTAAAAGCACCTCAGGGTGCGCCGTATGAGTTGAAAATGCTCCTATCCTACCCTGGGTTAAGGGAAGATGGATTGCCATTTGACCATTCTCCGCCAAATAGATTATCTCCCTATGGCCAGATCGGCGAGCCATAAGCGCTCCTAATGTTAGAAAAAGAAATGAGCGTGTCCGCTGAGTATTCTCCTCGTCGTGTTGCAGATCAGAAACCCCGCCACTCCGTGAGGAGATAAAACATTGATAATGTTTAAGCTTGTGACCTTTGCTCTTTAAGATTTTATATAATGCTTTTTGGCTTGCATCATTGATTCGGTTTTTTGTCATGTGACTAACCAATTGGAGCGATCCAGGCGATTTGCCGAACTCGATAGCTGCAGCGAAAGAATCGAGGCCACCAGAAAAGAGCAAAGTTCTGCCTATCTTATTAACAGTTCGGAAACGTCCTTCTGGAGTTCCGGATTCTTGCCTAAATTCCAACTTCCAGGCATCGTTTGACAGATGATGTAATATCCTCTCGATAAGGGAGATTAATGGGTAAAGACGAGTCTGGTTCACAATTGGGACCGACAGTTCAAAGTCTCGACAAATGCTCTCTCTTTCCCCTCTTGCGTAAGCTCGGTCAGCAGCAAAGACGGCGGAAGCGAGCAGAAGCAGGTCGGCTTCCAAACTCGAGAGCTCACCAAACGCAGAGGTGAAATCATCCTCGCCGGTAAACAGCGTATTGCCTACTCGAAGCACGGAGGCATTAGTAGGAGGGGCTGACCGATCGCGCTGGACAAAAAAACGTTTCATTTCCTTCCACCCTTTTGCAGCTCGGCTAGAACCTTTGAGACGTAATCCTTCCAGCCTTTCGGATCGGTTTTTACAGGAAACTTTTTAGCTATCTTCCGTGCGTGATCCCGTAATTGGTTCTTCAGTTCAATCGCATCGCTTGTTGTTGAAATCCGCCTTTTTGCGCCGACGAAGCTTGGCAAATCGCGGGAAGCGTAGTACGATACTGTCTCGGCAAACAATTCGGAAGCAAAACCACTGGCTCCTTTTTTCGCAACGACCGTACGAATAAGTGCACGTTTCCCGAGGTCTAGCATGAGACCGGCATTGTGGGAATCGAGAAGGGACTGCTCAAATCGTCCAATTGCTTCGGAAGGGGAACTAGATTTAGTTGACAAAACACAAGCATTCGCTAGCAAAGGACTACCAAGCGCGTCAAGCAGAGCGTCCCCTTGATCACCTATTGCAGCCCTCCAAAGCTCTTGGTGTTGTCTCTCCGTACTGGCACTTGGCTGTCCAAGGACGGCGTTGGCCAACCCCCAGCTAGGAGTCTTAGGCGACGGTTGGTTTGATGAAGTTCCCATATTTTTCGAATCTATTAACTCTTAAAGGTTTCTTCAATTGCTGCCTTTAATTCTTGCTCAAACAGTCGGCCCTTGACGAGCCCACCCGAGCAGAAAATCCGAGCCCATCGCAGAGTGTTTCTTAGAATCGGCTGTTGTCTCATTTTCTCAACGATCTTCAGCAAAGTATTAACTTCTAGAAAGGCCAGCGGAATGCCTGTGTCTGAAAGAAATGTTCCATTGAGTTCATTTAAACGCTCATTATCCTGTTCGAACTGGTTAGCTACGAGGATAGCCGCGCTAAGTTCATGACGGCCACGTTGGCGAATTTTTTGATTTTTGACATATTCGGTTAAGGGGCGAAGCTTTGCTACACCCACATTGTAATTGTGGCTAGATGCTTTTGCGTCAATGATCAGGACCTTATGATCCGGCGTTTGAGTTATCATATCACTTATTATCTGGCCGGGCCTGCGTCCTCCAAGGCGACGAACTCGGCGGCCGAATATAAACTCCAAACCATCCGCAACCGCATCTTCAAATATTTTCCAAGCTTCCCCAGATAAACCGATCGGTACTTTATTCATAGATGTTGTCTTCAGAACGTTAGGATATTCATCGCTCAGAGCCCGCCACGTTGGAATAGCACCCCCCAGTGCCTCAAGAAAATCATCCCAATGTACCCGTCCAGCTCCGGCTCGACGGTCTACAACAACGAAAACTTTTCCCTCACTCTTCGCAACGTGACGAGCGTATTCCATCTCTTTTTCATTCGGTTCATTTTCATCACAAACGGCGATTACATATGGTATTGATATGCCAAATGCGTCTACGCGTTCACAAACGTACTCCCCGTACCGAGGATAGCGCCTGAAGTTGGTAATAGTAAACCCCGACGCAACTAGTGTCCTAGTGACAACACGTGTCCCGATATTGCTCTCGAAGGATGATTCTGATAAGGCAACCTCTAAAAATGTG
>DBZJ01000159.1:0-22186 GCA_002311635.1 Syntrophaceae bacterium UBA1163
CAACTAAATTTAGCACACTCTCTGTAGTACGTCTGTCTTTTGACAAGGCCTTCCAAGGTATACTTCGTGACATTTCCGACGTCAATTCCGGGGCCGTATTTCCCGGGAGTCGTTCCGTAATAGACCTTGTATCCTGCGATGCCAGGTTCTTTGTTCGCATCCCAGGACAATTTTATCTTCCCCATCCCTTGGCCTGGACTAAAACCGCCTCCGCTACATCCTACCGATCCAAATGCGATAAGAACATGTATGATGACGAGAAAACGGATGAACTTGTGTCTGCATGGAAGCATGGACGCACCGTCACTTTCCTCTGCACTTATGCCTTCAAAAAGCTATTGGCAATAATTAATTTTTGAATCTCGGATGTTCCTTCATAAATCCTGAGAGCCCTGATTTCGCGATAAAGGCGCTCCACCAGAGATCCCTGTATCACCCCGATACCGCCATGGATTTGGAGCCCCTGGTCCACGACGTGAAATCCGATTTCCGTGGCATAAAATTTTGCCATGGAGGCGAATCTGGGGACGTTAGAATCCCCTCTATCTTTCGCGATAGCCGCCCGGTAGACGAGTGCCCTGGCTGCATCCAATTCCGTCGCCATTTCTGCCAATTTGAGTTGTATTGCCTGAAACTTGGCAATGGAACTTCCAAATTGCACCCTCTTTTTCGAATAGTTTAGGGCCGCTTCAAATGCGGCCTGACCAATACCCACCGCTGCTGCGCCTACGGACATGCGAAATACATCCAGGGTCTTCATCGCAATCTTGAACCCTTCACCCACTTTGCCCAAGAGGTTTTTTCTCGGCACGAAGCAATGATTGAACTCCAGTTCCACAAGATCGTGCGGGGCCATTGCCCTGAGTCTCTTAGCGACCACAAAACCCGGCATTCCTTTCTCCAAAACAAAAGCCGACATTGCCTTCGGATTTCCATCGAGGGGCGTCTTAGCAAAAGCAACCAGGATATCTGCCGCATACCCGTTGGAGATGAATCTCTTCGACCCATTAAGGACAAATCCCTCTGCCTCTTCTTTTGCTAGACTCCTCATCCCGTTCACGTCGCTTCCCGCCTCCGGCTCGGTGAGGGCGTAGGTGGTGAGCCATTCCCCGGATCCTATCTTGGATAAAAACTTTTCTTTTTGATCTCTGTTACCGGCCAGAAATATCGGATAACTACCCAATCCTTGCATCGCCAGCGTCACGTCGGCGGGACAGTAGACACCGGCCAACTCCTCCCTGGCCAGGCATATGGGTAACGCCTTGGCACCCCTTCCCCCAAGATCTTCAGGAAGGAAGAGTTGGAAAAATCCGGCCTTGGCCATGGCGGCCACTAATTCTTTCGGAATATCATCCGTTTCGCCGTATTTTTCAGCGATCGGGATCACTTTCTCTCTTGCGAACTTTCGGCAATATTCCTTAAAATCCTTCTCTTGAGCGGATAACATCAGATCCATCATCTGTTCTCCTGTTGGTTCGTTCATTCTTTTGAAAGTTCTTTTTTCATCATACCCGAGTATTCAGCCATTTTCCACCATTTCTGATTGCTTATAAATGAAACACCTACAACAGTCAAGTTAAAATAGCGAAACCTCATGTCAAACTGCATCAACAGGCCCGCATGAGACTAAAGTTCCGATCCTTTCTTAGAATCAAAGACTCCAGTTGATCATAATAATTGGGCATATTTTTGTTGACTTTTAGTAAAATAATCAAATAATATCTCGACAACCATAGAAAAGCAGGTAGCTCTCTCTTCGAGTTAAGGGATGCGGTTTCGTACATCGCCTTCAACATGGAGGAGGGATGAATTTCTCCGGTTGGCTTTACTATGGATACCAAAGAGGGGGAGTTCCTCCCTTTCGTAAAGGGAGGGTAGGAGGGATTTGGTCTCCAACGTCCATACAATTATCGACTGATTAATACAAACGCGTTAAATGATTTTACATGTAGCGCAGGGCTTTAGCCTTGCTTAAAGCACCCCTAAAGGGTTGCCCTACAAAGCATTTAATGCGTTTGTATTAGTAATGGGGAAGAGAAGGGAGGGGGGCCATGAATGAAGTCAGACAGCTGAAAACGTTTCCCGGAGGTTACGGACCTCCTTTTGAAGTCACGGATCTCCCGGAGCCCCCGGTCCATCTGGCTCCAAGGAAACTTTTAGCCATCCTCGGGCCGGCCGTCATTGCCCTCGGCGGGACCATTGGTGGCGGTGAGTGGCTTGTTGGTCCTTCGCTCTTCGTAAAATGGGGTATCGCCCTCCTCTGGATTACCACATGTTCTTCCACGCTCCAGGTTTTCCTCAATCTTGAGATGATTCGTTACACTCTCTATGCGGGAGAGCCGATCACCGTCGGTTTTATGAGGCTCTGGCCTGGCAAGGCATTCTGGGGTTGGTTCTACACCGTCATTGGATTCTTGGAGCGAGCCATGCCGGGATGGGCCATGGGTGCCGCGACAGCCTTAGCTGCCGCTCAATTAGGTAGGGTCCCAGGAGGTTCGGATAAAGGGATGGTCGTCATCTGGACTTATATCCTGTTTACCTCCTGTGTCGTCCTTGTCTTTTTGGGGCGAAAGATGGAACGGACCCTCGAGTGGGCAAACTGGCTTATGATGTTCGTCGTCCTCGGCGGGCTTCTACTACTGGATATCTATGTTGTTCCGGTTTCTGTCTGGTGGGAAGGGCTTAAAGGGTTTGTCAGCTTCGGGTACATCCCAAAGGGTGTCGATGTGCTCCTCCTGGGTGCGCTCGTTGGTTATTCGGCCTATGGTGGGTTTGGTAACAGCGCCATAACGAACTGGTACCGGGACAAGGGCTATGGCATGGGGCAAAAAATTGGGTATATCCCGGCTGCCATTGGCGGTAAGGTTGTTCACGTCTCGCCCGCTGGAAAGGTTCCCATGCCCACGGAAAAGAACCTATACAGCTGGAAAGGCTGGTGGAAGCTCGTGGATATCGGCCAGTTTGGCGTTTTCTGGTTTGGGGCGATGGCAGGGATGTTTCTTCCGGGTATTCTTTATGTGGGTGTGCTTCCTCGGGGAACGACCCTTCCAAGCTGGGGGATCGCTGCCTCTTCTGCGGGCGGACTTATCCCGAAGATGGGCAATGTTGGCTGGTTCCTTGCTCTTTTCTTCGGATTCTGGATTCTCTATTCAACAACCATTAGTAATGTGGACCTTGTGGCTCGGCAGGGCACAGACATGGTGTGGTTTGCATCAGAGCGAGTCAGAAAATGGGCGAAAGCGGACATTCGACGGATCTACTATTTCTTCCTGGCTGTGTTCATGGTCTGGGGCTGCCTTTTCGTGAATATCGCGGTTCCGCTCGTCGTCCTCGCCATCAGCGCCAATATTGCCAATCTTACGATTGCCGTCTCAGCCATCCTGACCATTCGGTTGAATCGGAAGTTCCTCCCGAAGGAGTACCGACCGTCGTGGTGGAGGGAGGCGATCCTTATCTTCAACTTACTCTTCTTTGGATTCTTCTTTGCCGCCTTCGTTGTTTTGGTGATGATGCCAAAAATCTTGCAAGTGTGGACGAGGAGCGGTTAGACAACGAATCCCCATCCCCCTCCCGACCTCCCCCTTGAAAGGGGAGGAATGCAGGGCTTTTCTTCCCCTTCATGGGGAGGAATGTATGACTTTCCCTCCCCTTCAGGGGGAGGGGAAGCCCTGAACCATGTTAGGTTCAGGACAGTCATGCACCCTACGTGGTGCATGGGGTGGGGGTGGGGTTAATCAGAGCTCTATTCAATCATGGAGGTTACTTTTATGGCGATCTCTTAGATCTTGAATCGTATCAATGTCCCTCAGCGTTTTGAGGGTATGAACCGTCAGACCTTCATCTTCTAAAACTTTCATCGTTTCTCCAAAAACGCGCTCCGTACTCCAAGGGATTTTCTTAAACGCCCGGGGGGAGAATTTCTTGTCTCGAAAACCGATGAGATAATACCCGCCGTCCAAGGAAGGACCGATCACCGCATCCTTCTTTTCGAGCGAAATGAAAGCTTCTTCGATGAACTCCAACGGCAGACTCGGAATGTCGCTTCCGATGAGGACGACTCTTTTGAAGTTCATGGCAAGGGCCTCTATGAAGCCGTTCTTCATCCTCTCGCCCAAATTCTCTCCTTGTTGCGGCATATAGAGATAGTCCTGGCCCAGCCACGTCCTGAAACCTTCGAATGCGTCCACCGGGTAAACGCATAAATAGAAGAGGAAGGTTCCTTTATTCAAGGTGGACAGCATTTCAAGCAGAAAGCGCTTGTAGAGCCTCACTGCCGCCTCGTCACCGATCGCGGAAGCAAGTCTTGTTTTGACCTGCCCCTTTTGTGGATTTTTTATAAAGAAGAGCAGGCACCGATCATCCAATAGATTTCTCCTTATCACACTGCTTCCGTATTTAAACCCCTCACTCGACACCCGGACTTCGGGTCATTGGGTACTTCCCCAGCTTACCGATGAATGGCAAGGCCAATAACCATGCCAATGTTAACCTTCGGGAATCTTTGTATTGATCGAGACCGATGGTCATTTCCAAGTGTCCTTTTGCAGGCTGGCTCCGATAGGTTCCAAAAAGCCTGTCCCACCATGGAAAGTTGAAGCCGAGGTTGCTGTTTGTCTCCCACCGGATCGTTGAATGATGGACACGGTGCATCTCCGGCGTCACCACGAACAGGCGAAGAAAGGAATCGATTTGTTGAGGATACCGGACATTTCCATGGTTAAACATAGAGGTCCCGTTCAGAATAATTTCAAAAAGCAAAACGGCCACGGCAGGGGCTCCGATCAAGATGACAACGATCATTTTGATACCCAGGGAGAGGAGGATCTCTATCGGGTGGAAGCGAACGCCTGTGGTGACGTCGATGTCCATATCGGAATGGTGGACCATATGGAGCCGCCAGAGCAGGGGGGCGGAGTGGAACATGACATGCTGAAGATAGATGGCAAGGTCAAGGATCAATACACTGAAAACGATGCTTGGCAGGTAAGACAGCCCCGCTTGATTGAACAGGCCCCACCCCTTTCGTTGAGTCAGAAGAGCGACGCCCACTAATGCCGCAGGAAAAGCCAAACGTACGATAATAGAGTCTATGATCACCAGGCCGAGATTGCTGATCCAGCGCACTATCTTTGATGCCGTTAAGGGACGGCGGGGAAAAATGAGTTCCCAAAGAAACATGATCATGAGGATACCGAAGAAAAAGCCAAGTCTGATCAGTGTTTCGCTTCTGTTGATTACGGGATCCAACATTAAACCTCAGTCCTCCTTCCAGGGTAGTTATCCTTATAAAAGGTTGCCAGTTGATCGGGTGAAATGCCAAGCAGATAAAGGATTCGTAGCACCCAATCTCTGACGGTGCAATAAATCACTCCCTCTTTCTCCCATCTTCTTGGAGAGGTCATGACCCGGTCATAGAAGATCCGTATCTTTTTTCGGGATTTCTTGATGCGTCTCATCAATTCGACATCTTCCATTAGGGGAATCTCTTTATAACCGCCCACTCGGTCAAAATATTCTTTTCGGATAAAGATGGCCTGGTCTCCAAAAGGGATCCTGCTCAAACGAGAACGCAAAGAGGATAGGGTCCCGATCGCCTTATAGATGAACTTATCCGATTTTATGCCCAGGTCAAAGGCTCCTCCCACATAGTCGGTTCGCTCCATGAGGGAATGGATCTTTCCAAGGGCCCGGACAGGCAATTCTGTGTCAGCATGAAGAAAGATCAGAATCTCTCCTTTGGCGATAAAAGCCCCTGCGTTCATCTGTATTGCACGGCCCTTTTCAGAGGAGATTTTAACGACCTGGTTACTATGGATAGCCCTCAACGTATCCCTTTCCTGAGATCCGTCCACGACGATGATCTCAGTAGTTTTATCAGAATCTAAATCATTTAGAGACTCGACCAGGCCGTTGATCCTTTCACCCTCATGGAATACGGGTACGATGATTGAAAATTCAATAGAATTCAAAAATCCTTTTCTCCTAACTGAAGGTATTCCGTTTAGGGAATGCGAGCTCTATAAAAGATAGATTAAGGTTTCACCTTCTTCCCGTCAAGACTTTTTTGCCTCTTGTAGATGCGACATGACAACATCCGATTTCCACCCATTCGGCGGCTCGAAGCTCCGCCTTTTGAAGCGGAGTAAAAAAGCGCCGCTCAGGAAGGACCCTAAGCCCCTCTTGTAATCGAGTTTTTAAATGTTTCTGTTTTACTAATCAGTCCATAATAATAACGGCATTGATTGACAAAATCCCTCCCACCCTCCCTTTTCCAAAGGGAGGAGTTACCCCCTCTTTGGCAAAGAGGGGCTAGGGGAGATTTTCAGAACTGATGTCTTTCCAATTATGGACTCCTTAGTAATGCAATATTTCAAATCGAAATCAATAAGGAGTAGGAAAAGTTTTTCACACTTCTTTATGAAATAATTCGGGACTTTTGTGAAAAACTCTTCCGCTTTTAGTTTCCGTCTAAAATTAGGATTTCTGAAATGTTTCGGTTTGTTGCGATCTTACAGAACCTGACTCTATTTGGCACGAATATTGAACCGAATACAACCGGGTAGGCTTCTTTAATCGGCCCTATCACATAATTGGGTTGTTGCCAAAGACCCGAAACATCCACGCAGAACTTTAATCCCGTGAATTTTCTTGCCGACTGGCACGTTGACCCGGGTAACAGCAAAAGAGAGAACCAAATCACCCTCTGTAAAAAAGAGGTGTCTAAATATCTCCAATGGAGAAATACGTATTTTCGGCCGAAGAGGAGTTTATTCCCTCTGACAAAATAGCTGCGCCAACCTATGTTTTGAATTTAACTGCTAAAATTATCACAATCATTTTATGTCTCTTCTCCGAACCATTTGATCGGGAATGGAGCCTCCAGGGTCTATAAAACACTTAGAGGTACATAGTGAAACAGCGTAAGGGTTAAACTGTTCTAATACAAACGCATTAAATATTTTGACACGGAGGCCCCCTCAGCCTCCCCTCTCCCCGCTGGGGAGAGGGATGGGGTGAGGGGCAATTCAATGAAATGTAATAATATTTAATGCGTTTGTATTAGCATAAAAATTGTCTGAATTAAAAAAAGTAAAGCAGCGGGTTCACACCATATTTTATGAAAAGAATATTTGTTTCCCATAAAAGGTTTACAGTAGAAATCTTTTTTATCCTTCTATTTTCTGCGGGCTTCTTAATTTTATCTCAATCTGCATCGGGTGCAACACTCAACCTCAAGGGGACTTGGACTCCTCCGACTACTAATGCGGATGGCACGCCTTTCACTGATTTAGCTTCTTATAACCTGTATGAAACTAATACTACAAGAACTCTAATCGTGAACATACCGGCAACGGCCACACAACCATATTTATTCTCTGTAACGGTTCCAGATGGAAGCCAAGGGACATTAACATTTGTGATGACTGCTGTAGATACAAGTGGGAATGAGAGTGCGGACAGTGCCACAGCATCTTATCAATATAATTTAAGTCATCCTGTCCAGTACCAGGTGACAGCTACGGCTGGGACTAATGGGAAACTTGACGCGACGACACCATCGCCTGTAACGGTAAATTCCAACACGACCACGCAGTTCAAATTTGATGCGAATACAGGGTATCATGTGGCAACCGTCACCAACACCTGCGGTGGGCCGGGGTATACCAACTCATCCAACTCGGTCAGCACATATACCTACACCACACCAGCTATCACGGCAAACTGTGGGGTGACGGCCAGCTTTGCCATTAACACCTACACCCTGACGTACGCGGCGGGGCCCCACGGCTCGATCAGTGGGGTGAGTCCCCAGACAGTCAATTACGGCGCAAGCGGGACGCGGGTGACGGCGGTTCCGGCCACGGGCTATTCCTTTGTCCAGTGGAGCGACCTCTCAACAACCAACCCGCGTACCGATAAGAACGTGACCGCCAATATTACGGTGACAGCGGCATTTGCCATTAACACCTACCAGGTGACCGCTGCGGCAGGGACCAATGGGAGCCTTGATGGGACCACACCGTCGCCTGTAACGGTAAATTCCAACACGACCACGCAGTTCAAATTTGATGCGAATACAGGGTATCATGTGGCAACGGTCACCAGCACCTGCGGTGGGACGGGGTATACCAACACATCCAACTCGGTCAGCACATATACCTATACCACACCAGCTATCACGGCAAACTGTGGGGTGACGGCCAGCTTTGCCATTAATACCTACACCCTGACGTACACAGCGGGGCCCCACGGCTCGATCAGTGGGGTGAGTCCCCAGACAGTCAATTACGGCGCAAGCGGGACGCCGGTGACGGCGGTTCCGGCCACGGGCTATTCCTTCGTCCAGTGGAGCGACGGTTTAATAACCGCCTCGCGTACCGATACCAACGTCATAGCGAATATTACGGTGAGTGCCACCTTCGGGATCAACCAGTACCAGGTGACGGCAACTGCTAATGGGAATGGGACAGGAAACGTTTCATCGAATCCGGCAGGGATCAATTGCAGCTATCCTGCTAACAACACAGGGACAACCCCACCGTTGAATTATGGAACATCGGTTAAGTTGACAGCGGTGGCGGGTACAGGTTCAACAGCATCCTGGGGAGGTACTTGCATATCAGCGGCAGGAACGGAGGCAGGCGATGGCACGGGAACAGCCACCTGCACATTTGGGAGCCTAAATGGGAATAAGACCGCTGCAGCCACCTTCACGTACAACACAACCATTACAGCACCCAAGACTCCAACGGGTCCCAAGACAGGGATAACGGGGAATACTTATACGTATGCTACAGGTGGGTCTGTTGCAGCCTCCGGGGATCCGGTAGAGTACCAATTCGACTGGCTGGGTGATGGTACTACGGATCTTTCCTCGTGGGGTTCTGCTAAGCAATCTGAAACCTGGATAAGTGCGAGTACTAATAATGTCAGAGCCAGGGCTCGGTCTAAGTTGAATCCCAATTCCGTATCTGATTGGTCCGGTGTCCTTGCGGTTTCAGTCACAGAGAAACCTTTTATTCACGTGACTTCGCCCAACGGAGGCGAGACCTGGGTTGCTGGTGCATGGCATCTGATCACATGGGATTCAAACTATTTAGACCCAACCGGGACGATCTACTTATTTTATTCATATAATGGGACATGGTATCCGATAACAAACTCAAATGATACTCCAAGCATCAGTCCTTCTTCGGGCACCAGTTTTTCTTATTTATGGAACATCCCCAGCATTCCTCCTGGCCAGGGTTCGGTATCACCCAAGAGCCATGTGTTCTCAACTTTGATCTATATTGGCAATAATGTGAATGGGATCTGGGAGTCTTGGGATACGAGCGACAAGAGTTTCAATATGCTGGAAAATGGGTGGATGTTTACGATCTCCGGAGCAGAAAAAGGAGCAGCACTCCTCTGGTTTAATTCAGACGAGAATACCTATGATGGTTATGGGGTAACGCTTAATTTTGGAAACGTCTGGGGGATTCAAGGGAGTTACGCACTTGATGCGAATGGGGTAATCAACGGGACATATCAGCCCGCTGACTGGTCTGTTAATTCATGGTTATCAAATGGGAACATTACAGGGAGTCTGAGCTCAAATGCAACCAAGATGAAATTGACATTGAAAGACCTCAACAACGTTTCTGTTTTTAGTATGTCGGGAGTATGGCTAAGTGAATTGGATATTCCTATGAATTGGAGTCTTAAGATTTCAGGGAGTTCAACAGGAACTATTGATCCACTAACTATTGAGCCTTTTAAAGATTCAAACAATTCGGTAGTTCCAAACATGTTTATCATCTACGGGTCCGGGTTACTTTCATCAGGAATCAATGTCTCGTTCGAAGGATGGTTCTTGTTTATTCCACCAAATACCGTATATGGATATTTTTATCCACTCACAATCGGGACGAACTCCCCAGAGACAGGAACATTTTCAGGGACACTTGTTCCCACGACAGGAAAGTTTACATTCAACTTGACGAGCAGTAACGGAAATAAATATACCTTCGTTGGTGTAGCGACACCGTAACAGCTTATTACTAAGGAGTCCATAATAATAACGATATTGATTGATAAAATCCCTCCCACCCTCCCTTTGCCTGCTTTCAGCAGGGAAAAGATACCAAAGGGAGGAGTTACCCCTCTTTGGCAAAGAGGGGCTAGGGGAGATTTTCAGAACTAATGTCTTTCCAATTATGGACTCCTTAGTAAATTAAAGCGTCACAGAGCAGTGGGAGACTTAGTTGAGTCTGAGCTTCCCCTAAATTTTAAGGAGATGGCATGACCGTGACCTGATGACCGCGATTCCAGAAGCTCAAAAGAGCTTTGAGTGATGTCAGGTGGGCATGCCCTCCACCCACAAAAACAAGATGTTTACCCACTGAAGGTATCCTCCCTCTCTCTTTCGCTCAATAAGCGCCTACGAAATAGATTCTCTTTTACTGTATGGAATTGCCCGATTGATGAAAGCTTCAGCCTCTCTTCGAGAATAAGACAAGCTAAGGAAAGGCTGAATAAGAGAGAGCATGATCACGAGCAGCATTGGAGAGATTGAGAGAAGCGATTGACCGGGTTTTACGTCAATTATTTCGAATTGACAGGATTGATTCTTTGTGATAGTTTAAAAACCCTGTCAAATAGGGAAAAAGGTTATTGAAATCTCTTTCATAGCCATAGGGTGGTTTTGAGACCCCTTAAATCGATTCCGTCATTACATGACTCGTTATAAAGTCTAAGGGCGGTAGCTTATCCCTTGGAGGTTTGCAAGCCAGGGGTTGATCCTAACGGGCAGCGCCGAGTCAGGCAACGCTTCAACTGATCCTTAGTGATCATCTACAGAGTGGAAGGCTTTTTCACATTTTAGGAAATTGCCTTCACTCTTTTTTATCCTTTGAAAAATCAATGTTTGATAAAACCAACGTAGTTACGGAAGCTTATATCAACAGGGAAATTTGGCATAAGAATTGCCCTTTTACGAACGGGATGAGTCTTTTTAAATCCTCATCATGCAAAACTTTCCTCCACGGATAATGAGAAGTGGAGGGTATTTTAGAGGGATTTTTTTTGTGAATCGAAGGGCGGGAGCGTCATTTTGCTTTTAGGGGGCCATCCGTGTCAAGAATGAAGAACTTCACACTCATCAAATTTTTATTTATTTTGTTGATATTATTCGCTTGCGCTCCCGTAGTGAAAAACCCTGCCCCTCTTCATGATCATGCCTTCCAGGTCAGTCCTTATATGGAGCAGGAATATAGAATACAAATAGGAGATGGATTGGACATCAAATTCTTCTATAATCCTGAGCTGAACGAACTGGTTACGGTTCGGCCTGACGGCCGCATCTCCCTGCAGCTCGTGCATGAAATTAAGGTCGCAGGCTTAACGCCCTCTGAATTAACCGACTCTCTCACCCAAAAATATGCGCCCGAACTGAAAAAGCCAGAGATCACCGTGATTGTCCGTTCCTTCGGTGCACACAAAATCTACGTAGATGGTGAAGTGAATAAATCCGGGATGTTTCCACTCATGGGACTGATGACGGTGATGCAGGCGATCTCTCAGGCCGGGGGCGTGAAAGATACGGCGAGAACAAAGGAAGTGGTGATTATTCGTCACGGCGCGGACAATAGACGACTGGCCCTTCAAGTGAATGTGCAAAAGGTTCTCGACGGCACGGACATGAGTCAGGACATCGCCCTCAAACCTTTCGATATTGTTTACGTGCCCCGATCCTCCATTGCCAATGTCGATATCTGGGTCGATCAATACGTACGTAAAATCCTCCCCGTTAACATTACTACAGGCTTTGGTTATTATCCTTAAGAATTTAGGGCAGGTGTTTCCATGGAACAGCAGAATCAGGCAGTGAGTTTGAGAGATTTTTTGACGGTATTATTTAAACACAAACAAACCATCCTGATCATTTTTTTCGCTGTGATCGTCACGGTCACCATCGGCTCTTTTTTACTTCCCCCCACCTATGAGGCCAAATCGAGCCTGCTCGTTAAGTTCGGGAGGGAGTACATCTACCGCTCCGAAGTCGGCGAGAGGGGTTCTTCGGATGTGGGACCTCTGCTTCCTCTCAACCAGGAAGAGGTCATCAATTCCGAGATCCAGATTCTGACCAGCCGGGACTTGATCGAAAAGGTCATTCAGACCATCAAAGTCGAAAACATCTATCCGGACTTAGTCAAAAACCCTTCCAAAGTGATCGCCCCCATGGAGGCTGCCATTCTCCAATTTGAGAAGAAGCTTTCCGTTGATGGTGTGAAGAAATCCAGCGTGATCCAAGTTTCCTTCCAACACAAAGACCCTCATATCGCGGCCAAAGCCGTGAACCTGCTTGTCGATTTCCTCAAGGAAAAGCACCTTCAGGTCTATAGTGATCCCAAATCATCTTTCCTGGAACAGCAGCTCGCAGCCTATGAACAGAAGCTCAAAGAATCACAGAATCAATTGGAGGTATTTAAACAAAAATACCGGGTTTTCTCCCTCGAAGAACAAAGGACTCTCCTCCTCAGGCAGCGTACAGACCTCGACACTTCTTTCAAAACCTCCCAGAACCAGATCAGGGAACTTCAGAATAAACTCTCGTCCCTCAGAAACCAGATGCGGGCAGTTTCCAAAGATGTTCCCCTTTACACCGAGACCGAACGCTTCAAAATCATCGACGATGCCAAAGCCCAGCTCCTCGGTCTTCAGCTCAAAGAACAGGAGCTTCTACAAAAGTATAATGAGGACACGCCCCTGGTGGTCAATGTTCGTAAAGAGATTAAGATCGTCCAGGATTTCGTCAAGAAGCAGGAGGAAGACCTGAAAGGTAAAGTGAGAACGGGGCAAAATATCGTCTTTCAAGATATCGAGAAGGAGATGATCAAAACGCAGGCCGAACTCTCATCCCAGGAGGCAGGAAGGGATACCCTCCAGGGACAGATTGCTCAACTCGACAAAGAGATACAGACCCTTGATCTCAGGGAAAACGAGCTTCAGAACTTAAAGCGTGAGCTGGCGGCGAATGAGAAGAACTACAAAACCTATTTAGAGAAAGTAGAGGAAGCCCTTATTTCAGACAATTTAAACCGTCAGAAGATGGCCAACATCAGTGTGATCCAGGCAGCGGCGGTTCCCGTAAAACCGATCAAACCCAAGAAGGCATTGAATATTGCTTTGGGAATCATCCTCGGTGCGGTTTCCGGATTGGGCCTTGCCTTTTTCAGTGAGTATACGAGCGAGGGCCTTTCTAACCCCGAAGGCGTGGAAAGACACTTAGGGCTGCCGGTCCTTGGCACGGTTCCCTATAAAGAGGAGGAGTAGCCATGTATCGAAATTTTTATCATTTGAAAAAGGAGCCCTTTCACATCACCCCGGACCCGGAGTTTCTCTTCCTAAGCCCCAGCCACAAACAGGCGCTGGGTTCGATCGTTTACGGCGTAAAAAATAGAAAGGGTTTTATTGTGATCACCGGCGAGGTGGGGGTGGGAAAGACAACGATCCTCCGTTCCTATCTGGAAGGGGTCGCGAAAGAAAAAACGAAGATCATCTATATTTTTAACGCCAATGTGAGCTTTCAAAACCTGTTGAGAACGATCTACAAAGAACTGGGGGTTCTTCCGAAAACGGAGGATATGGTTGAGCTGTTAAACGACCTGTACCAGATATTGGTGGAGGAATATAAGCAGGGCAACACGGTGTTGCTGATCGTCGACGAGGCCCAGAACATGCCGATGAGGACGCTGGAAAACCTTCGTATGCTCTCCAATCTGGAAACTTCCAAGGATAAACTCCTCCAAATTGTGCTCATCGGCCAGTCCGAATTTGAGACCATCATCAATCAGTACAACCTGCGACAGCTCAAGCAGCGGATTGCCATACGTTCCACCATCGTTCCCTTCAGCGAGGATGAGAGTACGGCCTATATCAAGCATCGATTGGCCAAGGTGGCGTCTAACGGGAGTACGGTTTTCACCAGAGGAGCTTTGAAAAGAATTGTAAAGAAAGCTCAAGGTGTTCCACGAAATCTCAACATCCTTTGTGACAATGCGCTGATTACCGGCTTCGGATATAAAAGAAACCCGGTGAACGCCAAGATCGTTAAGGAAGTCATCACTGACTTTCATGGAGAAGAAGAGCCTTCTCCTCTAAAATGGATGATTGCTTCGGCAGCCCTCGGTCTTCTCATCGGTGGTCTGTTCTTGATCTCTCCTTATAAGAGCGTCGTGTCATCCTGGATGGAGAACATCATTTTTCCACACAAAAGCCTTTCCATGCCCAAAGTGGAAAATCCGGACCCTTCCCAGACCACGGTCCCGAACGCGATCAAAAATGTCAATAACATTCAAGTTGGCGGGGAAACTATTTTCCCGGAACATAAAGAAAAGGAATAGGCGCTAGGTGATAGGCAATAGGCAGGAAACAACCTGTAGTAGGCAACGGGCGATAGAAGAAGGGGGAGTGACATAGGTAGGAAAGGTTTTCAAGACTTAATCGTTTGGCAAAGGGCCAAGGATCTTGCTGTCAAGATTTACAAGCTTTCTGAGACCGGAGTTTTAAGTCGCGATTTTGGATTGAGAGATCAAATAAGAAAGAGTGCCATAAGTATCGCCAGTAACTTAGCTGAAGGAGACGAGCGAGAGACCGACAAAGAATCTATCAGGTTTTTTTATATCGCCAAGGGATCTCTTGCCGAGTTGAGGACTCAGGTTCAGATCGCTCATGAAATAGGCTATTTGAAAAGGGAACTGTATAAGATCTTAGAAAACGAGTGTATCGAGCTCGGGAGAATGATCGGCAGGCTTATTCAAGTTAGAAAGGGGTCACTCCTCTAGCAATTCCTGTAGCCTATTGCCCATAGCCCATTGCCTATAGCCCATTTATTTAAGGGGTTTTTCAAATGACTAAAATCTACGAAGCTTTGGAAAATGCAAAAATAGAAGTATTGCAGGGGGAGTCTAAAACTTATCCATCCCGTCCCGGCGCAACCGCATCTTCTTCGACGTCCTCCGGATCGGTCATGGAGAAGGAGGTTCGGGTTTACCAAGCCTTGGCTTCCATCATTCCGGATTCTGCAAGGAAGGTGATTCAATTTATAGGTTCTCGAGGAGGGGAGGGCACATCCACTGTCGTTCGGGAATTTGCCAGGGTATCGGCCGCAAAGTTTGGTAAATCGGTTCTCATCTTGGACGCAGACCAGCGTCATCCAAGCCAGCATCTCTTTTTTCACATTGTGCCGGACTGCGGGTGGCAGGAGGTGGTGCGGGATAACGGGCCCATTGAAAAAGCGCTTCACCAAATCGGGGACACGAAGTTGTTTGTCAGCCCGAGTTCGGAATACTCCCCTTCACATCCTCACATTTATAATTCCCTGCTCATCGACTCTTTCTTGACAAAGTTGAAGCAAAGATTTGACTTGATCCTGATCGATTCCCCGCCGGCCACGACCTCTACAGACGGTCTGACGATCTCGTCAAAGGTGGACGGGGTTGTTCTTGTCGTCGAGGCAGAAAAGACACGCTGGCCCGTGGCAGAAATCGCAAGGGACAAAATCAAGAGAAGCGGGGGAAGCATCCTCGGTATCGTCCTTAACAAAAGGCGGTTTCACATCCCGGATTTTATTTATAAACGACTATGAAATAGTTAATAGTCAACGGTCCACAGT
The DNA here is from genome assembly GCA_002311635.1 of Syntrophaceae bacterium UBA1163. GTDB lineage: Bacteria > Desulfobacterota > BSN033 > BSN033 > UBA1163 > UBA1163. The sequence goes on from DBZJ01000159.1 coordinate 15,659, forward strand.
CCACAGTTTTGGAAATAGTTAATAGTCAACGGTCCACAGTATTGGAAATAGTTAAGAGTCAACAGTCGATAGTCCACAGTGAAAAGACTGGAAGAATAAATGGCGTTTAAGTTTGAGAAACTGGCTGTATGGCAAAAATCAATAGAACTTGGTTTCCATATTCATGAATTAACACGAATGTTCCCAAAAGAAGAGTTGAATATTTTGACTTCTCAAATTAAACGGGCAACGGATTCAGTTGCTCTAAATATAGCAGAGGGTTCAACTGGTCAGACGAATGCCGAGTTTAAACTATTTCTTGGTTATGCCATTAGATCGGCGATTGAGGTCGTATCCTGCCTTTATATTGGCAAAAGAAGGAAATTAATAAGAGAAAGTAATTTTCAAGAATTATATTCTGAGATAGAAGAAATAGTGAAAATGCTTCAGGCACTTCGAAATTCCTTGGGTAAAACATAGAGTCAACAGTCGACGGTCAATAGTCCACGGTTTTGGAAATGGTTAACAGTTAACAGTCGATAGTCAACAGTCGACAGTCTGATTACTGCGAATTTGTTTTGGTTTTTCTATGTCTGTCGTCTGTGGACTGTCACCTATGGTCTTGTTTTGATCTATCGGCTGTGGTCTTCTTTTGATTTATCGCTGTGGTCTTCATTTCGTTCTGTGGACCGTGGACTAATTGCTGTTGGCTTCCTTTGATCTATTAACTGTGGACTTGTTTTGGTTTGTTGTCTGATTGCTGTGGACTTGTTTTGTTCTGTGGTCTATGGACTATTGACTGTGGTCTTCTCTGGGTTCTGATACGTCTGTGGTCTGTAGACTACCTGCTGTCGACTTGTTTGGTTTTGATAGGTCTGTGGTCTATGGACTGAAAACTGTGTACTTTTTTGGGTTTTGATAGATCTGTGGTCTATTGACTGACTATTGACTGTGGACTGATTACCGTGCACTTCTTTTAAATTGTGGACTTCTTTTGATCTGTGGACCGTCGACTGATTGCTGTGGCCTTATATTGACCTGTGGTCTATGGACTGAAAACTGTGTACTTTTTTGGGTTTTGATAGGTCTGTGGTCTATGGACTGTCAACTGTGTACTTTTTTGGGTTTTAATAGGTCTGTCGTCTGTGGACTGTCACCTATGGTCTTGTTTTGATCTATCGGCTGTGGTCTTCTTTTGATTTATTGGCCGTGGTCTTATTTTGTTCTGTTGACCGTCGACTAATTACTGTGGACTGATCGTTGTGGACTTGTTTTGATCTGTGGTCTGTAGACTATCAACCGTGGACTTGTTTTAAATTGACTGTGGACTGATTACTGTGGACTTCTTTTGATCTATGACCTGAAACCTTTGACCTGAGGCTCTTATAAAGAACCATGATTCCTCTCCGCCGTAAGATTCTCCTCGAAACCTTCAAATTATCTGATCTTTTGATCATGGTCTTTGCCTTTGGCCTGGCCACTTCGGTCGTTTACTATCGGTTCGATATTACTTCCTTCCAACAATTCCTATCCATGAGAATCAAGGTCAGGAACTTTGCGCTATTTATAGGTTTTATTATTGTCTGGCACATCATCTTCTCCCTATTCGGGCTTTACCATTCCAGGCGCCTATCCACCCGATGGACTGAGATCATCGATGTTACTAAAGCAACCTTCCTGGGAACCGTGGTGATACTCGTTGCAGCCCTTGCCCTCAATCTGATAATGGTCACCCCAGCGTTTGTCGCAGTCTTCTGGGCTGGTAGCAGTGCACTCACAATTTTGAGCCGGCTTGCGCTTAGATATGTTTTGAATCAGGTCAGGCTCCACGGCAGAAATCTACGCCACATGCTCATTGTAGGTACAAATCCACGTGCGATTCAATTTGCAAAGAAGATCGAAACAAGACCCCATCTCGGCTACCGGGTCATCGGTTTTGTAGATAATGAATATAGTGGAAATGGGGAATTTAAAAAGATGGATTATAGTGTGGTATCAGATTTTAATAATTTCACCGCCTTTCTCAGAAACAACGTGGTGGATGAAGTAGTGATTTCCCTTCCCATGAAATCTTTATATGATCAAGCCTCAAGGATTGTTGCCCTATGTGAGGAACAGGGCATCATCGTCAGATTTCTTTCAGATATTTTTGATCTTAAATTTGGGAGATCAGAGGCAGAGCAATTCGAAGAAGATTCAGTGATTACAGTTTCAACCGGAGCTATGGAGGGATGGCAGGTATTGGCAAAGCGGGTTTTTGACTTCATTACCTCCTTGATTCTACTCGCTGTACTTTCACCTCTTTTCATAATTATTGCGGTGCTCATTAAGTTTAAATCTTCAGGGCCAATATTCTTTACCCAGTTAAGACCCGGTTTAAATAAGAGACCTTTTAGGATGATTAAATTCAGAACAATGGTTAAAGATGCAGATGAGATTATTGATAGGTTTGCCCATCTAAATCAGGAAAGTGGGCCAGCATTTAAAATAAAAAATGATCCTCGAATTACTTCAATCGGCAAATTGTTGAGAAGAGCGAGCGTTGATGAACTGCCGCAATTGATTAATGTACTGAAAGGAGAAATGAGTCTTGTGGGTCCAAGGCCTTTATTCTATTGGGAGTTTGAAAGGATAAATGAGGACTGGATCAAGAGAAGATGCAGTGTGAAACCTGGCATCACTGGGCTTTGGCAGGTGAACGGGAGAAGTAATTTGGCCTTTGATAAGCGTATCCTTATAGACCTTGAATACATTGACAATTGGAGCCTGGGGTTAGATTTTTCGATACTGCTTAAGACTCTACCCGCTGTGTTGTTTAGTAAAGGGGCGGTTTAAGCATGGCCACCCCGCTTAATCTATCCCTTGTGATTGTAAATTATAACACCAGGGAGGATTTAAAGACCTGTTTGAATTCAGTATATACCTCAAAGCAAGAGGCCAAATTCGAAGTATGGGTTGTGGACAACAATTCCAAGGATGGAAGTGCAGAATTAGTTGAGAAGGAATTCCAACAAACAAAACTTATCAAGAATAAGGAGAACCTTGGATTTGCTAAGGCAAATAATCAGGTTATCCGCAAGATTAATACCGAGTATGTACTTCTTCTAAATCCCGATACAATCGTTTCCGATCATGTTTTTGACAGCACAATCGATTTCTTACGAAATACGCCAGAAGCCGGGATGGTGACATGCAAACTTGTCAAAGGAGACGGAAAACTCGATCCAGCCTGTCGGCGTTCTTTCCCATCCGCTTTTGATGGATTTTCGCGAGCAGTCGGCCTCTCAAAAATCTTTCCGAATTCCCAGCTTTTCGCCAGGTATAATCTGACATTCCTCCATGAAAACCAGATAAATAAAGTTGATGCAATCAATGGTGCCTTTATGATGGTCAGGAAGAGAGCCATCGATGATGTAGGGTTACTGGACGAAGATTATTTTATGTACATAGAGGATTTGGATTGGTGCTTCCGATTTAAGCAAAAAGGCTGGAAAATCTATTATGTTCCAACTACTAATGTGATTCATTTAAAGGGACAAAGTGGAAGAAAGAACAGCGATGGTATGATTAATGAATTTTTTAAATCGATGGAGATATTTTGTCGAAAGAACTACTTGCCATCCCAGTCCAAGGTCAAGTTCATGTGGATAACGTTAGGAATAAAAGCTTGGAAGCAAATAACCTTATTCCGCAATTCAGTCCGTAAAGAAAAAAGGGTGACCCCGTAGATCTTTCTACTTTCAATGTTTGGGTTATTTAAAGACATAAATGCTTCCTTTAAGTTTACTGATTAAAGGGAACCAAATGAGCATCTCCAGGGAATCAATTTATAGCAACGGTTACACTGCCCGCTCAAAAATCTTCAGAATAGTGATCTGTTTCGCTATTGGAATTTTTGTAGGTCTATGTATTCTTCGTTTGAATTACATTTTTGCCATTGCATTGGTCGGCGGGGGCATCATTACACTCGGGTCAATGTTTTCGCTCGAATTTGGACTTACCTCATTACTCGTTCTCGTAATACTTTTTCCGAGAGAGGAGCTTTTTTCTTTCTCAATTCCATTTTTTGGAGGAGGTCTTAAGGCGACTGACATCCTCTTATTTGCCATCTTGTCAGGATGGACAATAAGAGTTTGTTTTTTAAAGAGGAATATTAGCAATTTATTGCAGTCATTTACCGTGTTGATTGTTGCATTCGTCGGATGGTCTATTATGAGCGCTGTGATCGGAATATCAAACGGGGTATACTATAAATATAGCCTTTTAGAACTACGCCCGACCTTGCTATATTTAATTTATCTACCTATCCTATCAGAATTCGATTTCGCAAGGGTACGGAGGGTTATTTGGGTTGTTCTCCTGGCATCAACCATTGTTTCAATTAAAGGTATTATCCTTTACTCATTTGGCATCGGGGAACCAGCCACCTATACAGGTGGTGATATAAGGGTGATGAGTATAGGTTTCTCCTACTTGTTATTCTGTTTATTACTGACGATGAGTTTTTACACAGAGAATGTTTGGAAAAAAATCCCGCTCTTGTTAATTATGATAATCAGTCTGTCCTCCTTAGCAATTACATTTCAAAGAAGTGCATGGCTCGGCTTGGCAATTTCCACAGTTTTCATCTGTTATGCCTCCGGACATCAAGCAAGAAAAAGGCTTCTGAAGGCTTTTGCGTATTTAACGATATTTGTTCTTTTGGTTTATACCGGCACTGCAATGCGATCAGCAAGTTCATTAAGCCCTGTCGTAGCTCTGGAAAGGAGGCTCACTTCTGTTTTAGGGTACAAAGAGGATGTATCGGCTCAACATCGTTTAGAAGAATGGACCGCCGCGATTAATCGGATCCAAACCCATCCTATTATGGGAAATGGGCTTGGTTATCAACTCAAATTTTACAGCCCAATGTATTCGGAGGAGAGTAAAAGAGAGGGGTTTGCGAGCAGCGATTTTTACATTCATAACAGCTACGTCTGGATTGCTACCAAAATGGGTATTATCGGTTTAGGACTTTTCACCGCAATCATCTTTTCAATTCTCCGCACTGGTATCCATCAGAGCTTGGTTCTAAAGGGAAACGAAAAGGCAGTGATGATCGGTTTGACGTCCTGCCTCGTCGCACTTTTTGTCGTATCTTTCTTTGGTCCCATGTTTAATGAGGATAATCTTGCACCATTTGTCGGTTTTACCTTTGGGGCAATCCAGGTAGTGAGAAGATCTAACCATAGAGAAACAGTGGCCTAAATATGCGTAAAAAAGGTTATTCATCATCGATAACCATTTATTGCACTTAGGATCTGAAAAGTGAAATGAAAGTAACCCTCTTTGATTGGACAGTAGGTGGTCATCATCCACGGTATGTACGTAAGTTCGCTGAAGCATTAGGGAGTATAGCGAACGTAATATTGGCAATACCTGACGAGATGGTTGAAACAATAAAAGACCTGCCGGTGGAAGTTTTTGCACTCGGAAAGGCTCGCCCGAATGTAGATATGACGAGACCATTACCTCCCCAAAATAGAGAATTGGCTTACGCAGAACTGGATCTTTTTGAAAAAGTAGCCAGGCAGATTCAACCAGACCATCTAATTCACCTTTATGCAGACCCTGTAATCAGAAGGCTGGTTAAGCGCCCCTCACTAAATGTACCAACCACACTTTGTATTTTCTTTCCTCGAGCTCATTACCCGTCCGTATACAATTCCCCGCTTGGACCGAAGGAACTGCTGCGAGCGTGGTTTTTAGAATACTTGGTCGCGCGGTGGCGGAGGCGATCAGATGCTCATGCGCTGTTCGCGCTTGATGAGGAAGCGGTTCGCAGATGGTCGGGTATGGATGGAGCACGTGCCTTCTGGCTACCAGAACCAGCGGTTCCTTCATTACAGAATCTACGTTCAACTGACGAGAGGTCAGGCTGTATCATTTATGGTGCTCTGGACACTCGCAAAGGTATTGATCTATTAGTACGTGCGGTCACGCTTGCGCCGAATTCGATGAGAGTTGTTTTGGCTGGTTCAGTTAAGCCCGGTTTTGATAGTGATCTGATACGTTTCGTTTCACAGATGCGAAAAACTGGGGCTGTTGTCGAGGTTCATGTAAATTCACATAGCGAGACGGAAGGACTTAATATTCTTGCTGAGGCGAGATGTGCCGTCCTCCCTTACCCCCGCCATTACGGGATGTCTCGCGTTCTCCTTGAAGCCTGCAGTGTCGGTACTCCTGTTATTGCCCATAGAAGTGGTTTAGTTGGTCATCTCGTTGAAAAATACGGACTTGGCATGGCTGTTGACTGCAAAGACCCAAGGGCCTTACGGCAAGCATTGATTCATTTGTGCGGGACAGATCGACGAGAAGGCTATACAGAGGCGTTGAAAGGTTTTGCAGCGAGGTTTTCCCAGGAAGTGTTCGAAGGAGCGGTGACTTCGCCCTTTATGGACTAAAGGATTAACCGGATTCATCGGGTGCGGGGTAAGGTACTCAGTTGATTATCGGAGAATACCTCAAATGAGCACAGTGATCATCACGGGGTCTGCCGGCCTGATTGGT
>DBZJ01000159.1:22239-52235 GCA_002311635.1 Syntrophaceae bacterium UBA1163
GGCCTGATTGGCTCGGAAGCCTCTCGCCATTTCCACGAACTAGGATGGGATGTCATCGGGATAGACAATGACATGCGGAGGATATTTTTCGGACCGGATGCTTCTACAGCATGGATGCGCAAAAGGTTACAACGCGAACTTGTCCATTACAGACATTATGATCTGGACATCCGCGACAAGGAAGCCGTAAACAATATTGTCAAACAAGCTTCGTCAGACTTAGAGCTTGTGGTCCACACGGCTGCTCAGCCATCCCACGATTGGGCAGCACGAGATCCCATGACCGATTTTGGAGTAAATGCTCAGGGTACCCTTGTACTCTTAGAGGCTGTGCGCAAATTTGCGCCGGGTGCAACTTTTATTTTTACTTCGACAAATAAAGTCTACGGAGACACACCAAATCGACTACCGCTTATAGAATTGGACAAACGTTATGAATTGCCCTCGGATCACCCATGGTTTAATGGTATTCCGGAATCCATGTCAATTGACCAGAGTACCCATAGCTTGTTCGGTGTATCCAAGACGGCAGCAGATCTCCTTGTTCAGGAATACGGCCGGTACTTCGGCCTATCAACGGTTACGTTCAGGGGAGGTTGTCTGACGGGTCCAAACCACTCAGGCGCAGAACTTCACGGTTTTCTCGCATACTTAATAAAGTGCACAGCCACCGGACGGCCTTATACCGTCTATGGATATAAAGGGAAGCAGGTTCGAGATAATATTCACAGCGCTGATCTTATCAAGGCCTTCGAGCGCGTTGCAAAGCAGGCCCCCCGGCCGGGCAGCGTCTACAACATCGGAGGGGGGAGACGGGTGAACTGCTCAATGCTCGAGGCGATACAAATCTGTGAGAAGATTACCGGCAAAAAGTTACAATGGACTTATTCTGACGATAACAGGGTTGGTGATCACATGTGGTGGATTAGTGACATCTCTACCTTCCAATCAGATTACCCTGAATGGTCACTTCGTTACAACCTGGAAACGATATTGCGAGAGATATTTGAACTTAATAGAGACCTTTGGCAAAAGCACATTTCTTGGTAAGCAATCATCAGCCCGAGCACCTGCAGGTTAAAAAAAGCGTAAGGGTGTGAGAAGCATGGACATTACGTATGCCACTAATGTTGCCGTAAAAAAGATGTCAATAGGAAGACAATTTATTTGACAGTTTAGGTAGTTTGATGGATTAGATTAGAAAATGACTAGCCAGATCAGAGGGTTCGCACATTTGAGTTATCCATATCGAAGCACAGAAGAGGTTTAAAATACATGTCCCTTAGAAAAAATGGTTTGCGAATAATGCACATACAGCCAATGACGCTTGATCTCTTTGGTCATAAGGACCGCGACTTTGGAACGACTGTCCGTTATTTTCTTTCAAATCTCGCGGCTGCCCAAGCTCGGGCGGGGGATACCCCTACAATTCATCTTCTTACTTCATCACGATCTCATCGGCTAAATGCCAACGGAGTTGAGGTTTACTTCCATCGATGTTTACAACCTCCCGCTTCGGCAAGTTTTAGAATGCGCTTTGCACGTCAGTTCAGCTTGAGTATGCTCCGTTGTATCAGAAGTGATCAGGCGGACATAGTCCATTTTCATGGAGTCCTTTCCTTTCAGGCAATGTTCGCAGCAGTTGTATGGCGGTCACTTCAACAAGGAATACCAGTAGTCGCACAAGAACAGGGAAAACGACCGGTTCGCCTCTTGGAAGGCTGGGCTGAAAGATACGGACTTCGTCGTGCGCACGCGGTTCTATGTGCTAGTCCTGAGCGTGCTTTGGATCTCTTGACTCTTGGGGCACGGCCTGAAACTCAACACTTGGTGCCCAATGGGTTTGACCCTAAGATCTTCAAGGCAATAACGCGCGAGTGTCGAAGCGTAAAGGACCCGTTCAAAGTCCTCGTGGTGTCTCGGTTATCCGTAGAAAAAGACCCACTAACACTAGCGGATGGAGTTTGCGAATTAACACGCCGCCGAGGTCAAACTAATATAACGGTAATCGGCGAGGGTTCATTAAAAGAAAAGTTTGAAAAACGATTGCAGAAGGGATCCACTGTAGCGAAGTTTGTTGACTTTGTATCTGCGTCAGAGCTTGCTAATTACTACCAGTCTGCTGACGTCTTGGTTCTCAGTTCTCTTTGTGAGGGCATGCCCCAGGTTGTACTAGAAGCCATGGCGTGTGGGTTACCTGTGGTTGCTACGAACATCTCGGGGACTAGGGATGCGTTAGGAGATGCGGGTATTCTAATCCCTGTTCGAGATCCGATTGCACTTGCAGATGCATTGGAATACCTGGCTGATAATCCAGAAGGATGGCTGCAATATCGGGAGAAGGGTCTGCAACGTGTAAGTTCATTCACATGGGACACTGTTGCTAAACAGATTCAGCGTATATATCACGGGATGGTTAAGAGCCCGATAACTCCCTCTTAGCGCTAACTAACTGATATGCGTTTATTGTCTCAAAAGTTCAAACAGGCTACATGGTTTAAGTACCAATGGCCATATATGGTGCGAAAGATTATAGATGTGGGTGGAGGACTAACATCTGAGTAGCAGGTATTTTATAAAAACTGCATCCTTCCTGGTGGTTATAACAATCATAAGCAGAGTTCTAGGACTGATTAGGGAGGCGGTAATTGCTGGTTATTTCGGTGCCGGAATTGAAACTGATGCCTTTTTTGTTGCATTCCGTATTCCTGATCTTCTATTTAATAGCCTTATATATTTCTTAGTAGCTACGTCATTCATTCCAATATTCTCAGAATATCTGGTCGCGAATGATAAAAGTAAAACTTGGGAATTATCTAGTAATTTTATTAATTCTATGTTGATGTTTCTATTTGCTTTCACAGTTCTGATCGAAATCTTCGCAACAGAAATAGTGTCTTTTCTCGCCCCTGGATTAGGTAACGAATCTTTGTCACTTGCAGTAAAGCTTACCAGGATAATGATTCCCATTGTTATTCTCGGAGGACTGACCGGTCTATGTAAGAGTGTACTCAATACTTTGCAACACTTTACCGTCCCTGCATTCATTCCAATTGTTTACAATCTTTTTATCATATCGGCGGTTCTCATACTGGCGAAACGCTATGGTATTGTAGCACTGGCCATTGGTGTACTTTTGGCCGCTGTATTCCAATTTCTTTTTCAAATGCCTGTACTGATAAATAAAGGTATGAGGTATTGCTTTAAATTGCAGCTAAGGGATGAGGGATTGATAAGAATAGGAAGGTTACTCCATCCGGTAATCTTAGCTCTGATTGTGGGTCAAGTAGTGCCTTATTTTGAGATATATCTTGCATCTCAAATGTCCACCGGAGCGATCTCATATCTCAACTATGCCGGTAGAATTTTCTCAGTACCGGAGCAGATATATACAGTTGTGGTTTCCACCCTTATCTTTACGTCTCTGTCTGTAGATGTGGCTAATGGAAACAGGGGTAATGTGGTTCAAAAACTCTCGGGTGGGATAAGGCTGACACTCTTTGTCATTTTGCCTCTAAGTTTCTTGTTAACTGGGGTAGGTTCCTCAATTATTAAGCTCTTACTCGGCAGAGGAGCTTTTGAGGCTTCAGCCGTGGAGGGTACATCCAAGGCTTTTTGGGCTTATTCAGTGGGTCTTTCTGTTGTCTGTGTGAGAAGTTTGGTCTCATACGCCTTTTTTGCACTGAAAGACCCAAAGACACTTTTGAAAGTTACAGCATTGATGGTACCAATAAACATCGGGCTGGATTTGATCTTGGTACGTTTCTTTTCATATGCGGGATTGGCACTGGGTGCATCTCTGACTGCATTACTACATATGAGCGCTCTGTTGATGTTCCTGCGAGGGCATGCAATCGCAATCGAAGGGCGCAGGATTATCAATTCGCTTGCAAAGATCCTGGTTAGCTCTGGGGCAATGATAGCTTTAATCCTGCCGCTCAAAAAGGCTTTACCCTTTTTCCCCTCTTTCTCTCCTTTTATTCAACAGGCTTCCTTCCTCTTCACAGTATTCGTTCTATCGTCAGTTATCTATTTAGCAATGGCCTATATTTTGAAGGTTGAAGAGGCCCGGTTGATCTGGAATATGGTTTTTAGGAAGGACGGGTTAAGCGGAATCCAAGAATGAACTAAAATGCGAATATTGATTATAACAACTCAATTACCTTACCCTCTTACAGAGGGGGCCAATATTAGGACATTTAATCTTATTAAGCAACTCTCGAAAAATCACGAAATTTACCTTGCAACTCTTATTAAATCCAAAAAAGAATTAGATTATGTTCAATCTTTACAACCCTATTGCGCCAAAATCAAATTAGTAGAATCGACCAGGTCGCCGTTTAAAAGGCTTTGGCAGATCGGCATTTCCCCAATCGTTTTCAAACCATATCTGGTGAAAATAAATGAATCGGATGAAATGGAAAAAGCCGTCAATGAATTAGCCCAAGAAGTTGACGTAGTTCAAGCAGAGTTTCCCTACGCAGGTCAATATATTGAAAAACTAAAATTGAAGAAAATATTGGATGAACATAACGTTGAAAGCGATATCTTAAAGAATCAGTATAGGTATGAGCAGAGCCTAATAAGAAAAGCGTTTTCTTTTCTCCAGTACAGAAAGATGTTGAAATTTGAGAAAACTTTATGCATGAAGATGGATATCATTTTAGCCACATCTGAGGAGGATAAGAAAATTCTGGAAACATTCAATAAAAACGTATTCGTTGTTCCAAATGGGACTGATGTTTTGCAAGATTACATTGAAGACAAGGGAAATAAGATAATTACTTATATAGGTCTCATGAGCTACAGGGCTAATGTAGACGCTATGCTCTTTTTTTCGCAAGATATATGGCCATTGATCAAGAATGAGGAGCCCGCAGCCAAGCTATTAATCGTTGGTAAAAACCCAACAGAGGAAATAAAGGCATTAGCCAAAGGAGATGTCTTTGTAACCGGAGAGGTAGAAAATGTTATGCAGTACCTTCGTGATACCTCCGTTTTTATTGCCCCAATTCGGATAGGCAGTGGAACCCGTATTAAAATATTGGAGGCGATGGCTTGCGGAAAACCGGTTGTATCGACAAGGTTAGGGTGCGCGGGCCTTGAAGTTCAAGATGGGAATGACATATTTATAAGCGACGGTCCCAAACAATTTGCCCAAAGAGTCCTCGATCTAATGGGAAATAAAGAGGAACGCATTCGGATTGGCCAGAATGCACTAAATCTTGTTAAGGACAGATATACATGGGATCAAATCGGTAACAAGTTAGAGAAGGTTTATCAAAATGCGATTTAGCCTGATAACCACGGTAAAAAACGAGCAAGAAACAATAAATGATTTCTTAGAATCCCTATCTGCTCAATCAAAAACACCGGACGAGATCGTAATTGTGGATGGTATGTCTTCAGACCAGACTCTTCAAAAAATAAAATCATTTAAAAAGCTGAATATCAAAATTATTGAGGAAAATTCGAATATCGCCAAAGGAAGGAACATCGCCATTCGCAATACAGCCAATGATTTTATTGTCGTTACAGATGTAGGCTGCACTTTGAAAGTAGATTGGTTTGAAAAAATAACCAGCTTTGGGAGAGAAAACGATGTCGTCGTTGGCAACTACAAGCCCATTATTCAGTCTATATTTGACGCCTGTCAATACAGTATTATGGGTTTATTTAAATCTAACAAAAAAGATGAAGATTTTGTTATATCCAGCAGGTCCTTAGCCTTCAGAAAAAGGGTTTGGGAAGAATTAGGGGGATACCCAGAATGGTTAAATTACTCAGAGGACATGTATTTTCATAATCAGATAAAAAGAGCGAATTATCGTGTAAAATATGCGAAAGAAGCATTCGTGGAATGGAGACAGAGAAAAACTTTGAAACAGATCTTTAAGCAATTCTTTCTTTATATGGAAGGCGATGGAATGGCTAAGATGCACACAACGAGGCACTTAATTAGATTTCTAACCTACTTTACAGCGGTGCTACTCGTTATCTTGGGTTTGGGAAATCCGCTTTACTTACTGCTGATCGTAGGCGGATTTTTGCTGTATTTGTCAGTCCCTTATTCGAATTTTATTAGGTTGAAAAGATATAGCCTATTCACTAGTGCACTTTTTATCATACCTTTCTTGTTAATCTACTCAGATGTTGCGAAAATGGCAGGGTATGTAAGCGGAATTCTCAAGGGTGCAAAAGAACGAAATTTACTTGATACTTCCGATTAATTTCTACGCCTTTCCGCTCATCCACAAAAGTTACAGATGATTTAGTTTCGAATAATAGTAAGATTATTTGGGGGACTGGGGCTGCTTTGCGCCGGATTAAATTGACTAAAAACAGATGCAGCGAGCTTGGGTTGGAAATTAGAGGTAAAGAGTCCCTGATAATACGTAGGCGGTCTATCGTAATCGATGAAATATGTAGCAACCAACACATAAGTATATATGTTCTTTATCATTCCTAACGATGTATTTAACCAATCAGCCTGGGTCTTTTGAGTAACTATGTTGGTTGCCCAACCCCATTCGGTCACCCATATTGGTTTACTCGATTGTCCGTAATCGATCATAGCCTGATTGATCAGTGCTATATCATCGAAATTATTTTGATTCGGCTGGTGGTTGTCGGGTGCTGTACTTGAATAAGGATGAATGGCGACGATATCAGGGAGGATTCCCTTTTGATATAGTAAAGTAAGGAATTGTTTGCCATTATAATCATCTGTGCCAGAGTAGGAAAGGCCCGCCAACCCGCCGAGGGCAATCTCCGCAGTAGGATCAATAGATTTTATTGTAGATTGGACCGCCTGAAACCACCTAATATATTGATCAATATTTGGTTTTGGTTTCCAAAAATAATGTTCATTTTCTTCATTCCATAGTTCCCATTTCTTGACCTTTCCCTTGTAACGGCTGACTGCAGTCGACACAAAGGATGCGTAATTGTTGAGCCAATCCTGGAATTTATTTTCATCTGTTGGCACGTAAAGGTAATAATGACTGGTTGTCGTAGGTACTCCATTAGCCCAGGTAGGTGACCCATAAATACAAAAAAGAGGTTCGATTCCAGCAGACAAAAGTTCATTTACTACGGAATCCGTTAAACTCCAATCAAGATTACCTTTGGTAAGTTCAATTTTGTGCCAAAGAAAGCTGTTTCTTGAAACCTTAGCATTAATTGACTTAGCCTTAGAAATCGCTGTGGTTCTTCTCCCGGCATCACCGTCGTATGTTAAATCCATATGAAGTCCTAAATCTAAGGCGGTGGCATTTAAAGGTGATATGATAGCAAGAATAAAAAATAATACGACGATGATAATGTTTTTATTAATCATTTTACCTCATATGTTATTCTATTGTTGTAATCCTGAATAAAAAAGTGCCTTTGAAGACAGCCGGATGAAGGTGGAATAAGTTGTCCTCTCCAAATTTGGCCTCTCTTAAACAAAATCTGGTCTCCTGGGTTAAATCTTGAAGCACTGACTTTAGAGATGGTTTTCCAGGGGGTTGATTCGGAGGTGCCATTGTTTGAGTCATTGCCGTTTGTGGCGTCTACGTAATATGTTGCGGCCCAGCCTACGGAGTGCAGATAGAAAGAAACAAGAACAGCTACAGTCAAAGCTCCAGCCTCGGACATGAGTTTATTTCTGTTCATGGTTCTTGAATTGCTCCACCCCAACCTTACTGAATTGGATGGATCATATTATGAAACAATTAGCATCTGAATTCAATGGAGTCGTATCGACAAACACTGGGGGGAAATGGATTGCTTCATTTAATAGTCGCGAATCTTATGCCAAGAATAATAAAATTGACTACAATTGATTGAGAATATCGTGTAGAATCAATTATGGAATATTTTGGAATACTTAAGATAAAAGTTTCACGCATCCAGCCTTGTTTACCACTGAAAGGCGGGGAGGGCAGCCCGTTGCTTTTTGACATTTTGTAATCTTAGTCCCCTGGGCTGATCGCAAATGTTTCATAGCTCATCGCTGATAGGTAATTAAAAGAAATCGGATCCAAAGGCATGGTCAATCTTGGATTGAGCTGATTCTCCTATGAACTAAGAGCTATCTTACTTTGAACTAAAGTGCCGCTTTTGGGCCATGAGCTGTCTTCGCTATGGATCAAACCTTAAGTAGAGAAAAACAAATAAACAAAATATATTCACAAATTGCCGGCGTGCCCGATCCTGAAACGGGGATTACGCAACCTGGCGACCTTGTCTTTTTGATTACTCAGTACCCTTATAAAACATTAAAGGGTGAAACGAAGGGTAAGGGTTGGAGAGAGGCCATTAGGTTACGGCTAAGGGCGCGCTGGAGAGCATACCTTGGATTTGACAGTGATGATTGGGACGATTGGCATGTAGCTATCTATTTCGAGGGGAGAAAGAGAAAAGGTCACACAAGAATCAATCCATATATTATTCATGCGACTCAGGAAAAAGGGGTCCAGATCAACCAAATATCACCTGGGGATTTTACAAACGAAAGCCCCGAAGTAAGAACCAGGATGGAAATATGTCAATTCGAGGGCATTACAGGGAAGCAAAGAAAAGAAATCGTCGATTTTTCACTCTCAAAGTTAGGTTTAGAATTTGATTTTTCAGTTGGAAAGCATGCCCGAACGACCTACGCTTTCGGTCTTCCAAATCTTCTTCACAATCAAAATCGGTATGCTTGCCAACAGCTCGCAATAGACGCTTATGCTGCCGCCGGAGTTTATTTCCCACACCCCTATCAATCATTTCCTATATTTAATATCGGGAGGCTTTTAGGCCATCCGTTGGGCCACCCTAAAGATCGGGTTGATCCAAGGTATCCGTATCTTTATGACCATCACATATACAGAGATCCCCGGTTCAAGGTTAAAGCCATTTTGTATGAGGACCCAATTAGTGGCGAGAGGATTTTGAAGACTGAGAATCTTGAAAAGTACTCATGGAACCCGGAATGGAAGGAAAAATATTTGTCTGGAATGAATTTAGATAAGAGCTAAGACAGGGTGCGCGCCATCATAGAAGTAGAACGGGACGTCCTATATCTCCCCTTTTAAGAGAAAAATGCGACTTTAAAGATAATGGGTAGATAGAGGCCAGACCTTAAAACCCCGCAGAGACCGCAAAATATCCGCATAGAGCGCAAATTGATTAAAAGTCATGAACCACTCTCTTGATCTCAAGTCGTCTCCGACCGAAGTTTAAGATCAACCCCAGTCTTTTGTTGGCAGTCTTCAAATATGAGATAACCTGATCCCTGTGAATTAGGATAATTTTCGCACACGCTTTGATCTCAATGATGATCTCACCATTTACAAGAAGATCAATGCGCTGGTTTCCAAGACTTTGACCGTCGTAGTCAACCCGGACGACTTTTTGTTTCTCAAACCCGATCCCAACTTTTCTGAATTCTTTTAAGAGAGCTTCCTCAGAAATTTTTTCCTGGAATCCTGGACCCAACGTTTTGTGGATATCAATGGCGATACCAATGATGCGGTGGCTTAGATCATTTAATTCGTCTGCGGGCTTTGTGGGAAACATTTTGCGGCTTTTGGTCAACCAATTGGGTTAACGACCGTAGTCATCGGAGAAGCGTTCGATGTCGTCTTCCTCCAAGTATTCGCCGTTTTGAACTTCGATAATCTCCACCGGAATCTTGCCTTCATTCTCAAGCCGGTGGAGGGTCGATTGGGGCACATAAGCAGACTCGTTCTCATGGACGAAAATCTCTTTATCTCCTATTACGATCTTTGCGGTTCCTTTTACAACCACCCAGTGCTCAGACCGGTGTGAATGCTTCTGAAGGCTGAGCTTCTCTCCAGGATTGACCACGACATGCTTGATTTTATATCTCGGGCCTTGCTGAAGGATGGTGTAACTTCCCCACGGACGATAGGTCGTCACATGCTCCGATGCCTCTTTTCTTCCCTTCTCCTTCAGCCTGTTTACAATCTCTCTGACTTTCCAGGCCTCTCCTTTCCTCGCAATTAAGACCGCGTCGCTTGTTTCGACGACGAGGCAATCCTCCAGCCCGATCGTTGATAGGAGCCTCTTGTCGCCAAAGATCAAACAGTTTTTGGTGTCGATGGCCATCACATCGCCCACTACCGCATTTCCATTTTCGTCCCGGGATAAGATGTCGTGCAGGGAATCCCATGATCCGATATCATTCCAATACAAATCCAGGGGTAGTAGGGCTACCCTGTCTGATTTTTCCATCACAGCATAGTCTATGGAAATCTCAGGCATCTTGTGAAATTGATCGTTCATCTCATCGAAACTCCTGCCCAGCATTTCCCTTATCGCCGGAGCGTATTTTCTCAATTCATCCATCATGGTCTGGATGCTGAACGCAAACATCCCCGAGTTCCAGTAGTAATTGCCGGCATCAAGATACTGCATCGCTGTGGCTGCATCAGGTTTTTCTACAAACTTTTCTACGCGAAAATAGTTACCTTGGCTACTGCTTGCCGGCGACTGCCTCTCAGCTCTTATATATCCATAACCTGTTTCAGGTCGATCCGGCCTTATGCCAAAGGTGACAATGTGGCCTTGCTTCGCTAGCTTCTCAGCAAGCCTGAAATACTCAACAAATCGATCGAGAGGGCGGATGATGTGGTCTGAGGGAGAGACGAAAACCACTTCTCCCCCATCGCATCCGAGCTTTTCCGTACAATATTTTATGCCGAGAGCTATGGCAGGAGCTGTGTTTCGGCTTTGACGCTCATGGATGACGTGATTTATCTCTTGGAGCTCTGACCTGACATAGAATCGGTATTCTTCGCTTGTCATCACAATGATTTCATCTTTCGAGAGGACATTCAGAAGTCTGTTCACGGTCTGCCGCAAGAGAGACTCCTTCCCGTTGAGCTTCAGAAACTGCTTGGGGTAATCCTTCCTGCTAAGAGGCCAAAGCCTCGTGCCAGATCCTCCTGCAAGTACAAGGGCTTTCATTTTTGTCTACTCAGGTCCTCTGGTTTTCTTCGTTGATTCAGTCTAGTACAATAGCTTATCAATTGTTTCATCTATTCAAATGATCCTCTTAATTTTCAACTTCCCTTCTCCCAGTGGCCATTATATCATAATATGACTTCTTGAAAAAGGGAACACTGGAGCCGTGGGATCAAGCTTGTGGTATTTGGATTTATTCGGTGGAAGAAAAGGACAAATGGGGCAGGGCTTGGTTTTTGACAATTTGTAATCTTAGTCGTTTGGATGATCGCAAATGTTTCATAGTTAATGGTTGATAGCTTACGGCTGATGGCTGATAGGTAATATTACTCAATTCAGATGTTAGCGACCGAAGGTTGCAGGTCTCAACGTCACCAAAAAGTCCACAGACAGTAGACAACACCAATCTTATTAAATTCAAAGGACATTTGGCGCCCTGGGGTTGACAAAGCAAATTGAAAAATTGAGGTTAAGGCACTCGGATAACAGACCCAAATTGTTCGAAGTGTCCATCAAAAGAAAATGCTGTGGAGATATTTAAACGCTCCATAATTATTTTGCTCGTACAATCTGTAAAAGACCAACCTTTATCGCTAAACTGGACAAAAATAGCCCAAGCCCGAGTAAAGTCTTCGGGAGTGATTTTTATGATTTGGCAGATCCGTTCCTCGATCAAGACTTTCCCCGCTGCCACAGCAACGACATGACTTTCACGAATTTTCAAGAGCGTGAAAAGTTCGTCAAGGATGTAATCTGAGGTGGCCAATTGAGATTCATTGGTGGATACCCAGTCCCGCGCTGAATTATGATCAGGATCGCGTCGCACAAAATAAGCGAACCAAGCGCCTGTATCCACAAAGACGCTCATCAATGACCACCACCATAAAGATATCGGTCGTGTTCCCGGTTGCTAACAGGTGGCCCCTTTTTCAAAGACAATTCCGCAACTTGGTCTAAAATGGTGAGAATACGCATTCTTTCCTCAGGGGAAAGTTTTTGTGGGACCTCCTGCCGGACTTCCTCAGGGAAAAGGATGACTAAGCGTACTTCCCCCACTGGCGCATCGATTGGTTCATCGAGTTGAATGTTCCCATTCGGAAGAATACGTCCCTTTCTTTCTATGGCTTTCATAATCATTATCCCCTTTTTGGATTTTAAATCTATAAATATTAATACCCTTTTTCCCTTGTTTAAGTCAAGAAGCTAATATTAGGGGGCACGATAACCTCAAAGTCAGACCTAAAAGGAAGGACTGAGGCGGAGGGCTTGCTTTTTGACGATTTATGATATTTTTAGTTCTTCACCCTTTTCCCTGATTTCATAGATGAGGGGAATCCATGTATCTTTTTCGTACATTTTTGTTGAAAACGGCACAGGTTCAAGCCGCGGATCGATCTTCCCAGCAATCCTATAAAGGATCATTCCTTCTTCTACCCGATCCTTTCCGAAATCTTTTGATATGACAGCTACATCGATATCGCTATCAGGTCGCACATTACCCTTTACGTAAGAACCATATAGGATGACACGATCAATCGTTATCCCTTCCCGTTTTAGCGCGTTAACAAATTCCTTGATGACCCTTATAGCTTGGCCCTTACCCATATGAATACCTCTTTTATCTCTTTCAACCTTATCTTACGGGAATCCTTGAGTTGTTCTCCTCAAATCCAATATACCCAAATCTCATTTGAATGGCAAGGAGATTTCAGATATGGAGGCAACGCCTTACGACTTACGGCAGAAATAAGGGCTGAGGAATAAGGTAAAAGGTTAAAGATTAAAGGTAAAGGAAGATAAGGGCAAGGATAAGGCTGAAGGCGAAAAGATAAAGGATAAAGGGGAAAGGTTTAAGGCAAAGGTTGGAGGCAAAGACAAGGATTTGAAAATTAGGGATGTTCTTGCTAATATATCTTTAGATGATAATTTCATTCATCCAAGCTTCAGAGTGATAGGAGGAGAAAACAATGATTGGAACTGTGAAGATTCAGGTCAAGCCTGAGGAGATTATTGAAGCCATAAGGGGGATGGAGAAAAGAAAGAGAGAGGCTTTTGTCGAAGATCTTATTGCAGCCACATCTCCGGAATATCTCAGCAGCATTCGGGAAGCACGAGCTGATTATAAAGCCAAAAGAGTAAAGACACACGAAGAGGTTTTCGGTAAGTGAAATATAGCCTGGTTTACACCCGTAGAGGCTACCTGCATTATCTGCACCTTTAAGAAAATAGATTAAAACGGAGTATCGACGAGAATCATTTGGCAGTCCGAAGTGCTTTATAATTGTAATCTTTGGCGAATCCGATCTTCCCTGCCAAATCCGTGAGATTGAGTTGTTTTCTGTCTTCAACGAATTCCTTACGAGCCTGATTCACAAGTTCTTTCTTCGTCCTCGTGCGACTGAGTTTCATGGCCTTTTTAACCAAACGTTCATCAAGAGCAATGTCGGGTCTCATCTAAACACCTCCTTAGATCTATTACGGGACACCCTGAGGCCCTGTTCGTCAATATGAACTGATTCAAAAAATCTGAATGTATCAAAGTATCTTAAAATTCTGGTATGTCTTTAAGCTGACGTGGATGGAGCGATTGGCCTACCGGGTCAACTTCTTTATGGAGATCGCCAGCGGAATCCTTTCGTCGTTGATTCTTGAGGTGGAACCGCATCGGGCAGCATCCGTGGCATCGCAGTTATTGACCAACTTTTCCGTCAAAGACATCAGTATCATTGATCCGCCTTTGGAAAAAATAATCGAATCGATTTATCTAGGAAGAACCACAGGGTGACGCTGTTGCATGGGCTGAAACACGGCACCCAGCATTAAGGCGCACCGTGAATGAGGTGAATGGTGTATTGTTTTTGGACATTTGAGAAAATCTTTTCCTTTTCAGATCCATTTGAAAATGTTGGGTTTGTCAAAAATTTGAACAATATTAGATAATTACAAATATCTTGATTGTTGGCATTAAATTTGCTCACTTTCATTCAGGATTAAATCTAAGAGGTTAAAGAAAGACATGGAAAAGGATATCTTTTTTGACTTTTTGAATGAAACGCCTCCTTCTGCATCCGTCGGACCCAAGAGCGAGGCAGAATCGACCCAAATGAGAAAGAATATCATTCCCAACGAGCGGGTAGCCTTCCTCCTGTTCCCCTTTTTCATTGATTTAATCGATCAATTCAAAGATACGCTGAAGAACCTCAAAACGTTTACACGAATTTATCAAGAAAAATTTAGCGATAGGGAGTTTGGCGTTTATCTCAATCGAGTCATTACCGACGACATTAAGAAGATCGAATTAGTTCAGAATAGCCTTCTCGCTTATATTCGGATCAACAATCCTATTACAAAAACAAATACCGTAAACACCCTCATCGAAGAGGAGGTAAAAAAATATCAAACCGAACTGGAAGAAAAGAAGATCAAATTATTCAAGACCCTTGAAAAGAATCTCCCGGAAACCGCTGTTCCTGACGACCAGCTAAGGTATATGTTGAGCTGTGTCCTGCAGTACGTCATGGCCTTGATTGGTGTTAACGGAAATTTAGGAGTATTTACCAGACACGGTGCTCCTCAGAGGGAAGTGAGAGAGGATCAAGAGGGGAACTTTATTGAGATCTTAATTATGTATTCGGGCTATAAGAAACCGACAGAGCAACCTGGATCGCCATCGGGGATTTCTGCTCATCAAAGGGAAAAGATTTTGGACCTTGCGTTAAAACTGGTTGACGAGATTGTACTAAGAAACCGCGGAATAATGAAATTCGAGGAGGATGAAAAGAAGGTAAAGACCGTAGTTTCCTTGAGATTCCCCGTGGAAAGAAGAAAGGTAGTCTATTATCAGGAGCCAAGTGAATTGACTTCAGATGCGCCTAAATTTAAGAGTACCTTCGAGAGACTCTCATCCCTTGAGGAGATGAAAAAAGGAGGTTAACCGCCCTCCGATACCCTTCTGTCGTTTTTGCTCTGCGTTTATACTTGGATGCCTTCGAAATGCTCTTTCGAAGGCATTTTTATTTTTTCTTTTGCATCCGCCGGCGTTTTGGAGTATCTTTCTAAACTATCCTCGAAAGCAAAGGACGATGAATGATGAACTAATACAAACACATTTAATACTTTGACACGGAGGCCCCCTCACCCTCCCCTCTCCCCGCTGGGGAGAGGGATGGGGTGAGGGGCAAGTCAATGAAATGTAATAATATTTAATGCGTTTGTATTAGAAACATAGTACTTTGTTCAATCGGTTATCGTTTAAAGTTCATCGTGCCTAAATAACTTCTCAGGGCATACCCATGCTGGTTTTGGCGATTGAGACATCTTGCGACGATACCGGAGCAGCCGTCGTTTTGGACGGAAGGAAGATCCTCTCAAATATCGTCTCTTCTCAAGTTCCAATTCACCGGAAATATGGGGGAGTCGTTCCGGAGCTGGCATCGAGAAAACATATCGAATCCATTGTGCCCATTGTGGCCGAAGCGTTGAAGACAGCCAACGTTACATTAAAGGAAATAGACGGAATTGCCGTGACCCAGGGACCGGGTTTGGTGGGATCGCTGTTGGTCGGCCTCTCCTTCGCAAAATCCATGGCTTTTGCCTCAGGATTACCATTCATCGGAGTCAATCACATCGAGGCGCATCTCTCAGCCATTTTTCTCGGGAAGAAGCCCCCAAGGTTCCCTTTTATCGGACTGGTCGTCTCCGGAGGTCACACCTCACTTTTTCGTATGGATGGGTTTGGAAAATATGAGCGATTAGGGCAGACCCGGGATGATGCCGCAGGGGAGGCCTTCGACAAGGTGGCAAAACTTTTGGGTCTGGGATATCCGGGAGGGCCGGTGATTGATGAACTCTCAAAAACAGGAAATCCCAAGGCGATTCGATTCCCGAGGCCTGTTCTTTCGAAGAAATCCTTCGACTTCAGTTTCAGCGGACTCAAGACGGCCGTCGTCAATTACGTGAAGACTCATCCCGAACCTTTGGGAGGGTATCCAGAAGACCTCATCAGGGACATTGTCTCCAGTTTTCAGGAGGCCGTTGTCGAGGTATTGGTGAAAAAAACGGTTCAAGCCGCTCAGCATCAGGGGCTGAAAAGAATCGTTCTTTCAGGCGGGGTGGCCGCCAATCAACGCCTTCGGCAGAGGATAGAGGAGGAGTCCCTTGACCAGAGATTAAAAGTCTATCTTCCCTCTCCTTACTTTTGCACAGATAATGCGGCGATGGTCGGGGTAGTGGGATATGAATATTTGAAGCGAGGCATGAGGTCACCACTATCACTCAATGCATTCTCGAATTTACCCCTCACGTGAGAGATTAGAAATTTGGGGTTAGGGATTAGCAAACCCTAATCCCTGATCCCTAAACCCTAATCCCGGAAATTATTATGGTATCGATTCGAAGTGAAATAAGAGAATATGGTCTATTTCCCAAGAAGAGACTGGGCCAGCATTTTCTCGTCGATCCGAACATCTTAAGTAAAGTGGTCCGAACGGCCCGGGTTGCAAAAGAGGACGTGGTTCTTGAGATAGGCCCAGGTCTTGGGGAAATGACCCTCGCCCTTGCCCGCGAAGTCAAAAAAGTAATTGCCGTCGAGGTCGATCCAAAATTAGCGGCAATATTGAGGGAAAAAGCAACAGGCCATCCTGCCGTAGAAGTGGTGGAAAGCGATATTTTGAAGCTGGACTTCAAGCGGTTTTTTAAAAAGGAAGGACGTCCGGTTAAAGTGGTGGCGAACCTTCCGTATCAGATCTCCACACCTCTTCTGTTCCGCTTCATTGAATCAAAAGAAGCCTTTTCTACGTTCACTTTAATGCTTCAAAAAGAGGTTGCCGAGAGGATGGTAGCTCCTACGGGCAGAAAAGAATACGGTCCACTGTCAATCTTCGTGCAAATGTTCTTAGACGTCTCCATCCGCTTCTTCATCAAACCCTCTGCCTTCTTTCCGCCACCGAAGGTTGAATCAGCCGTGGTTCAAATGGCCTGGAAAGAAAAACCCATGATTGAAAAGGAAGATGAGGAATGGTTCAAGAGAGTGGTGAAAGCCTGTTTCGGTTACCGTAGAAAAACTTTGATCAATGCGCTGAGACATTCAGACCTTTCGCTCCCCGAATCCATCGAATCGAGGATGGAGAGGATCGGAATAGACTCTCGAAGAAGACCGGAAACCCTTACAATCCGGGAATTCGCCAGTTTGGCAGAGGTTTTAAAATAATTGGGAAATTCTATTTGCAAAACCTCGGGAGGATGATTATTTTAGGGTGTAATTGGGTCATTTTATAGGGGTAATTGAATAGGGGGGAGTGAAACAAAATGGATACAGAGAAACTCACTTTGAAAGCTCAGGAAGCTCTGCAAGAGGCGAAAGCTGTTGCCGAGCGAAAGCACCATCAGCAAATAGACGTGGAGCACCTCTTGGCAGCCCTCCTCGGAAAGAAGGAGGGGATTGTCATCCCCATCCTCCAAAAATTGGGGTCGAACCCGGATTTAATCGCTTCTCAGTTGGAGGATGAGTTAAATCGGATTCCTCAGGTGACGGGGAGAGGAGCAGGACAGGTCTATCTATCCAGCCGGCTCAATGAAATTCTAAACAATGCTTGGAAGGAAGCCGAGAGATTGACGGATGAATACGTCTCAACCGAACATCTGCTCATTGCGATTGCCGATGAGAAGCAAGGGGCTGCTTTTCAGATCCTCCGGAGAAGTGGGGTGACGAAGGATGCGATTTTCAGGGTGCTGCAAGAGATTCGTGGGCCTCATCGTGTTACGGATCAAAACCCCGAAGAGAAATACCAGGCCTTGAAACGCTATGCCAGGGACCTCACCGAGGAGGCAAGGAAAGGAAAGCTCGATCCGGTTATCGGCAGAGATGATGAAATCCGAAGGGTGATTCAAGTCCTCTCAAGGAGAACGAAGAATAACCCTGTCTTGATCGGCGAGCCGGGAGTCGGTAAAACCGCCATTGTGGAAGGATTGGCACAGAGAATCGTCAAAGGAGATATTCCGGAGACGTTGAAAAATAAGAAACTGGTCGCCCTTGATCTGGGAGCCCTGATTGCCGGCGCCAAATTCAGGGGTGAATTCGAAGACAGGTTGAAAGCCGTTTTGAAAGAGATTTCAAATGCCGCGGGGAATATCATTCTCTTCATCGATGAGCTCCACACCTTGGTCGGTGCTGGCGCTGCAGAGGGCGCCATCGATGCTTCGAATATGCTGAAGCCCGCCCTCGCTCGAGGGGAGCTCCGATGTGTCGGCGCCACCACGCTCAATGAATATCGAAAATATGTGGAAAAGGATGCCGCCCTGGAGAGACGGTTCCAGCCGATTTACGTCAGCCAACCGTCGGTCGAAGATACCATTGCCATTTTAAGAGGATTAAAGGAGCGTTACGAGATTCATCATGGCGTAAAAATCAAAGACTCGGCCATCATCGCGGCAGCAATGCTTTCCCATCGGTACATTTCAGACCGCTTCCTTCCGGACAAAGCGGTCGATTTGATTGATGAATCCGCATCGAGGCTGAGAATTGAGATCGATAGCGTCCCTGTGGAGATCGACGAAGTCCAGCGGAAGATCATGCAGCTTGAGATCGAACGTCAGGCCCTGAAAAAGGAGAAGGACAAAGCTTCCCTCGATCGGTTGAAAAAGCTCGAAAAAGAGCTCGCCGACCTGAAAGAGGAAGTCGGCGAAAAGAAAGTCAAGTGGGACAACGAGAAGAAAGCGATCTCAAGAATCCGCGAGATCAAAGAAAAGATCGAGAAGACAAAGCAGATGATGAAGGAGGCGGAGAGAGAGGTGAATTATTCGAGGCTGGCGGAGCTGCAGTACGGAGAGATGGCAAGACTCGAAAGCGAACTGAAAAAAGAAGAAGGGAAACTTGCCGAACTTCAAAAAAGCGAAAAGATGTTGAAAGAAGAGGTGGATGAAGAAGACGTTGCTGAGGTGGTTTCCAAATGGACCGGTATCCCCGTTTCAAGGATGTTGGAGGGAGAGGTCGAAAAACTGGTCCACATGGAAGAGAGGCTCAAACAGAGGGTCGTGGGCCAGGATGACGCGATCATCGCTGTTTCCAATGCCGTGAGAAGGGCGAGGGCAGGTCTACAGGACCCCAATCGGCCCATCGGCTCCTTTATCTTTATGGGACCCACCGGGGTGGGAAAGACGGAGCTGGCTCGCGCCCTGGCCGAGTTCTTATTCGATGATGAGCAGGCCATGGTGAGAATTGATATGTCGGAGTACATGGAGAAACATTCTGTGGCCCGATTGATCGGCGCACCGCCGGGGTATGTTGGATACGAGGAGGGCGGTTTTCTTACGGAGGCGGTTCGGAGAAGACCTTATTCCATTGTGCTGATGGATGAGATCGAGAAGGCCCATCCGGACGTGTTCAACATCCTCTTACAGATTTTAGACGATGGAAGGCTCACCGACGGTCACGGTCGAACGGTTGATTTTAAGAATACCGTGGTGATCATGACCTCCAATATCGGAAGCCAATGGATCGTGGACTTAGGTGAGAAAGATTATGAAGAGATGCGGCGTCGGGTGATGGATGCCGTCAAGGCCCAGTTCAAACCGGAATTCTTGAATCGGGTTGACGAACTCATCATCTTCCACAGTCTCGGACTGGAACAGATTAAGGCGATCGTCGAAATCCAGGTGAAGAAACTCGAGCAACGACTATCGGAGAAGCGAATACAACTGAAGATGACTGAAAAGGCCAAGGAATGGTTAGCCAAGGAAGGATTTGATCCTGCCTATGGGGCGCGGCCCCTTAAGCGGGTGATTCAAAAAGAGATTCAGGATAAATTAGCAATGAAATTATTGGAGGGTAAATTTAAGGAAGGCAATATGATTACCGCAGATCTGGATGATAGGAAAGGGGAATTGGTATTCAGGACATAGAGTCGTAACTTAAGAATTTTCTTGACAATATTTCAAAAAGCTGTTATGAAAACAAATACTTTCGAAAACGTGTATATTCGAGTCAGGGAGGTCTGAAGGCACGTAGCTCAGGGGGAGAGCGCTACCTTGACGCGGTAGAAGTCTGGGGTTCAAATCCCCACGTGCCTACCATTGAAACCAATCTATTAAAAGTGGAACATAAGTTATTGAAGAGTCAGACATTTTAATGAAGACAAAATGGAGAGGCATCATTCAGATTTATTTTGAGTGATGCCTCTCCATTTTCAATTCAAGTGGGACGGCGTGAAAATGGGAGAGCAGGTGACGATCACAATGCCCGATGGTGAGAAAAGGCAGATTCCGAAAGGTACGAAGCTTAAAGAGCTGGCTGACCAGTGGGATAAGGAAGCGATCGCCGCACAAGTGGATGGAACTCTCCTCGACCTCGGCAGAGCGATGGAAAAGGATGCCCCGGTTTCATTCATTTCGGTTCGGTCGAAAAAAGGATTAGAGATACTGCGCCATTCCGCCTCTCATGTCATGGCTCAAGCGGTAAAGGAGCTCTTCCCAACGGTTAAACTTACCTTCGGCCCATCGACGGAAAACGGTTTTTATTACGATTTCGATTATGATCGAACTTTTACGACACAAGATCTTGAGGCGATCGAAAAAAGGATGTCCGATATTGTCGCAAAGGACGAGCCCTTTATCCGCGAGGAAGTCTCAAAAGAAGAGGCCCTTAGAACCTTTCGAGAGATGGGTGAAGCCTACAAAGTGGAGCACCTGGAAGATCTTCCGGATCGCGTTTCCCTGTATCGGCAGGGGAGCTTTTTAGACCTTTGTGAAGGGCCCCATATCCCCTCGACGGGGAGAATCAAAGCCTTTCGGCTCTTAAGCGTATCGGGAACTTATTGGAGAGGAGATGCCCGGAACAGAGTTCTCCAGAGGATTTACGGAACGGCATTTCCGGCCCAAGAGGCCTTGGAAGAGTTTCTCCGCATGCTCGAGGAGGCTCGGAAACGAGACCACCGAAAATTGGGAAGAGAACTCGACCTCTTCAGTCTGAGCGAAGAAGCGGGCCCGGGTCTGGTGATCTATCACCCCAAGGGCGCTATCCTCAGGACGATCTTAGAGGACTTTGAAAAGAAGGAGCATCTGAAGCGAGGTTATCAAATCGTCATCGGTCCTCATCTCCTCCGGCTGGAACTTTGGAAACAATCCGGCCATTTCGAAAACTATCGGGACAAGATGTACTTCACAAAGGTGGAGGATGCCGAATATGGGATCAAACCGATGAACTGCCTGGCCCATATGCTCATCTACAAATCTCAAATTCGAAGTTATCGAGATCTCCCCATCCGATATTTCGAATTGGGAACGGTGTACCGGCACGAGAAATCCGGGGAGCTTCATGGTCTTCTCCGGGTGAGAGGGTTTACCCAGGACGATGCCCATATCCTCTGCCGGCCCGAACAGTTGAACGATGAGATATGCTCGATCATCGAGTTTGTGGATGATGTGATGAAGATCTTTGGCTTCGAGTATGAAATGGAACTCAGCACAAGGCCGGAAAAATCGATTGGGGCGGATGAGGACTGGGAAAGAGCCACCCAGGCCCTTCTGAATGCCCTTAAAACGAAAAACCTTTCTTACGATGTGAATGAAGGGGAAGGGGCTTTTTACGGTCCGAAGATCGATGTCAAGCTAAAAGATGCGCTCAACCGGAGGTGGCAGTGTGCGACGATTCAAGTGGACTTCGCTATGCCCGAGCGGTTTGACCTGACGTATGTGGGGAGCGACGGGGAACGGCACAGGCCGGTCATGCTTCATCGGGTCATCCTCGGAGCCATGGAGAGGTTCATCGGGGTATTGATTGAGCACTATGCCGGAGCATTTCCTGTTTGGCTTGCTCCCACCCAGGCGATCCTAATGACGGTCACGGACCGGCAGGCGCCTTATGGTGAAGGTGCCTACAAACAACTCATTCAAGCAGGGATACGAGTCGAGAAGGATTTCCGTAATGAGAAGTTAGGGTTCAAGATTCGAGAAGCTCAGATCCAGAAGGTTCCCTATATGTTGGTGATTGGAGATCGGGAAGTAAAAGAGAAAACCATTTCTCCTCGGAAACGAAATGGGGAGACGCTAAAATCGATGCCGGTTGAGGATTTTGTTAAACAGATCGAATCCGAATATCCCAAGTTATGAGATACGCTAAGCGCTTAGCGCTATGCGCATAGCGACAAGAAAAGGAGGTGATGTTTATCGCAAGAGATGTTCGAATTAATCGAGAAATTCGAGCGAGGGAAGTGAGGGTGATCGACCCCGAGGGGAAGCAGCTGGGAGTCCTGCCCGCGGTAGAGGCACTCCGGCTAGCGGTCAATTATGAGCTCGACCTGGTGGAGGTTTCTCCGAAATCGGAACCGCCCGTCTGCCGAATCATGGACTTTGGGAAGTTCAAATACCAACAAAGCAAGAAGGCGCATGATGCGAAAAAGAAACAGGTCGTTGTTCATCTTAAGGAAGTGAAAATGAGGCCGAAGACGGAGGAACACGATTTCCAGTTTAAGCTTCGTCATATCGAGCGTTTCTTAAAGGAGGGGAACAAGACCAAGGTGACCATTGTTTTTAGGGGAAGGGAGTTGACCCACCCGGACCTGGGGAGGAGCATGCTCGGGAGGATCACCGAGGAGGCGAAGGAGTGGGCGAAGGTTGAGCAGCCCCCCAAATTTGAGGGAAGAAATTTCATTATGATCTTAGCTCCTCTCCAGAGTCAAAAAACCCAATAGAAGAGGATAACAGGCGTCGGTGATTGGTGTTGGTAAGCCTTTCAC
The DNA here is from genome assembly GCA_002311635.1 of Syntrophaceae bacterium UBA1163. Lineage (GTDB taxonomy): Bacteria > Desulfobacterota > BSN033 > BSN033 > UBA1163 > UBA1163. The sequence goes on from DBZJ01000159.1 coordinate 44,928, forward strand.
TGACACGCCCCACTAACACTATTTCAGGAGGAGAGAATCACGTGCCAAAATTGAAAACCAATCGAGGAGCAGCCAAAAGATTTAAGAAGACCGGGACGGGGAAGATAAGGGCCAAGAAGGCATTTGCCCGGCATATTCTGACGAAGAAAGCGACCAATCGAAAGCGGGGCCTCAGGAGGCCGAAGCTTATCGAGAAAACCGACTCCAAAGGGATCAAGAAGTTGATACCGTATATCTAAAAAACGCTTAGCGCTTGGCGCTTTGCGCATAGCGACAACCAGGAGGATAATCAATCATGCCGAGGGTAAAAGGAGGACCTAAGACAAGACAGAGGCGGAAAAAGGTCCTGAAAATGGCCAAGGGTTACCGGGCAGGGAGACGCCGGCTCTATCGAACGGCTGTCGATGCGGTTCATCGGGCTCTGGCTTATGCCTACCGAGACCGAAGGGCCAGGAAGAGGGACTTTAGAAGATTATGGATTACTCGCATCAATGCGGCAGCAAGGCTTCATGGTCTCTCTTACAGCCGTTTAATGGAGGCCCTGAGGAAAGCTCATATCGAATTGGACCGAAAGATATTAGCCGATTTGGCGGTGAATGATCCCAACGCCTTTTCCAAAATCGCCGAGATGGCAAAGACGAGCAGGTCGGGGAAGGCTTAACGCAGGAGAGTCGCCTCGTGAAAGAGGAGTTGGACAGACTTCAAAACGAAGTACGCGTTTCCCTTTCTCAAGCCTCCACGCAGAAAGAGATCTCGGAAGTCCGCGTAAAGTATCTGGGTAAAAAGGGGAGCATCACACAGATCCTTAAAAGTTTAGGAACGCTCCCTGAGTCAGAACGTAGAGAGATAGGGCAAATAGCGAATCAACTCAAGCAGAACACGGAAACGAGAATCGAAGAAGCCCTTTCGCGAATTCGAGAGAAAGACAGGCGGGAGGCTTTGGAAAGAGAGAAGATCGACGTGACCCTTCCCGGGAGGAGGATTCCCGTCGGGAAGAGGCATCCTCTCACCCAGATCCTTGATGCGATCATCGATATCTTCTCCCGCCTTGGCTTCGAGGTTGTAGAAGGACCGGAGGTCGAACTGGACTACTACAATTTTGAGGCTCTCAATATTCCAAAGGGTCATCCTGCCAGAGAAATGCAGGCGACCTTCTTTATTTCGGATGACGTGGTTTTGAGGACGCATACGTCACCCGTTCAGGCGAGGACGATGGAGAAGAAACGGCCTCCCGTGCGAGTGATCTCTCCGGGGGCCGTCTACCGATGCGATTCGGACCCAAGTCATTCTCCTATGTTCCATCAGGTGGAGGGGCTTCTCGTCGACAAGGGAGTTACGTTTGCCGATCTGAAAGGCGTACTAACCGCCTTTGTTCACCAGATGTTTGGCAAAGAGACAAAGCTCCGATTCCGGCCCAGTTTTTTCCCCTTCACAGAACCCAGTGCGGAAATCGACATTGAATGTTTCATCTGCGGGGGAAAGGGATGCGGGATTTGTTCCAATACAGGATGGTTAGAAATCCTTGGGTCTGGAATGGTGGACCCGGCGGTTTATAAGTTTGTGAATTACGATCCCGAGGAAGTGACCGGTTTTGCATTTGGATTGGGCATTGAGCGGATCGCGATGCTTAAGTTCGGAATTAATGATATCCGACTCTTCTTTACAAACGATCTGAGATTCCTCAGGCAATTTTAAGTGCGGAATGCTGATTGCGGATTGCGGATTTAAATTACAAATTCCGCACTCCGGAATCCGCGATTGGAGTAAGATGAAGGTCAGTCTGAATTGGATCAAAGAGTATGTCGAGATCAGGATGGGATTGAAGGAGTTGACCAACCTTCTGACCATGGCCGGTCTGGAAGTGGAAGGGGCCACCTCCGTGGGGGAGGGACTTGAGAAGGTGGTGGTGGCTGAGATTCAATCCATTCGAAGACACCCCAATGCAGATCGACTCTCATTGGTCGAGGCGAAGACGGATCGGGAAACCTTTTCAATCGTGTGCGGGGCGACCAATATCAAAGAAGGCCAGAGAGTCCCGTTAGCCCTTGTCGGAGCCCGACTCCCGAACGGGGTTGAAATCAAGAGATCGAAGATCAGAGGAGTCGCCTCGGATGGGATGCTGTGCTCAGAAACAGAGCTTGCACTCGGCCAGGATACTTCCGGGATTATGATTCTTCCGGCCTCTGTTTCCTTGGGGGAGGATTTAGGCGAGGCATTAAGCTTGAGGGATGCCGTTCTCGATATCAGCGTCACCCCTAATCGTCCGGACTGCCTCTGCGTCATCGGAGTGGCCCGAGAGATCGCTGCCTTAACCCATCAGAGAATAAAGTATCCGGGCTCTTCTCTTACGAACCAGGGGGAGGAGATTCATCAAAAGACTTCCGTGACGATTTTAGATCAAGACTTGTGTCCCCGGTACGTGGCGAGGATGATCGAAAGGGTGAAGATCGGTCCTACTCCCAATTGGATGAGCAATCGATTGGAAAGTGTAGGGATACGATCCATTAATAATGTCGTCGACGTGACCAACTACGTCATGATGGAATATGGACAGCCGCTCCACGCCTTCGATTTTGAATTACTGGGGGGAGGTCGGATTATCGTCCGGAGAGCGAAGGAGGGTGAGGAATTCATCACTCTCGACGGAGTCAAAAGGACCCTGGACGGAGAGATGCTCATGATCTGTGATGCTGCGAAGCCTGTTGCCGTCGCGGGCGTCATGGGTGGTCTCAATTCAGAGATCAAAGAAGATACGAAGCGGGTCCTCCTTGAAAGCGCCTATTTCAACCCGGCGGGGATTCGGAGGACATCCAAAAAGCTCAGTCTGGAAACAGAGGCAGCTTACCGTTTTGGAAGAGGGATCGACTACGGAGGATGTCTTGCTGCGGCGAACCGAGCCACCCAATTGATTCATGACCTGGCGGACGGAAGGGCCGTGGAGGGCGTGGTGGATGTTTATCCCATACCGATTGAGCCAAGTCCAATTCGTTTGAGCGTCGAAAAGATTCATCAGGTGTTGGGGACCAAGGTTTCTGCCGCGTTGGCAAGGAATTATCTGGAAGATTTGGAACTGGAAGTTCGGGGAGAAGGTCAGGATTGTCTCGTGGTAACCCCTCCTTCTTTCAGAGGGGATTTGGAAAGAGAGATCGATCTCATTGAAGAAGTGGCCAGGCTGGATGGTTACGAGAAAATTCCTCTTACCCTTCCCAAAGGGCCTCCTTCCTCGGAAGGGAGAAGCAAGGAGTTCGTTGTCGAAAAGAAAGCGGTAGACACTCTCATCTATCACGGTTACCATGAAACGATTACCTATAGCTTTACCTCTCCTGCTTCCTGGGACAGGATTGCGCTCCCTTCGGACGATCCGAGAAGGAGGCACCTGCGAATCCTCAACCCGCTGACAGAAGATTTCTCAGTCATGAGGACCACGCTCATCCCGGGCCTGATGGAGACCGCACGGTACAATATCTCCAGGAAGAATTCCAATCTTAAGCTCTTTGAATTAAGAAAAGTATTCTTTCCCCAAGAGGGTGAAAGGCTCCCGAAAGAAGTCAAATTTTTGGCGGGATTGGCCATGGGGTTCGACAGAGACCCGCATTGGGCCTTTTCTTCGAGATCGGTTGATTTTTATGATGTGAAGGGTTGCGTGGAAGATCTTTTGGAGAACCTGCAAATTAAGGGGGCAAAGTTCAGCAGAGCGGACGATGTCCCTTATCTTCATCCTGGAAAAGGCTCGAGGGTCGTGGTTGATCATGAGATTTTGGGAGTTTTAGGAGAAGCCCATCCCCAGGTTCTGGGCCACTACGAGCTTCATGGAGCGGCTTATCTATTTGAATTGGACTTTAGCAAGATGGTGAAGTGGGCAGGGGAAAGAAGGGGATTTCAGCCCCTGCCAAAATTCCCTGCGGTCTATAGAGATCTTTCCATCGTGGTCGACAAAGACCTGGAAGTAGAAAGAGTCATGGAAGCTATCCGGTCCTTCCATCAGCCTTTCGTCGAAGAGGTCGCCGTTTTCGATATCTATCAAGGACCTCCAATCCAGGGTGGAAAGAAGGGAATTTCCTGTCGAATCCGGTATCAGGCGAATGACCGAACCTTGACGGATGAAGAGGTCAATCGATACCACGAAGAACTCTTCTCCAGATTAAAGGAGGGCTTCCAGCTCGATTTAAGACAATAGACATTGCCAAATTCTCTCAACCCCCTTTACTAGAGAAGGCGAGAGGGGATTTGCAATTTTCATCGTTCCAGGGTGGCGCACCCGTCACGAAATAATCCTTAGAAGAAAGGAGGAGATAGGCGATGACGAAGGTGGATATTGTGGAGAACATTTACGAGAAGGTGGGATTTTCGAAGAAAGAGGTGGCCAAGATTGTAGAATATATTTTTGATATCATCAAGGATAGCCTGATCAAGGAGGACAAGATCAAGATCTCCGGGTTTGGAAATTTTGTGGTTAGGAAAAAGAGGTCGAGGCGGGGCCGGAACCCGCAGACAGGGAGCGACATCGAGATCACGGCAAGAAGGATCTTGACCTTTAAGCCAAGCCAGGTATTAAAGGGAGCCCTCAACCGTAAGGAGTCATAACTTTTTGAGGGTATTGTCAACGCCTGGCTTTCCTGCTCGTCCGCTGCAGGGAGAAGTTAGAGAGGAAAGATGGGAAGGCTGCTCAAGGGGCATGAGATGGAGACCACCATTTCCCGCGAAAGGCTCTATTATCGCATTGGAGAGGTGAGCCGTATTACCGGCCTCAAGCCTCACGTGCTGCGTTATTGGGAATCGGAGTTCAAGGCCATCAGGCCTCATAAAGAGGGATCCTTGCAGCGGCTTTACCGGAGGAAAGACTTAGACCTCATCTTGAAGATAAAGAAACTCCTTTACGAGGAGGGGTTCACCATCGCTGGCGCAAAGAAAAAGATCAGGGATCTGGAAAGATTGGAAAACAAACAATTGAAGTTGAAACTGGTAGAGAAAGGGTCCAACGGAGAGGCCCATGAGTTTCTGATTGCCCTTCAGGAAGAACTGAAGGGGATCAAGAAAATATTGGAATAGTTCATCCTGATTCAAAAATAAGTGAAGAATCGATTTTTTATGGCCCTTGAGAGGCAGAACAAATGTCCAAGGTCATCATTGGTTTGCTGATTCTTGTATTTCTCGTCCTCATCCTCCTTTTATTCTGTATCGCTGTCCTAACCCTCGCTCTTCTGATCTTCACCAGAAAGGGGAAAGAGGGAGCCAAAGGGGCGACCTTTCCTATCGATTGGAAAGCTGGACTTTTGAGGGAAACTTAAGTATACTAGACAGTGATACAAACGCATTAGATGCGTTGAGGTTGACCCTCAACCTCTCCCTCTCTTCTTGAAGGGGAGAGGGGAAGAAGATGAAGCGAGAATTCTGATGATCGGGGCGTAGCGCAGCCTGGTAGCGCACTGGCATGGGGTGTCAGGTGTCGGAGGTTCAAATCCTCTCGCCCCGACCATTTCCGCTTTTTCTTTTCAATAAGTTCCCAACTTGGCTCCAGTATTAACTGACTATTAACTTTTTTCCCCCCTCATGATGTCTACCAATCTACCTGTTCGTTAGTTTGCATATCCTTGAGTCGTTGCAATACTTGAATGACCATAGACTTCCTTTAGCTCATCCAAATTGTAACCATCATCCAACCGCTGTGCTGAAAGTTAGAAGTGAAATAATTTAGAACTTTTAAGAAAATCTTTTCCATTTTTGACCTTCTCTAATGACAATAGGAAATCCAAAAAAGCTTATATGAATGGTGATGAATTACTGTGCAGTTTCAACAATTGACACGAATTGATATGTTGGCACTTTTAGGCATAAAAATTGCTCTTATTACAAAACAATGGAACGCACATTATCGAATAAGAATCCACATTTTAAAAAGTATAAATTATTAGACGCATTTAGAGGTTTGGCAATATTGTCGATTGTATGTTTTCACTTGTTGCCTTCCGAGCATTATGGATTTTATAAAAACGTCATAATGAAATATGGATTTCCCGGCCTTCCAGTCTTCTTTGTCATAAGCGGATATGCAATTGCAGCATCGATATCTAACGCTGCTTATTTTCAGCAGCCACATATGTTCTTAGTGCGCCGCCTTAAGAAAATATTTTTTTGCTATTGGTGGAGTTTATTAATTGCAGCTTTGTTCATTCCGTTTCTTCATGCCGTAGCTTTAACATTCAAGACACACGCTTTCATACTTTTCTCACCGTATTCTCTCATGGAGTGGATTCAGATAATAACCCTGGCAAAGATTTTTTCGGCAACGAGTTGGACGCTGAGCACGGCGTTCGATCCACTGAACGGGCCCCTATGGTTCCTGGCAATTATTGTGCAAGTATATATATATGTATTTATTTGTCTTTATTTTAAGAAATATTTCTCCTTCCTAATGTTTATTGGATTCATTGCCTCACTACTAACGTATCTCGCTCCTATCAAAGACATTCTGCCATACGGTGTTTTTCTTCCATATTTTGCACAGTTCTATGTTGGATTTACGGTATATTCGTTATTGAGGAGGGGTTTTGTTCCAAAAAAGAAGCTGATCATATATCTATTTACATTTTTTCTCTTTGCATTTCATTGTTTCTGTGCCTTCGAAGATAGTCAACTTCGTACTTTGAGTTATGCTCTTACAATCGGCTATGTATTGTTGGTAATGTACAAATACGATCTCGAACTGGAGCGTTTTTTAGTTGTTAGGCTATTCACAATAATGGGCGCGTTTTCTTATAGTTTATACTTGCTACATTTTCCCTTGAATATATTGGCAGGAATGGTTGCAAGAAATGTCATTCCATTTTTGGGGGACTTGATTCAGCCTCTTGTCGTGGTGGCTATCGTAATCACATTATCATTTATTTGGTATCTTTTCTTTGAAAAACCTTCAAGTCAAATCGACGTCCTTAAATGCCTGGCTTCACCTATAAATACAATAGCATCGGGTATAAAATTAGCAAGAAGAACGGCATTCAAGGGAATAGGACTCTCCAAAATACGGGTAGGAATTCGCTTTTCAGCCGAGTGAGCTGCTCAAATGGCCCCTCTTTAGGGACAACCGGCAAGAAAAGATCTTCGATGCCTTAGATAGCACGGCTGGCCGCCATGACATCCGGTATTACGGATCGGAGAGAACAAATAGTCCGATACTATGGTTTCTATACTGACGTCTTTCGGGGACTTCGTGAAAAAAATCAAAAGCCCTGGTTACCTTTCTTTTTAAAAAGATACTTTCCGGGCCACATCTTCTTGGGGAACAGCGTATTTAATACAAACGCATTAAGT
>DBZJ01000187.1:0-1547 GCA_002311635.1 Syntrophaceae bacterium UBA1163
CCGTCTCTGGACCGATATCCAAGCAGGTCCATCCCGAAGGAATTTTGTCGTTCTTGACAACCTCTCTCTTCGATTGAATATCCATTCGCTCGGCGGCGACGTGATCAGAGGGGAGGAGAAAAGTAATCTTCCCCTTCGCTTTTTCCAACAGGTCACGCGAGAAGCCGATCTGGTCCTCTTCGACAAGTGATTTTCCCACCTGGAATCCCTCAGCCTTGAGGAAAGTATAGGCCATCCCTCCCCCGATCAGGAGCGTGGTTACCTTGTCCAGAAGGTTTTGGATGACACCGATCTTATCGGAAACTTTTGCCCCGCCGAGAATCGCCACATAAGGCTTTTGTGGATTTACCAGTGCCTTCTCCAGACTCTCAACCTCTTTCATCATTAAAAAACCCGCCGCCATAGTCTTCACAAATCGTGTCATTCCCTCTGTGGAGGCATGAGCCCGGTGGGCAGTCCCAAAGGCGTCATTGACATAAACGTCGCAGAGAGAAGCCAGGGCTTTTGAAAAAGCTTCTTCATTTTTCTCCTCTTCAGGATGAAACCTGAGGTTCTCCAGGAGAAGAACCTCCCCATCTTTCAGCCCTTCAATCTGTTTCTGAACTTCTTGTCCGATACAATCCGTGGCGAAAGCCACTTTTTTCTTCAAGAGTTCAGATAATTTTTTGGCAACCGGAGCCAAACTAAATTTAGGGTCCTTCTTTCCCTTAGGTCTCCCCAGATGAGAGGCGAGGATCACCTTCCCCCCGGCTTCACCGACAAACCGAATCGTTGGAAGTGAGAGTAGAATCCGAGTATCATCGGTAATGTTGCCCTTTTCGTCTTGGGGGACATTAAAATCGACTCGAATGAATACCCGCTTCCCCTTCAACTCGATCTGATCTACGGTGCGAATGGCCATTACCTGCTCCTACTGATGTCTTCGTTTTACAATTCAGGTTAAGGTCAGGGCCTGGAAGCTGCCTTCGTACAATGAACGATGGACAATGAACAAAAAATAATACACTGATCATCGTTTATCGTTTAATGTTCACTGTCCCTCAATAACACGGGCACCTTTACCCTTACCGTATCACGAAGCAGCATTACTTTTTCCCAAAAAGATATACCAACAACTCGACCATTCGATTCGAGAAACCCCATTCGTTATCGTACCAGGAAATAATTTTCACCAGTTTTCCACCGATCACCTTCGTTGAGGGACCATCCACAATGGAGGAATGGGGATTGCCATTGAAGTCAATGGAGACAAGGGGCTCCTCACAAAAACTCAAGATTCCTTTCAATTTCCCGTTGGCATAGGACTTTAAAACCTTATTCACCTCTTCTACCGTCGTCTCTCTCTTCAACCTCGCTACCAGATCAACTACGGAAACATTCGGTGTGGGAACACGGATGGCCATCCCGTCCATCTTTCCTTTCAGTTCCGGGATGACCAAGGAGAGAGCGGTGGCCGCCCCTGTGGTGGTTGGAATCATGGACATTCCAGCTGCCCTGGCCCGGCGAAGATCCCGATGCGGAAAATCGAGAATCACCTGATCGTTGGT
>DBZJ01000187.1:1633-3540 GCA_002311635.1 Syntrophaceae bacterium UBA1163
TCGTTGGTATAGGCATGAATGGTGGTCATCAGTCCATATTCCACCCCGAACTCATCTACTAATATCTTGGCAATCGGAGCAAGACAGTTTGTCGTGCAAGACCCCATTGAGATGATGTGATGTTTTGAAGGATCATAATCCTTCTCATTGACTCCCAAGACCAATGACACGTCCGGGTCTTTTGCCGGGGCAGAAACCACTACTTTTTTCGCGCCCGCCTCCATATGCTTTGAGCCGCCCGCTCGATCCGTAAATTTCCCCGTGCTTTCCAGCACGGCATCCACTCCCAAATCCCTCCAGGGAAGCTGTCCCGGGTCTTTGAGCGCTAAGACCTTTACTTCTTTCCCGTCGATGGAGATGGCATCCTTCTTCGCTTCGACCCGTGTACCAAATTTTCCATGGACGGAATCGTATTTCAAGAGGTGGGCTAATGTCTGCGCATCGGTAAGATCGTTGACCGCTACGAATTCCAGCTCCTTCCTATTCAGACCCGCTCGCAGGACGTTTCGACCAATTCTGCCAAATCCATTAATCCCGACCCTAACTGCCATGAGAATCCCCTCCTTTCAAAGATTAACGTCATTATATAACTTTTTTTTGTCCGTTGCGTCAATATTTTTCAAGAAATCTGGGGACTTCACAAACAGACGCCGACCTGGTATATTTGACAAGAGCGTAAATGAAAAGAAAGGAAATCTAAAGGTGACAGGGAATAGAAATATATTGGAAATCGTACGGGGGCTTCTCCTCTCGGAGGTCGCTTTTCAGGAAATCCTCAAGAAATATAATGGGGGTCGTCTCCGATTCTCAGATATTGGCGTTTGGGTGGATGACAAAGGCCAGAGCGTCCTCTATAATTTGAAGGAGCAGTGCCATTCCCTCTTTCGATATAAAGGGAAAAAACCGGTTCAGAAGAATGAGTGGCTTCTCGACCTGGTGATTGGGTCGATTTTCCACGAAGCCATGAAATTGAGAGAGAACTTCTATCAAATGGAAGTCTACCGGCCCAGGTATCTTCAATACAAAGCCAAGTTCGGGAAATCCGAGCACGAAACGGATTATCTTCAACTGTTTGAGCGAATCATTCTGAAGGCCGAGCAGGGTGTGGCCGAAGGGATGCTCGAGACTCGGTCTCTTTTCAAAGATGCGACGGCACAACTCATCGATCTTTTCGAAGAGAGATCGAAAAATCCATTTTTGGTCCGTTTCCTTCTGGAAAATCTGACGCTTCTGCACAAGGTTTATGGTCCAAAAAAAACGAGAGACATTTTCAATGAGATGTTCAAAAGAGGGTTTTTGGATGCCTACCGGTTCGCGGGGGTGAGTTATCTGCGGAGTGGACATTATGATCTCTCGTCAAACTATTTTTTAAAGGCGTTGGAAATGGACCCTCATGACGGCGGCCTTCAATTCCTGCTGAACTTCAGCCTTGGGATGATCGAATACTATAGGAATGCCTATTCAAAGTCCTTATTCTATTTTTCCAAGGTGGCGCGCGCCAAATCAGATGGAAGACTGAAAAAGGAATATTTGAGAAAAGTGGAAGAGGTCTGCAAAAAAATCTCTTCCGACTTGAAAGAAGAAAAGGGTCTCAAGGCAGCAAAAGAAGCGAGCTCCCTTGCTGATCGAATGAGAAAATGTTACGATGAGCTTAGAAGGAGTTCGTAAGGTGCCTATTTACGAGTATCACTGTGGTCAATGCCGGAACGAATTTGAAAAATTGGTGTTGAATACCTCCGAAAAGATTGCCTGCCCTAAATGTAAGAGCAAGAAAGTTCACCGTGTGATGTCCGCTTTTGCCTTTTCCGTCGGTGGGAAGTTTAAGAGCACCGCCAGCTCCTCCTGCGGAACCTGCTCCGCCACCTCCTGTTCCACCTGCGGTTCTAAATGAACCACTCCCTGGGCTA
>DBZJ01000019.1:0-488 GCA_002311635.1 Syntrophaceae bacterium UBA1163
CCCTCTTTGCCAAAGAGGGGAAACTCCTCCGTTTACGAAAGGGAGAAGTGACCTTCCCCTTTTTCCTGTGAAAGGAGAGCAAAGGAGGATCAAGGGGAAGGGGCTTCAGGAAAACCGGGTTATTCACCCTCACCCGCAGTCTCTTCCGCCACCGGGCGACGGGAAGTGGCTTTTTTCATGCCTCGCCTCGGCGCGGGAGCGGCCCCGCTGGCAACGGTGGTGTTCAGGGTTGCGGCGAGACGCTGGGCAAGCACGGTCATGATATTGTTGAGCATCATGACAGAATTGCCGCCCCAGTTTCCAGAAGCAGCAGAAGTATCCCTGGTATAGATGCGTATGCAAGGCTTCGATTCGCCGGGCTGATAAACCTCGCAAACAACCGCAGCACCAGCTCTGCCTGCACCCATTCCCACCCAGGCACGGGCTGCCCGGTTCCCTGGGTTGCATTCCACGACCGCACCCTCAATCAGCAACGCATCGGAAGCATC
>DBZJ01000019.1:538-1069 GCA_002311635.1 Syntrophaceae bacterium UBA1163
ATCAGCAACGCATCGGAAGCATCTTGCTGATTCAGTGTGAGCGAGCCCTTAAATGTTGCATTAAAGACCGTAATATAGGGATCGTAGGAAAAGACATTCTGCTGCGGCAACAATCGGCCGTCGAAATCGGTTATTACCACCGACGTGTATTGCGAAAGGTCAACTTCCGGATCCCTCCAAATAAGAAGGTTGTGTCCGCCCCTTCGCATTCCACTGATATATTGTTTGGCCTTGAGCTGGAAAGTATGATCAGGATAGTTCTTGAAGGTTGTAAAGGCCTCAGAGGCAGTTTGCCCCGGTTCTTCAGCAGAGAGAGTCTCGTCGGATGTCGAAGAAGATTGGTCCTGGGCAATGGTGCCTGTACTCACCAATGCAGTGATAAAACCTACAACCATGAGATACAGTAAAAATCGCTTCATTTTCATCGTTTCTCCTCCTTTTGTTATTTAACCCCCCTTCGTCCGTCCGGCGCCATAGTCCCAGTGCGGATGCCAGCGTCATTATGGCGGCTCTGGACGGCGGCGCCTCCCT
>DBZJ01000019.1:1124-1526 GCA_002311635.1 Syntrophaceae bacterium UBA1163
TCTGGACGGCGGCGCCTCCCTTAAATTAAAGAGTGACGGAGAAGGGTTATTTTCATCGTTCCTGGAAGGCCAAAAAATTCTTTCCTTGCGATCGTCTTCATTTGGACTTTTCGAGCTCGCTCTCTATTTCCGCCGCCTTCTTTGCCAGGCTTTCGAGAAATGCCTTATCGTCCATGATCAATCGCTCAGGGGCCTCCATGTTATTTGCAGCTTCTGCCAGTTGATTTTCATCCAGGATTTTCATGACCCTTGAGAGGCAAATCTAATGCCAAATCTAATAGGTTAAAATTACAGGCTTTTTTGAAAATAGGGTGAGTTTGAGACGGACAGATATGCAGACAACTGACAAGAATTGTCACTCTATCTGAAAATAACGTGTCCGTGTCCCCCTCAACCCACTGG
>DBZJ01000019.1:1594-3123 GCA_002311635.1 Syntrophaceae bacterium UBA1163
CTCAACCCACTGGGGCCGAAAACGGCGTTTCGCGTGCCTGCACGCCGGAGTGCGTATTTTCGTTGAAACCCTCCATGCAACAGAGGTTTCGGCACGCAGGCGTGTCCGTAAATCGTAATACCTTTTTTAGGATGACAGAGGCATTATGAAATATCAGCGGGTTTCCGGAGCCTTCCTTGACTGGCGCGCTCTTTCCATCAGCCATTTGACGAGCGGTTTTAGTTTTTCCGGCATGGCTTCCTCGCTCACCCTCACCGTGTGCTGGCGGCCATTCTCTTCCACCGTCAATTTGTACTGGAAGCGGTCGCGGCTGCGCGACGGCGGCATGATCTCCCGGGGCAAATTAAAGAAATCGGCCTCCTCGATCAGCTGGTGAAGCTTCAGGGCTTCATCGGGCGCGAGGTCTTTTTTATCAACAGCCGTTCTCATCACCATGCCGGCAAAGCCGCCGGTCCGCTCGACGGAGATTCGCAAGGTCTTTTCCTCCTCTGCTCCTGCCCTCACGTAGAATGCTTCTGAGAGACAGGCAAATGCGATCACAATTAAAAGCATAGCATAGACAAACCGCTGCATAAACCTTAAGACTCTGTCCTACGGGGTTTTAGTATACCGGACATATTCGAGCACGGCCTTGAACAAACTCGCGGATTGGGATATCTGCTGATAGGCTTCGTCTTTCGTCATATTCCTTTTTTCCTTTACAAGCTTATATCCCAAATCTTTCGCCTTCGCGGCGATCAGCGCGATATTCTGGATCAGATCGTCTTCGTTCTTGATCGTGATCGGAGATAATTTTACCTTATCGATGTTCGTCAATATTTCATCCTCGACAATATGGTCGTTGTCATAGTGGTTCGGTAGGGTATCCAGCAGACTGTTGTCAATATTGTGTAGAGGCATGGACAGGTCCCCGATATAATGGCCGGCGTAAGCAAGATGATACGTGGCAAATTTGCCGGCTCCTGATTCGTCCTGATAAGCCCGGACAGCGGCAACGATGGCGCCGTATAGGTGCCCCCCTTTTTCGCTTTCCGTTCCCAGATTATATTTTTGTATCTGTCCTTTTATCAAAGCCTTCGTGATGGTGGTTTTCTCCGGGTTGTCGACCCAATGATTATATTCTTCCACGGTGTTCGCCTTTAGTTTGGCGACGTCCGGCGCTGCAAGGTTGTAAGCCTGATCGAATTGAGCGACAATGCCCACGGCAATGTGCGTCCGATCGTGCCAGGCCATGGCAGGACTGAAGGAGAAGATAAACAAAAAAATGACCAGAAAACCAAAAAAAACTTTTTTCATGAAACCCTCCTGAGGAATGTTAGAGATAAGATCCGCTTTGACATGGTCTGAATCTTAACAATATAAAAGAATCGGCCCCAAATCAACACGTTTGTGTCAAACCTCAGGGCCGTCCCCAGATCTTCAACTTTACTCGATATGCCAATATTTATGTGGAGAACGCGGTCAAGTCTGTTTTTTAGCGTTCACGTTTCCACTAAACTATCCAGAAAAAAACGTGCCCGTGTCCGTGA
>DBZJ01000019.1:3184-3414 GCA_002311635.1 Syntrophaceae bacterium UBA1163
AAAAACGTGCCCGTGTCCGTGACGCGTGTCTGTAAATCGTAATATTTCTTTGAGAGTGACGGAGACGCCATCCGTGCATTCGCTCCACACTTCAATAGAATCCTTTATCGAATTTCAGGGTCGGCCATCAGTTATCGGAAGGGATCGTTGGGCAAAAGCAATCATGCTAACAACTTTACTTGATGATTGATGAACATCCTTATCCCCTTAGAAATAATGCCCCGCTGGAA
>DBZJ01000019.1:3482-5507 GCA_002311635.1 Syntrophaceae bacterium UBA1163
TGCCCCGCTGGAATTTCTGACGGCATTTACTTTAGGTCAATTACTTCCCTTTCAACCACAAATTTAATAGGATTCTGGACATCCGGTGCGCCATCTTTGATTGGGAAAAGCATGGCTGACGGGGGGCAAATAACCTGCTTGCCAGGCTCAGGTTTGGCTTTCATGAGGCCGCCAGCGGCTGTCCCCAAACTTGCGATTGCCGAGATAGTCTCCGGAACTTTGGTATCCGTTTTTTGACCCACAGATGTGAACATACCATTACTTAAGCCGACGGAGAGATCAGCAGAGCCGTAACCCGGTACAAATTTGACCGTTTTTTTCTTCTCCGGAAGCACGACTACCGTTGCAGTAGTAACACAGTCTTTGTTAGTTGACACAAACAGGTATGGCTTGGGATCGTAATATGTAGCACCCCCCTTACCATCAGTAAAATCAGTAAATTCTAAATGTGCGCATCCAGATACAAACAGCAGGCCGATAATCATGCAGATTACATTTTTTTTCATTTTAGTACCCTCCTCGGTGTAATTTGTCCAAATGTTGACATCTCTGGGATCAGGTCTCAACAATCAACAAACCTTTGTAAAAAGTTGAGATCTGGCCCTCGTGTCCTTTAAAGTCAGGGGACCGTTTGCTCGCAGCCACCCTTTACTCGTATCAAAATGATTTTCCTTGAAGGGGTAGTTATTTTGCGTCATCTCGCTCCCTCTGAAGCGGTCGTCGCTTTTTCGGGTTTTGTGCCTGCTGCGCGGAGGTTTATAAATTTATTGAGCATGTCAAACCAGAAAGGGGCGCCAAGGGAAACAGCCAAGCCTGTGAGAAACAGACCGATTGCCTTGATTAGAGTTTGCCAAAGGGTATTCCAAATATGGAAAGGTTCCTTTGTCCAGCCAAGCGTAGCAATAGATTCCCTTGTCCAGCCGAGCGGAAACTGCAATCTGTTCAGTTCCTCTTTCACGAGCTTTATATTTTTCTGGTCCTCTCCGGGGCTGTTATCGGTAGGCTTCTTCGCAATCTCTTGAGCTGTTGCGACCAGTCCGGCACGCAAAGTAGGATCTCGGAAAAGGGTTTGGGTGATCGAAATCGTATCCGCATTCAATATGAGAGTGACCGCCAAAGCACAGGCAAAGATAATCTTCTTAGACTCCCTTTTGTACCAGCCGGAAACTCTGTCCATCCCTTCGTCAAACCATTTCTCAAAGTTCTCTCGGGCTTTGTTCAGACTATCTTCGGCACATTCGAGAATGCTCGAAATAGTTTCTCGAAGCTCTTTCGGTAGGTTACTGACTCCGTTGCGTAGGTCGGCGATTGTTCTCGAACCCTTAGCGGGATCGGAAGGAGCGATGATGTCCAGTAAAGCAAGAGCAAAGAGGTTGGAGGGAATGTAGGAAGGCTTCTTGCCTTTGTTGGAAAGTCCTTTGATAAGAGGATGTTCAAAAAGCTTCAGGGAATGTCCAGCTCCCCCCGGGTCGCTGAGAAGGCTTCGGATTCCCTCTTCCAGACTCTTTGCCCTCATTTCAAACCTCTTCGAGATCCATTCCGTAATGACAGAGCAGATCAGACTCAAAAATAGATAGACGAGTATTACCCCGATTGCCAAATCGATTATCCCCGATCCAAACATATTGTTCTCCTTTCAATATCTTGGTAAGGGTGGATCTGCCCTTGACATTAGACAAAATTCAAATTTCCAATAGGTGTCAACTCCGTTTCTTGGCGTTCACTTTCGCCGCCACATTCCACCATTTCCATGGGTAATTTAGTTCATGGGGAGACGAGTCGAATTGACCAGAAATCGTCAGAAAGGTTCGGATCAGTCAAGTAGCTATAAGGTAAAGTGAAATACCCCTGCATTCCCCACTTTGGCCCCCAGGAATTCCTGACTATGAAACGCTGTTGTCCGTCGTCATAGCCTACCGCAAGCACAGCGTGGCCGCCAAGAACTTGCTCGCTTGGTTTGGGCATCGGTGCGTTTCCTGTCTTTGCCACTTCCGGACTTTCGAAGCTTTCGTAAACCGTAAAACC
>DBZJ01000019.1:5550-7169 GCA_002311635.1 Syntrophaceae bacterium UBA1163
CCGTAAAACCAAAGACAAACGGATAGCCGGACGCCAGGCACCCTTTCATCTGATTGAGGTTGCGGCTTAGCCTGCTGTAGCGAACGGCTCTGTCTTTGAGTGCGTCTCGATAACATGAGGGCGAAGGTTTCACTGCAAACTTTGAAATATCATACGGCCATTCGTTTTCGGGACATGCCCCTTGGTTCCCCACACTCTTAATTCCGTCCCGGATCTGTGCGCCGCTATCTGAGTTTACTGTCCCCTCCATTACACGTTCATCGTAATAAATGAAAAGACGAGAGGGTATGAAATCCTGCAGATGTTGCTTCATCCGTTCGAACTCCACGGCGGCAGCAATAGCGTTCGCCGTGCAACTGCCCAGATCCCCTTGGTCATACACGCCTGGGCATTGATTACGAAGATCACATTTGGGGGGTAGTTTTTTCAGAACTTCAAAGGGAGCAGCATACACGTGGTCTCGATGATCAGGGAGATCAGGGGTCCAACCATAGCGTTTGATTTTGTAAGCCATTTTCTGTCCTCCTTTCGATGCGGGCAATAAGAATTTGATCCTTTAAGCTTATAATGAAACCGCCACAGAATTTTTCATCCGAACCGACCAAATGGTAAAGAGGGATTGTCCTTGATATTTGACAAATTACCCTGAACTTTAGATTCCGATACTTCTCGATTTATGGAGGAGGAGTTTGCGGAAGGCTCTAAGGGAACAGGAAACTTCCCTTAGAGCTTACTATAAATAAAGAGGATTTTCTGGAAAGACCTTTTCATTTCCCCCTCCAAAAGAGTAAACTGGAGCATGATCAGGCACTGGAGTTCACTTGTTCAGGTGTTGTCGTGTTTTTCTCTATCAAACCTGTTCAGAGAAGTCAAGGATAATTTTTGTATCCTCCTGCAAAGGTGATCACACAAACAGTCCCGTACGTTCCATGATGGCCGCAGGCAACTCCGATCACACGAAAATCCGGGTTGAAGATATTTTTTCTGTGTCCCCGGCCGGAAACCCCGTCGTCTACGATTAGACCCATCACGATATTTCGAGCCTTGTCACTGCCGTAGGATATATTTTCGCCAATGCTCTTCTCCCAAGTCCCGTAGCGATTCACCCTATCCCAAGCTTGGCTTCCGTCGCGACCCCTGTGCCCGATGGAACCCGATGATCCCTGATCCTTCACATGATCCTTTGCTCCCCAAGACATCCCCTTCGCCGGGCTAAGCCGGCAGACCGGATTCATGGAGCGAACGACATTCATCGCTTCATTCACCGCAGTCGCGCCTTCCCTCGTCAGGACGATTCTTTCTCCGGGAATCTTAAGCAGCCTTCCATCGAAGTACCACTTCCATTCCTCAAGAAAAGTAGCGTAGCCTTTGGGATTCGCCCTCGCCATGTTTATCTCCTGGAGGACGGCGTTTTCCAAGGGGAAAAGGTAGTTGAGTTGTTCGGCGTTGACAGGTTGAACCAACCCCATGATGAGAAGGGCAAAAAGGAGCAAGCGGATAAGAAATGGACAGATTTTCATAGCTTCAGGATCAGGAACCAGTGCAGTGAATCATAAAATATTTTACAGAGCGCGTCATCCCGGACTTGCCCTGCACCGCCCTGAACCAGAACGGTTCGG
>DBZJ01000019.1:7250-8246 GCA_002311635.1 Syntrophaceae bacterium UBA1163
AAGCCTGCCTTAGCCTGCCCCGTACTTGACACGGGGTACGTGACACGGGTCAGGAATGACAATCCGCCCAGGGTAACTCAAGGGGGCACATACACCTCCTGTCTACCGCGGCGAAATGCCAGCACACGCCTGGGGGACTGCGTATACAGCACCCGGGCCAAATCGTGGGGGAAGAAGAAAGACTTCGGCACATTCACCGTCTTTTTCGCAAAACGGTGCAAGAAGTCGCTTAAGGCAACACAACAAAATCCTGCCATCGTCGTCGTGGAGAACTTTCCGGCTGGATGATTCTTGTCCGTTCCGTTAAGGAGTACATCGTACAACTCTTCGGCCTGTTCTGTTGTCAGATTCCATTCGAACACCTCCACTTCAACAGTGTTATAGTGCCAAGTGAACTGCAGGTAGGCTTCAAGATCAGGAGGATCTATCTGGATGAGGTCTTTGCTTCGGATCTCCTCTTGATGAAAGATGCCGTAACTGCCCCCGGGGTCCCAGAACAGAACCGGCCGGTCTGGACAGACCAAACGCAAAGCCGAGTGGTGGCCCCACCAGGGTCCGTAAACAATGATTACCTGGAGCAAGGGGTGGTTTGGGTTGTCTGCAACGGATTTCATATCGATGGGAGTATTCACCCAACTGCTCGGTCGATAAGCAGCCGGAGCGTGGACGCAGCTCACGGTCAAACAGGTCAGCAGGAGCAAAACCGGAATGAAATGGATTTTGATGCGTTTCGTTATTTTGAAAGTTGAGGGGCTGTCAAACATTTCTTTAAAACAGGGCCTGGACAAATTCCGTGGCATCAAACTCCTTCAGGTCGTCGATCCCTTCTCCCACGCCGATGTACCGGATCGGAATCTTCAGCTCTTCCGTGATTCCAATGATGATTCCTCCTTTGGCCGTTCCATCCAGTTTGGTAAGGGCGATCCCTGTCACGCCGACGGCCTCGTTGAAGAGTTTCGCCTGGGAGATGGCATTCTGGCCTGTCGTGGCGTCGAG
>DBZJ01000010.1:0-371 GCA_002311635.1 Syntrophaceae bacterium UBA1163
GCCATGTTGGTGGAGATGGTGATGGCCGCGACTCTTCCGGCCTGAGCGATGATCTCAGCCTCCCTCTCGTGATGTTTGGCGTTGAGGACATTGTGCGGAACGCCCTGTTTCTTCAGGAGCTGGCTCAATCTCTCGGACTTCTCAATCGATATCGTGCCCACCAGGACCGGATGGCCGGATTGGTAGAGCTCTTTGATCTCCCGGACCACCGCACGAAATTTCTCATCCTCGGTTTTGTAGATGACATCCGCATAATTGGTGCGGATCAGGGGCATATTGGTGGGAACCACCAACACGTCGAGCTTATAGATCTTACGGAACTCCGCGGCTTCCGTGTCCGCGGTACCCGTCATCCCGGACAGCTTCTTGTA
>DBZJ01000010.1:413-38828 GCA_002311635.1 Syntrophaceae bacterium UBA1163
GACAGCTTCTTGTACATTCGGAAATAATTCTGAAACGTGACGGTGGCCAGCGTCTGGTTTTCATTTTCGATCCGGACATTTTCCTTGGCCTCCACTGCCTGATGGAGACCATCGCTCCACCGCCTGCCCGGCATGAGCCTTCCTGTAAACTCATCGACAATGATCACCTCCCCCTCTTTGACCACATAATCCACGTCTCGTTTAAAGAGGGTATGGGCTCTCAAACCCTGGTTCACGTGGTGAAGCGTCTCAATATTTCTGGGGTCGTAGAGATTCTCGACATGGATCAACTTCTCCACGTGGGCCACCCCCTCTTCGGTCAGAAAAGCGGTGTGGCTTTTTTCTTCCAACTGATAATCGGTTCCCTGCTTCAGAGAGGGAATGATGCGGTTGATCTTATAATACTTATCGGTGGATTCTTCTGCAGGACCGGAGATAATGAGCGGGGTCCTCGCTTCATCAACCAGGATGCTGTCCACCTCATCGACAATGGCGTAGTTCAGATCCCTCTGGACATAATCTTCAAGCCTGAACTTCATATTGTCCCGGAGGTAGTCGAACCCGAATTCATTATTCGTTCCGTAAGTGATATCACAACCGTACGCCTCCTGACGCTCCCGGTCGTTGAGCTCGTGAAGGATCACCCCTACGGAGAGACCCAAGAACCGGTAGATCACTCCCATCCATTCACTATCCCTTTTCGCCAGATAGTCATTCACCGTAACGATGTGGACCCCTTTACCCTCCAGGGCGTTCAAATAGGCGGGCAGGGTGGACACCAAGGTCTTTCCTTCACCGGTCGCCATCTCAGCAATCTTGCCCTCGTGAAGAACAATGCCTCCGATCAGCTGCACATCATAATGTCTTTCGCCAAGGGTCCGCTTCGCTGTCTCGCGAACCACGGCAAAGGCCTCAGGAAGGATCTCCTCGATGGGCTCGCCTCGCCCAACTCGCTCCTTGAGTTCAGCCGTTTTGCCCCGGAGCTGATCGTCGCTGAGCGGACTGATTTCAGGCTCAACCTGGTTGACCCTTTCGACGAGGGGCTGGATTCTTTTCAATTCCCTTTCATTCTTGCTCCCCACGATCTTTTTGATCAGTGACCCAATCATAAAATGCCTTTCTTTTTTCAGTTCTTCTTTTATATCAACGAATTATATAACGGATGGCAAAAGGTTGCAATCCTCAAAAATCAAAATCTTCAGTATCGCCCCTGGCAAAAACTATTCTTTCACTTGAATGGAAAGGTACTTGCGATTCCCCAGTTATCCAATAACGGGTAGAGAGACAGGTGGCTGGCAGGCTATCTTGGATTATCCGATTGAGTGTATTAATTCACGATATATCTTAATGGGTTGACCGGAATGCCGTTGACCCTGACTTCGTAATGAAGATGGGGACCCGTTGATATACCGGTTGTCCCGACCTCGGCAATTTTGTCTCCCCGCTTCACCCTTTGGCCCGCTCTTACAAAAATTTTACTGAGGTGAAGGAAGCGGCTGTTTATCCCGAATCCATGGGAGATGACGACGACATTCCCATGGGAAGAATCCCTCCCGGTGTCTGAAACGATCCCGTCCGCCGGAGCAATGACTGGGGTCCCGGTCCGGTTCGCAATATCAAGGCCTTCATGCATCTGGCTCAACCCCGTAAAGGGATTGGTTCGAAAACCAAACCCCGACGTCACCCATCCGTGGACCGGCCAGATCGAGGGGGTGTGGGCTAACATCTCTTTTTTACTTTGTAACAGTCTTTCGAGTTCGGAAAGGCTCTGTTCCTGAGACGTTGCCTCCGACTCAAGGCGTTCGATGTCGCTTCTCATCTGCTGGGCCAGCCCCATCTCATCTTTCTCCGCCTTTAACTTTTCTCGGACATCCGAGGGCGAGGGCCCCCCCATTCCCATGAACAACGTCGTTTCCTGGCCCTTCTCCAAATTGGCGATGATGCGAATCCTCTTGTCAAAATCCTTCAGTCTGGAGAGCTGCTTCTCCAGATCTTCGATCTTGGATGCGAAGAAATGAATCTTGGATTTCTGCTCTTGAGTCTGCTGCCGCAATTGATTCAGCTCGAAGGTTTTCTTTCTGACCTGAATATAGTCACAGAGAAAGAAAATGGTGCAGAGGAGACCGAACGTTAAAATATAAAGTCCGACCTTAAAGGTCTTCTTATGTATTCTGAGGTGGCGAGTCCTGGAAGTTTTTTGGCCAAAGATAAGAACGTTGAAGTAGTCTTTATCCAAAATAAGCTCCTTATTTCATTCATCTATTGCCTTCAAGAACCCTATCTTAATATCAGACTAATTATTGTCATGTCAAGATTTTTTTTGTCACTCCCTTCCTTCTCAAGTCTCTTCCCCTCGGAAGGAAGGATAAAAAATGAAATTTCTATTTAATTTCCGCTAATTAGTAGCTCTTTCACCAAAAGGGTGGGAGAACCAACCCCTCCAAAAAACCTGAGGTCCGTCCCCACCCCGATCACTTTTTGGAAAAGCTCAAAGAGGTTCCCCGCGATGGCGATGGATTTGACCGGATGGACCCTCTCGCCTCTCTCGACCCACTCGCCTGTGCAGCCTAAGGAGAAGTCCCCGGAAATAGGATCCACCGTATGGAGACCCATCACCTCCTCTACCACCATGCCCCGTGAGAGACTTTCCATAAGTTTGGGCGGATCGAGATCCCCTGGCTCAATGAAAAAGTTTGAGATCCCTACCCCGGGAGGGGATTTGATGCCGTGGCGTCGGCTGTTTCCGGTCGATCCGGCTCCCGACCCTGCGGAGGACCGATTTTCCCGATTGGCCCAATACCTGTCGTACAGATATCCCGTCACTACTCCCTGACCGACTAAAGGGGTCCGTTGACTCGGCACTCCTTCTCCGTCGACGGGCGCCGTGGAGATCCCTTTTGTATAAAGTCCATCATCCACAATCGTGAGGATGGGGGAAAAGAATCTCTCCCCCCGCTTTCCCTTTAGCGGAGACTTCCCCTTCTGAACCTGATCCGTTAAAAAGGAATGGGCGACAAGGGATAGAAATTCCGAAGCCACGTTGTTGCGAATGAGGACCGGATAGACTCCGGAAGGAATCCTCTTCCCGCCCAGCCTCTCCAATGCCTTCGTCCCGGCCGACCGCCCGACGCTCTCCACGTCGAGTTGGTTGAAGAAATGGCTGAAATCAAAATCCCAGCCCATCTCAGAATCTCCGCCCTCCTCGGCCACGGCGGTCACACTCACCGAGGCGAGAGAGTGGTCGTAGGAAAACTCAAATCCATTAGAATTGACAAGCGTCGTCCTGGAAAGAACCTCCCCGTAAGAGGCCTTCCGCACCTTCTTAATTTTCTCTGAATCCACGGATTTGGCCGCCGCTTCCAAAGATTTTGCCTTTTCAATCTTTGCCTTCTCCGAAATCCTCCCCAATGTTTCATCAAAAATGGGTAACGGGGCCGGGGCGGCTTTGAGAGAAGGTGCAAAATCGAAACAGGGATCTGCGGAGGCCGCCTCCGAACTCGTGACCGCGTCCTCGATCATCCGATCCAGCTCGCGCGAGAAGTTTTGTCCGGCAGAACGAGAGGGACCCGAAAAAGTGGTGTATGAAAAACCCATTCGCCGATGGCGTAAAATACGGAAGGCCATACCCAGGTATTGAGACGCCTGAAGGCTTTCAATCTTCTCTTCCTTTGATTCCACATCAAAATGGGAAGATTGAAGGAGGTAAACTTCGTAGCCGTCGATGGGTTTCTTCTTTAGGATGCGCAGAGCCTGGTCAATGATTTCGTTCATAAAACGTGCCTATCTTTCGTGTTTCGTGCCTGCACGCCGGAGTGCTTGAACACAGCCACTCTTAGTATTATTAGGTTTCGACACGCAGGCATGCCAATCCCATGAGATTGTTTCATCCCGCAGGGGGGGATTCGCAATGACACGACACGGATGTTAACTTGTTCATGAGTTCAGCATACTGTTTATGCTTCACGGCCTTTGAATTTCCAAATCCTCAACTCTTAACTCAAAACTCTTAATTGAATGTTCGGATTACCACCGGATGAGGCTGCTCGCCCAGGTAAGGCCTCCCCCAAAGGCGGTGAGGACGACCAGATCCCCCTTTTGAATGGATCCATCCCGGACCGCCTCATCGAGGGCAATAGGAATCGTGGCGGAAGAGATATTGGCATACTTCTCAATGGTGAGATAGACTTTTTCAATGGGGACATTCAGTCGCTTAGCCACCTGCTGAAGCATGCGGAGGTTGGCCTGATGGGGAATGATCCACTTGACATCTGAGATGCGAACACCGTTAAAGGCAGCCGCCTCTTCTGCGGCCTCTGCAAATCGCTTCACTGCCACCCGGACCGACTCATTCGCCTTAATCATCTTGAGCGTGTGGAGCTTCCTGTCCACACTTTCATAGGAGATGGGAGTCGTTTTCGACCCACCCCCGGGAAGAAGCAGGTTTTCACCGTTCGCTCCATCGGTGTGGATATGGACGGAAAGGATTTCGCTGATCTCATTCCCTGATTTCTCGAGGGGTTGATTCCTGTCAGAATCGTCAAGGGCCCGGAGCACCACCGCACCCGCCCCGTCCCCCCAGAGAATACAACTCTCCCGGTCTGTCCAATCGAGACTTCTGCTCATGATTTCTACAGACGCAACCAGGACCGTTTTAAATGTGCCGGCTTTCAGATACTGCTCGGCGACAGAAAGACCGAAGACAAACCCACTGCAGGCCGCGGTCACATCGAAGGAGACTGCTCTTTCAGCCCCCAATTTCGCCTCCAACCAGTTCGCTCCGGAAGGGCAAGCCGTATCCGGCGTCATCGTGGTCATGATGATGAGGTCCAAATCCTCGACCGAAACCCCTCCCATCTCCATCGCCCGCAGCGACGCCTCTTTAGCCAGGTCTGAGGCGTTGGCGTTCGGCGCCGCAATCCTTCGTTCCCTAATTCCGGTCCTTTTGTAGATCCACTCGTCATTGGTGTTTAAAACCTTTTCCAGATCAAAATTGGTAAGGATCCTCTCCGGAAGAAAGGAGCCGGTTCCCAAAATCTCAATCCTCTTGCCACCCATGTGCAAACTCCTTTTCGCTCTCTCAGGAAATCTGGTAGCGTTCTCGTTTGCCGGAGACGCTCTCTACGGCCCCTCACCTTCCCCTCTCCCCGCTGGGGAGAGGGATGAGGGTGAGGGGCTCGTGTTCGACTCAATTCTTGTAGATCCGCGGCACCCGCTTCCCTATCGAACACAGCACTTCATAGGAGATGGAGTTGATTTTCTCTGCGATCTCCTCGGGAGTGATTTGCTCTCCTCCCTGCTGTCCTATCAATATCACCTCGTCTCCCACTGAAGCACGAGGGATATCAGTCACGTCCACCATGATGAAATCCATACAGACCCTCCCGACAACGGGCGCTCTCTTTCCGTGGATCAACACCTCTCCGTGATTCGAGAGATGACGGCTATACCCGTCCGCGTATCCGATCGGAAGGGTCGCGATGCGGCTCTCCCGCTTTGTCGTAAACGTCCCTCCATAGCTAATTCTCGCTCCGGACGGAACCGATTTCAGAAAATGGATGCGCGTCTTCAAGGTCATCACGGGTCTGAGTGAGATGAGGGATCGAAAGGTGGGAGAAGGATACGAACCATAAAGCATGATCCCGGGCCGGACCAACCCCGCGGCGTATCCCGGGAAGGCGGTGAGCGTCGCACTGCTGGCCATGTGAAGATACGGGGAGGAAATCCCCAACTCCTGAGCGATCGCCACAGCGCTTTGAAAGGCTCTCCATTGGCGTTGAGTAAAGCCCTTTTCTTCGTCCGTCATGGAGAAATGGGAGAGGATGCCTTCTGTCTCAATCTTCGGGAATCGTCTCACCTCTCGCAAAAAATCGGGCCAGAGGCTGAGGGGGACGCCTACCCTCCCCATTCCTGTATCGACCTTGAGGTGAACCTTCACCTTCCTCCTTCGTTTCTCTGCTTCTCTGGAGAGAATTTTCAAACAATCTTTTCTGAAGATGACAGGGGTGAGACGGAAACGAAAAATCTGATCCACCTCCGCTCCAAAAATTCCTCCCAAAACAAGAATGGGGGCTTTCACCCCCCCCTTTCTCAATTCCACCCCTTCTTCAGAAATGGCGACGCCCAGATATTCCACTCCCAATTTCTCCAATCTCAGAGAAATCGGAATGGCTCCATGACCGTAGGCATCCGCCTTGACGACCGCCAGGACTTTCACACCCTCAGGAACTCTTTTCCTGATTTGCCGATAATTGAATTCCAGTGCACCGAGATCGACTTCCCCAACCGTCGGTCTCCCTGAAGGAATAAATTTTTTCATCAACAACCTTCTAAATCCGTGAATAGGAAGAAAAAAAGAACAAAAAAATTTTTAACATCAACGTCATTAAAAGTCAATGGAAGACCGACCCGAATAGTGCCCAGACTGCTCTTCACCCCCTACGTCCGGAACTGACGAAGGATGTGTTTTCTTCTTTGCCCGACCGAGGTGGATCCCTGAAGAGGCTTCATCGGCCCAACCTCTTTAAGGTCTGGCTGCCTAAGTTTCAAAGGGAGATCGCAGCTTCAAGATCTTGCGCGGCTTCATCCTGTTTGCCCTCAACGTGGGCCTTATGAAGCCTCAAGGGTGATCTGCCTCGGTCGTGGGCAAGGAAGAAACGGGGGGAAGCAAGTACCCTGCCCTTGACATTCCCATCCCTCTCCTATAATCTGATCCTCGTGGCAGAAAAGTTCCCGAAGCATATCAGAATCAAGGTAAACGAAAAAGAAACCTCTCTTCCCCCAAACACGACTCTTTCCCAACTCAAAAAGCAATCCAAGCCCGATGCGGATCTGGTCATCTACAACGGCTTTCCAGCCACCTCCGATGGTCCCCTCAAAGAAGGAGATGAGATCGTCTTCATCAAGAAAGGAGAACTGCCTTCTTCGGAAGAGTTTGAATGTCTCATGATGGCCAGGCACACGCCCGGCGTTCACCGGAAAATCAAAAAATCTGTCGTTGGCATCGCGGGATTGGGTGGCCTTGGATCGGCCATCGCTATCGCATTGGCTCGCATTGGAATAGGGAAGCTCATCTTGGTCGACTTCGATGTGGTGGAACCGTCCAATTTAAATCGCCAACAATACTTCATCCATCAAATCGGAACACCCAAGGTGGAAGCCCTTCAAGAAAATCTCTCAAAGATCAACCCCTATGTTCGGGTCCAGACCTACAACGAGAAGCTGGACCGCAACAACGTGGAAAGAATCTTCAAAGAAGCGGAGGTGGTGGTGGAGGCCTTTGATCGAGCCGATGAAAAGGCCATGCTGATCAACACGGTATCCGAGAAGATGCCGGACAAATATATGGTGGCCGCCTCAGGCGTGGCCGGCTATGGGGAGAGCAATGAGATCAAAACCGTCCGGTTCTCCTCAAAGATTTTCATCGTGGGGGATCATAAGACCGCCGCCCAACCGGGAGTGGGGTTGATGGCGCCGAGGGTGGGAATCGTTGCCCACCATCAAGCAAACACCGTGCTGAGGATCCTTTTGGGCGAGGAAAAATAGCAGCGTCATTTGCAAAAGCAAATGCACGGCTTCATAAACGAGACCAAGCCCATAATTAACATCTTTGAAGTCAATGATCGATAGGAACTCTTCCGGGTTGTGATACCATTTGCGACGGAGGATTAACAGACTATTGAAGCACACCGATTATGGCCAAAACGAATCGAAAGTCATTAATGATATTCCAGGATTTCGAGTCATTATAAACCTTTTTACCTGCGTATCACGCGAAGTCATACTGATCGCTTATTACCCATTGCAGCAACATAAAAAATGCTGCTGACTTAAGGAATATACGGGATGTAAGGATGAAAGTGAGAATGCTTTTCATGATCTTATTTCAGCAGCCCAGCCGACTCGCAGTTGGAACACGGAGACGAGATCTAAGCAGTCTTTCAAAGGGGGAGAACGGTCAATGGTAGCTGCCTATTTGCGTCTCGTACGATTCACACTTTTACTTTGCCTGCTTCTCCCAATCGTCACGAACGTGTGCAGCGTGTTGGCTAATAAAATCGTTATTGTAACAACTGGGTTCTGGATTGAGACCGCTGCCATCGGGATCAGCGCCCTGGCCATCGGACTGGCCGTCAGTTGGCTGCTCCGCAGGATGACTTCCACCATTGAGAACCTAGCAGACGGGCAAAGCCAGTTCCTGGACCTGCTACCGGATCCCTGGGTGCCGCTTGCCATTGCCGCCAGCGCGGCCGGCAGCCTTGCATTGGAGCTAGGAATCATTCGCTGGCATGGTACAGTCTGGGAGATATTTGCTTTCTACAAGACCTTCAGCCTTCTTGCGTGTTTTGCCGGACTTGGTTTGGGCTACGCGCTGGCGAAGCGCAAACAGGTGCCAACAGTCATGGTCTTTCCCCTATTCACTCTGCAAATATTGGTGCTTGTGGCTCTAAGAGGAGGACTACCGTTCCGACGGCTGCTCGGCCTGATGGCTTCGCCCATCATGGAGCAGCTCAACATGGGTTTCGCGACAACCTCCAACCCGGCGCAAATGGTGGCCGTCTATTTCTTCCTCTGCGTGGTGATGCTGCTTACTGCCCTTGTATTCATTCCACTTGGCCAAGTGTGTGGCCGTTTGATGGAGCGCACAACGCAACTTAGAGCTTATGCGTTGAACCTGCTTGGCAGCGTTGCAGGCGTAATCATCATAATGGTGCTGAGCTTTCTCTGGACACCGCCCGTACTGTGGTTTGTCCCCTGCTTTACAATCTTTATCTTGCTTCAGGCACATAGCTTGCGCTCGATTGCCATCGGGTTCTTAGCGATCCTTGCGGCAGTGGTGATTCTTGACTGGCCGGTCTACTCCATTTACGAGCGTATATACTCTCCCTATCAACTCATCGAGCGAGGGCTCGGGGACCACGGCCTTACGATGATACGCGCTGGAGGGCATTATTACCAAAGGGTGCACGATCTTTCTCAAGACGCTGTGGCAGCCTACAAGGACCGGAAATCCATCGCTGACTATTACGAACTGCCCTATCGGTTGCACCCTAGGCCCTTACGCGTCGCAGTCGTGGGGGCAGGTACGGGTAACGACGTTGCCGCAGCGCTGCGCATGGGCGTCCAGCATGTGGATGCTATCGAGATCGACCCTGCCATCCTGAGAATCGGGGAGATCTATCATCCCGAAAAACCCTATCAAGACAACCGCGTAACCTCCATCATCGATGATGCCCGTACGTTCCTTCGGTCCACAATGAACCGATACGATCTCATCGTTTATGGACTACTCGATTCGCACACGCTGCTCAGCCATGGGTCGAACGTAAGGCTCGATTCGTTCGTGTACACCGTTGAGGGCCTTCGGGATGCGCGAAATCGACTGGAGGAGAACGGCGTTTTGAGCCTTTGTTTCTCTGTCCTCTCCCCGGAAATCGGCCGGAAGATCTACCTCATGATGCAAGAAGCCTTCGATGGCGACGTGCCGATCTGCGTCTCGGCCAAGTACGACCGCTCTGTCATTTTTGCACAGTCAAAACGCGGAGGGCTGCGACTGGATTCTGCACTCCTTCAGGGGACTGAGTTTAGGGACCTTACCGGTACTTACGCGAACCCGGATCTCAAAGCATCCGTCTCGACGGATGACTGGCCTTTCTTCTACATGCCGCGGCGTGTTTATCCTCTATCCTACGTCTGGGTAGTTGTGCTCATCCTTGGGGTATCCGTCCTCCTGTTTCACAGCTTCCTGGGAGAAAGACCCCAATTCAGCCATGCAGTCTACTTCTTTATGGGGGCGGGGTTCATGCTTGTCGAGACCAAGGGCATCACTGAATTAGGTCTCATTTTTGGCAATACTTGGCAGGTGATCGGGATCGTCATCGCAGCAATCCTCGTGATGGCTTTCATCGCAAACTTGGTAGTGATTAAGATCGGACTGCGCAGTCCCGCTGTTCCTTTCATCCTCCTTCTTGCAAGCTTGGTGGTAGGACTCGCTATAGCAAGGGCCGGCGGCTTGCCAGCCACGCCCACCGCACGCCCCGCTACTTTGATATTACTCACTTCCCCAATGTTCTTTTCCGGCATCGCCTTCTCTTCCATCTTGGCAAAGACAGGTAACATCAGCGCTGCATTGGCAATGAACCTATTTGGAGCAATGTGCGGAGGCGTATTGGAGTACAATTCGATGTATTTTGGTTTCCAGTTCCTCTACTGGATAGCCATTTTGCTTTACACGGCAGCGCTCGTCAGTGCCCTAGTCGTCCGCCGCCATTCCTGAGAGGTTGTTCAGATTTTGACAGTTCCAAATAGCGATTACCAAATCTTGCAACGTGGTGGGCTGTGACGACTAAAAGATTCCTATGACTCATCTCGTTTTTCTAAAATTCTTTAACAACAGCCGCTTCGTCGCAATCCGGGAATTTCGCACATTTCAGACAGTCGGCCCAGATTTTATGCGGGAGGGTTGATTTGTCCACCCTCGCAAAGCCCAACCTCTCGAAGAATTCGGGTTCGTCGGTGAGGGCAAAAACTCTTTTCACTCCCAAAAGTGCCGACTCCTTCAAACAGGCCTGCACCAGTCTCGCACCGATGCCTTTGTTCTGATCCTCCTCCTTCACAGCCAGGGACCGGATCTCTGCCAGATCGTCCCAGCAAATGTGGAGGGCGCAGATTCCTATCACCTTGCGATTCCGTACGAAGAGAAGAAAGTCCCGGAGATGGTCATAGACTTCGCTCAAGGACCGCGGGAGAACCCCTCCTCGAGGAGCGTAGAGCTTAATCAACCGCTGTATCTCTTTAACGTCATTGAGTTTAGCCTTTCGGATCATGCTGTCTCTCCTATCGGACACGGACACGTTCTATAGTTTCTTGGCATTTTCGATCATCTCCTTGGCATGGGCTCTTGTTTTTTCTGTCACCTTCAGCCCTCCGAGCATCCTGGCAATTTCGTCCACGATCAACTCCTTATCCAGTCGATCCACTAAAGTAATTGTCCGTCCCGATTTCACTTCCTTCCTCACGCTGTGGTGCTGGTCCGCAAAGCAGGCGATTTGCGGAAGGTGAGTGACACAAATGACCTGATGATGCTGTGAGAGTTCTCTCAGTTTCCTTCCAACCACCTCTGCCATCGCCCCTCCAATGCCAGCATCGACTTCATCAAAGACGAGCACCTGCCTTCCACCTATTTTGGCCAGGATCCTTTTCATGGCTAACATAATTCGTGAGAGCTCTCCTCCGGAGGCGATCTTGGCCAGAGGCTTTACCTCCTCTCCCACGTTGGGAGAGATGAGAAACTCCACGCGATCCGCTCCTTTCAAAGAAAGAGGCAAAGGATCGATACGGATCTCAAAAACGGTTTTTTTCATGCCCAGGGTATTCAGTTCCTTTTCTACGGACCTTTTCAATTCCGATGCAACTCTTCTTCTTTCGCCGGATAGTTTCTTTCCCAGATTGTCCACGATCTTCCGGAGGGGCTCCAGGCGGTTTTCCAATTGGGAGAGCTTTTCTTCATCGGAAGTGAAGGATTTCAATGTCACGTCCGCTCTCTGTTTAAAGACGAGGATCGCTTCGACGGTGGAGCCATACTTTCTCTTCAGCCGGTCGATCTCCTCCAACCTGTTCTCAACCTCATCGATCCTCGCCGGGTTGACTTCCACCCTTCTTGAATAGTCCCTGAAAGCGAGGGCGATCTCCTCCAGCTGGATGAGGGCGGAATCCAGGGCTTTCAAGAGATGCGAGAGAGAGGGATCAATGGCCGCCATGTCCCCTCCTTGACTGAGAATTTTTTGAATTTTCTCAATCGTTGAGCCCTCCCCTGAGTAGAGCGTTTCTTCCGAGGCAACGGCAAAATCCATCAGTTTCTTCGCATGAGTGAGGATGGTTCGGTCTTCCTTCAAAGACTCTTCTTCCCCGACCTGAATTCCGGAGGCCTCAATCTCTTTCGACTGGAAGGCCATCAGCTCTCGTTCCTTCGCTCTTTTCTCTTTCTCGTTTCGAATCTTATCAACCTCTTCTGATAAGGAGACAAATGCTTCGTACTGCTTTTGGAATTCTTCTCGAAGCCCAAGCAGCCCGCCGAATTCATCCAAAATATCGATGTGGGTCTCCATCCGCTGCAGGGATTGATGTTCATGCTGTCCGTAGATGCTGAGAAGCACTTCTCCAACCTCCGAAAGGGCTCCGAGAGTGGCCATATTCCCGTTGATGAAAACTTTTCCCCGGCCGGATCGGGAGATCACCCGCCGGATCAGAAGGGAATCCTCCTCTCCGGCGCCCTGCACCTGCGGAGCCTTTTCTTTGATCTTTTGTTTGACCTCCAGGTTTCCGGAGATGTCGAAGAGCGCCTCGACATTCGCCTCTTCTTCCGAACTTCGAATCCACTCCTCGGTGGCCTTGTCCCCTAACAGGAGGTGGACGGCATTGAGGATAATGGACTTTCCCGCTCCAGTCTCTCCGCTCAGGATATTGAACCCTTTTGAGAAGGACAGGCTCAACTCATCGATAATGGCAAAATTTTTAATTCGAAGCTCGATTAACATCAACGTGTCCGTGATCCGTGTCCGTTATAAATTTTATTCTAAAGACTTAGCTGATTTGGTCAACATCTGACTCACACGTTCGTATTGGGGTAAAAGCTCTGAGTACTTATCCTCAACAATATATTGCAGATCTTTCACCAACAGCAATTGATATTTCATTTCACCCGCAGACCCTTTAGCAATCCCAACGAATTGCCTATACTCTCTTCGAGTTAGGCGGTGGCCTCCCTCCATAAGGTTCATTGGTATGGAGTAAGCCGCCCTTCTCATTTGCGAAACGAGTCCAAATTTCTCTCCGCCGGGGAAGGATTTTGTCAACTCGAAGATTTCAAGCGCCAATGAATGAGACAGCTTGAATACGTCTAAGTCTTCCACCGTTTTCATAGGCCATCTCCTTTCTCGACGGAGAAAGTTGATTTTTTCCGGACACGGACCACGGACACGCTGTTTAGAATGCTTTCCCGGACACGTGACACGGTCACGGACACGCTTTTATCTTTCTCCCCATTTGAGCTTTTCTCGTAGCAACTCGAAATAGTGCCGGTAGGGAGATTTGATCAGAAGGATGCGTCCCTCCGCCTTTCTCACCTCGACCACGTCCTCGAATTCCAGGCTGAACCCTTGCTGGCCATCCAGGGTCAGGGTCACTTCCTCGTTACTCGACTTGAGCAATGCCCGAATCTTCACATCATCAGGGATGATGATAGGACGGATGGTTAACGTGTGAGGGCAAATCGGGGTGATGATGATCGTATGGAGCGACGGGTAAACAATCGGTCCCCCGGCGGAGAGATTATAAGCGGTTGAGCCCGTAGGGGTCGATATAATTAACCCGTCGGATCGAAACGTCGACAAATATTCGTCGTCGATGGTCGTCTCGAGATCAATGATCCGCGCCAACGCTCCTTTGTTGATCACCGCGTCGTTGAGGACGATGAATTCCGCGATTCGCTTCCCGCTTCGAATCACACCGGCATTCAACACCTCTCTCTCATTGATGGTAAAGTCATCTCGAAGGACTTTCTCCAAAACAGGGTACAATTCATCTAAGGTGATCTCCGTCAGAAAACCGAGTCCACCCAGGTTGACGCCAAGGATAGGGATGTTCCTATTCCATACCTGGCGGGCAACGCTGAGAAGCGTCCCATCTCCCCCGAGGACGACAATCATCTCCACCCCGGTTGGGACCTCCCCTCTGTCGATGGGCTCCCAGTACCCCCCTGCGAGGGCTGGGCTGAGGAGCTTCCCCATCTCTCCTTCAATGTAGACTTTGATCTTCTTCGGCCGGAGCCATTCCACTAAATTCCTGACGATGGCGGCAGCCTCTGGTTTATTCTTCTTAGCAATAATGCCGATTCGATTCATGGCCTACCCCATTAAACCCGTGTCTCGTGTCCGTCCTCCGTGTCCGGGGAAAAAAACAGACATGGATCACGGTCACGGACACGTCCTTACATCAGATGATACTTCCTTCGTATCTTCGCCGACAACTCCTTCAGAACCTCAAATGCCTTTTCCACGGTTTTCTCTTTATCCGGGTTGAGCAGATTGCAGGTTGCAGGCGCCAGGAGGGATTGACGAAGCAGCCTTTTCGAATCCACCCCTTTACGGGAGAGGTCCTCCCAAAAGGTCTGGAGCCTCTCGATCAGGGAATCGATCGTCTCCTGCTCCAAAAGTTCTGTATAAGTAGGAACGATGCCCCAAGAAATAATTCCTCCTCTGTCCACAAAACCTCTTAAGGATGGGTAGTTGATGATCATGGCCCCGCAATTGAAGGAATCGAAGGAAAGGATATCGATTTTTGAGTTGAGGAGAAAGTCCCAATCCGGTTTGGCACAAAGATGAACCCCTTTGGGTCCTTCCAACCCTCCCAAAAACCGGTCCAGATCGGCCCTCGCCTGGAACTCGGTGTAGCCCGACAAGGCATTGAAGATGAGGGCCAACCCGGGGTCATCCACCCATACAAAGGCATTGGGGTTCTTCTCCCTCAATTCCCGGTATTGTTGATTTACTTTCTTCTGGATGAAATCAAACAGGACTTCCCTGACCTCATCATGATAGATGATCGCTTTCTGCTCCTCGTCCACGATCTTCAACCCCAGGCTGATCGGGCTGATCATCTGACCTCGGATCGCGGGATACCCGGAAAGGTCTCTTTCCAAAAACCGATGGTAAACAAGCGAAAACGCTTTCGTCAACCTGAAGGTCTGGGGGTCCTCTGCCTTCTCAAAATAAGACGGAAGCTCTTCGTAAAAACGAGAAAGGCTGAAATGGATTTTTTGCTGAACGGGATCGATTCTCGCCCCAGGGAAATTTTCCAAGGCCTGAACATACATATCTTCGAAGTAACTGACTTTCGGGAGCTGGGGCCAAAATGGGATGTCCAGAGACAAGGCCACTGTCAGCGCCCTTTCAATATCCTGATGGGGCATAATGCCCATGGCCGTGGTCTGACAATTGGCTGAGAAGCCTATCGAGGCCATCACGGAAGCCCTTCCAATAGGCGGACAAGCCGAAGAATCTCCGCCCGGTTGGGAATAAGAGGATCTAACATTAAAGCCCTTTTCAAATGAGAGAGGGCCTTCTGCCTGTTCTGAAATTCATACCAGTAGATTTGCCCCAGATTGAGGTGCGCAAGGGTGTGGTAAGGGTTAATTCGAATCTCCCATTCTAATTCTGCAACGGCTTTATCGAACTTCTTTTGGGCGGCATAGTCGATGGCTAAAAGACCGTGGACCTCCGGGGCATAAGGATAGATCTTGATAAACCTTTGAAAAGCCTCCTCCGCTTCTTCATACTGGCCGTTTTCGAAATAGATTCCCCCAAGAGAATAATAGGCCATATCTAAAGCGGGATCGACTTCGAGGGATTTCTTTTCCATCGCAATCGCTTCTTTAAGATTTCCAATTTTCTGGTAGTTGAGACCAAGGTCGTAATATGCCTGTCCATTTTTCGGATCGAGTTGAATGGCCTTTTGGGTTGCTTCAAAGGATTTATCGTAGGCCCCCATATTAAGATACGCGACCCCGAGGTTAAGATACGGCCGCGCCTTATGCGGGGATTTGTTGACACAATCCGTCCAGAGGCTTATCTCGTCCTCCCAAATTCTGTTCCTCGAATAGGTCCCGACAGAAAGCAGAAGAACAACCAGCGCAAAGAGTACGGTCTCTACGGGATGGAGTTTGATCTTTTTCGTCAACTCTCTTTTCCCTTCTTTTGCCTCCGGGCCGCTTCTATGGATGCGATTGCCTTCTGAACCTCTTCCGCATCGCGCAGGTCAGGCGAGGCAAGGGCCTTCTTGTAATAGAAAAGGGCTTTACGATAATCTCCCCCTTCTCTATAGATCAACCCCAATTCGACGCAGGCATTGGCATTATCGGGATGAAATTCCAATTCTTGTAGAAAAGATTGAATCGCCTCCTCCCGTTTTCCCAATCCTTTGTAGGCAAGCCCAAGATTGAGATTTCCACTTTCATAATCGGGTTTGACTTCCAAACATTCTTGGTAGGCCTCCGACGCCTCCCTGTAAAGCCTCTTTCGGTAATAGGCAATCCCGAGATTGTAAAAGGAATCCGGAAAATTCGAATCCGATTCGGTGGCCCTTCTATAATAACGGATGGACTCGTCCAGCAGCCCTTTCTGGTAATAAACCAAGCCTAAATTATACATGGACAGGAAGTAACGAGGGTTTAAGCGCAATGCCCTCTCGTATTCTTTTTGGGCATCCTCCCACCTTTCCAGCTCGTGATAGGCAAAACCCAAATTGTGGTGAACCCTCTCTTTCTTGGGAGACTTTTGAACACAATCCTTCCATAGGGCCACCTCACTCTTCCAAAGAGAATTTCGCTGGTAAGCACCTATAGATAGCAAAACTATGATTAGGAATAAGACAGGCCAGTCGGCCATCACCCCGCCAAACTTTTTCATATTCAAATTAGGAGCTCAACTTATCAACCCCCGTGGCTGGTTTTAAGAAGGGTAGCTTGTATTTCCATTGCTCTATCCCCCTTACCACGAGCAAACTAAATAGAACAAACGGGCCAACGGATGGGAGGTAAAGTCTATGCTCATACACCATCTCCAGAGGAAAGATCGACGACTCGATCACCAAATTTCCAAAATACCACAGGATACAGAACGAGAGCACGGGTCTCTTTTTGGCGGTCCAAATACTGTACCCGATAAGCCCCGCGATGATCAAAATGGAGATCAGGGTGGTCGGAGGATCAAGAACCGTTTTGGAAACGGGGAAATCGTAATCCAGATTGAGACGAGACGGATAGGGAAACACAAGGAGAGTCAAATAGTAAAGGACAACGCGAGATTGAGTGAGAACTCTCTCCCCCATGGTAACAGGGGAAGGTAACGAGGCCCGATATTCATAACCTTCTTTGATCACCTGTATATATCGCTCCCCCCAGATAATAAACCCAAAGACTCCGAGGACGAGGAGAGCGCCGAGGAGAACGAACAGGAAATTTTTCCCCCTGAGGCTCACGTCAAAATTCTGGAAAAAATAGAACTCATAGATGGCGACGAAGAGAGGGAGAATGGCGACATTCTCTTTTGAGAAAACCCCCAAGAGATAAGTCAGTACCATTCCTCCAAAGTAAAAAATCCGGGGCCGGCCGGTGGAGAGTCTGCCCTTTATGTAGAGGACCATGGAGAGGAGATAGAACATCCCGGCCATGCTGGCCATCCTTTGGACGATGTAGGTGACCGACTGAGTCTGGATGGGATGGGAGATGAAGATCAAACTTGAAAAGAGAGCCACTTTATACGAAATGGGCCCATATTTTTCTTTCAAGGAAGGGAGGTTGAATGTCAGGAGAAGGAACCAGTATAAGAAGACCCCTGAGCCGATGTGAATGAGAAAATTCACCAGATGGTAACCAAACACATTGACCCCTCCAAAACGGTAATTCAGCGCAAGCGTAAAATATGAAAAAACGCGGATGGAATCTTTATAGGTGTTCTTGACTAATTGCTCCACCCGTTCCCAGGTAAAGACCTTGATCTGGACATTGGGATTTTGTGTGATATTGAGCCGGTCGTCAAACTGGAAGGGGACATGAAAGGTGTTGGAATAGGCTACCAGAGCCACCCCAGCAATCAGCGCAATGGCGAAGAGGTGGTGAAACGGAAAAGATCGCCCTTTGGGTTGGGATGGCACGGGAATTTTTTCCCCCTTATCCAATTTTCCCTTCTTTTTCCGTCTGGACATGTTGTCCCTCTCTTTCCAACCTTCCTTGAAATTGGCTGATCAAATATACCATTCCGACCAATCCAATTTCAATAAGGGTCATCCAGATACGACTGAGTATGGAAATAATCACCGCAACGGGAGCCGCCATGATCAACGAGAGAAGGTAGACCAACGCCCCCTCTCTCACCCCCAATCCAGCGGGAGCGAAGAGCGCGATCAACCCGATGGTGCTTGAAATAGCCAAAGCTCCAGTCAAGAATAAAATGTACTGCGGCGCCACAGCATAAACAGAGTCAACAAAGAGATAAAAACCGACTCCACCGACCACCCAGGAAACGATGGAAACAAACAATATCCAAAGAACATCAGAGTAGGAAATGGGCAGAGAGACAGGGTCTCTCTTAAATCGGACAAGGGTCCAGTTTAATATTTTTTGAAGGAAGCGAGGGTGGAGAGAAAGAAGGCCTAACACGAAAACAAGAATCAGCCACTCGGATTGTCTTCCCGCATAGGACGGCCTGACCTCTTTGAAAAAGACAAGGGCAACTAAAAACATCAGACCGGCCGCCACGATCATGGTAACGGTCTCGATAAAAAGGGCGACCGAAATCGTCTTTCTCGATTTCCCTTTGGATTCGTAAAAATGGAAACGACCGAGAAGAAGCCACACCTTCCCCGGCAGGTATTTACCCAGTTGTGAATAAAACCAGCCTTCCAATGTCTCCCTGGCGGAGAGTGCCATTCTTAATTTCAGGGTGATCAGGTACCACGCCCAGATTTGAATGAAATAACTCAGAACGAAGAGGAGTGTGGACGAAACGAAAGGAATAGGCCGGAGGGTAAAGGGGGCATCCTTCACCTGATTCCAATGGTCCCACACCATCTTTCCCAAAAAGACGAAAATGGCGCCGATAACCATCCATCTAAGGATCTGCCTAAAATTGAATCGCCCTGTCACTTTTTTGTCAACACCCATATATAGGTTGGAATCCAAGGATAGAGGTGAGGCGCCAATAAACGGATACCTTTGTATAAGAATGACTTCGGAGGAAAAAGGTCGATTGCAAAAAACTTTTCCGGGTTTTGAATAACGGGAAGAGTATAATCGCGGACCCGAAATTTCTTAACTAACCTTCTCAGCCCTCGTAAGGGCAGGTGCTCTTCGTAATAAAAACTACCCTTTCCAGCAATCTTTAAATAGCGATGCGCGATGGGCTTGGGTAAAAAGGACAGAAAAGGAAGACCGTAATGCCCTTCAATAATCATGTATTTGTTCCCTGCTGAAAAATAACAAAACCCGTTTTCCTTCAAGACTCTGTAAATTTCATTGATCATCTGTTGTGCATCTGGCACATGCTCGTAGACATGATTGCATACAATAGCATCTAACGAATTATCATGGAAGGGAAGCGCCATGGAGTCAGCTATTAGAAATTGAACGAAGGCCGATGCAGAATGTTTTTTGGCATACTCGATCGCCTCTTGATCAATATCCAGGCCAATTGACATCTGGAAATGATTTCCCAGTAGGGAGGTGATAATTCCGCTGGAACATCCTATATCGAGACATTTCAAAGATTGCGTCCTGGGATGAAAATCTTGGAGAACACTTATGATTTTTTCGAATTTCTGGGTTCGACCCTCGATATTCTTCAGAGCAGAATCCCCTCGGGATAAATGGAGTTGATATCCCCTTTTCTCGGCCATGGTCTTTTTCCTGAATCCCCCATAGGGAAGCTTATTAGGAACGAATTGTCATTTAAATGGTCTCCCTTAGCCCCGCCTGCAAGGCAGAGTTTGCAGGACGCTTGCCGGTCACGAACAGATAGTCCTTATAGTAAGACATATGTCCTTTCGTTTTTCTTCTTTTCATTATTTCGTGAACAGCAATTCGATGAAACCATCCCTTCGGAATCATCCCATACCGGATAAGATAAAGAAGCCACCAACGGCCATTTCGAATCGGATAATACTTAAGGCACTGCAACTTCGATTCTTTGAAGGCTTGGAGATATTCCTCAACTTTTGGCCTTCTCACCTTTGGATTGTCTGATACCTGCTCGATAAGGTACGCTATCCCATCTTTTGTTAAAGACTGGGCCAACCTGGAAAGGGTGCTCTTCAATAGTTTCCCCCTGATGATCTGGAGGACACCCACGGAAAGGATGATATCGAACGGGGTTGGGGTCACCGGAAAATGGACGCCATCATAAACCATGAATTCCACATTCTCGGCTGTCCGATGCTTCTCAGCCAGATCAATCATCTCGCGGGTGACCTCCAGACCCACCACTTTCTTTACTTTAGGCGCAATCCAGTACGCAATCCTGCCGCTTCCGCATCCGAAATCCAGAACGACCTCGTCTCCTTTTAGCTCCAGAACTTCCTCCAATGCGATCTTATGGAGAAGGTCGATATAATAATTCTTGCGGCCCTTCGTATCCGCAGGATCAATGCCTGAGGCTAAAAATCCCTTCTCGGCCCTTTCCCCCCAATTTATAGTCTCGACCAAATCTATCCCTTTCGAATTAATTTTATCATCAAATTTCCCACCCTGGAATTTCCAAGTTCTTTACCTAATTCCCAGTGCTGTAAGGAAGCCTCTCTGTGCCTGCCTACCTGTAGCCAGAGGTTCCTTGTCTGGACGGCCGCCGAGGGCTACCTCTACAAAAATTTTATAGATGCAAGGGAGCCCTCTGCTCGACGCCCGTACTACATCCATTTATGCCAAGAGTAGGAATAGTCTCTCCAGTTCTCCATCAACCCTTCCCTCACTGGGTTTGAAACAATATATCCAGCAACTTTCGTGAGGTCTTCATCTTTCCGCAACCCATGGTCATAAAAACTCCTTTGCCACAGTTTTCCAATCCCTCCTCGAAGCCGTATCAAATGAGTTGTATAACTCTTCCACCGACCAATAAGGTCTATAAGATTTTCTTTAACAGGCGCCAACAAAAGATGAATATGGTCAGCCATGACACAAACTGCAATGAGATCGGATTTCTTACTTAAATCACCTTCCATTACAGATTGAAAAATGAGCTCGATGACCCATTTCGACAACGGAATTTTGTCACAGGTGCAGATGGTAATAGAAAAAGATTGCCCCCTTTCTTGGTATACTTCCCTGTTCAAACGAATCGTTTTACGCTAACGAGTCTGCCCTGACATCTCATAAGCGAAAGAATCCAAGGGGAAGAACTCCCTGCCGGATTAAAATATTGTATGCGTAGAAGCGGCTCTCTGTGGCCGCCCAAGCAAGGGAACCCCCAGAGAGGCTTCCCTACAATATCTCTCAATGCCAAATGAATTTCAACAACCTGCTCCCCCACCTTGAACCTGCCCATCGTTTGCCCAATTCCCACATCTTGCACCGAACGGGATGATAATCTTTCACATAGGTATGAAGATCCATCGTTTGCCCTCCCCACTTCTCTTTGAATTGAAGCAATGAGAGGTCTCCGGGGTCCGATCCCATAAAATCGAAGAATGCATTACCTTTCCCAACTGCCTCTTCTAAAGCAGAATGGATCAACAGTTCATTTGGGCAAAACTTTAGGAATTCATATTGAGAACCGTTATGAAAATAATGTGTCGAAGAAGACGAGTAAATGAGCACCACCCCTGCAATTGGCATTCCATTTAGCTCGGCCACCAGGATAGCACCAAATCCCTTTTTTGTCGCGAATTCGTCAAGCGCCTCAAACCACCTTAATGGATATTTCGCCATAGCCCTATTCCGTTCCATGGAGGTTAAATAGAGCTTATAAAATATACGACTATCTTCTTTAGAATCTCCACCCCGAATCGTGATGCCACTCCTCTGGGCCTTTCTAACATCTCGACGAATATTTTTCCTGTAACCTTCCCAAATCTTCTCTTCATCATACCCTCTCAAATCTAATAGAGTGCATTTGGCAGAGATTGACTTGTAAGACTCCGGGGGACAGGAATCGGAAAAGGGCGACTCAGTCAAGCGGACCTGATCGATCCCTTTCCTTTTGACCTCCTTCTCTAAGAGTTGCAGAATAGCAGAATAATAAGATTTCTCACCGATCAAATGACCATACGGGATAGAGGCATAGAGAATTTTAAAAATCTTAAAGGTGAGCAATACCCCAGGTAAACCGGCAACGATCTCTCCTCCGTCCTTTAGATAAAAATAGAGGGGTTGTCCTCCCAACCCTTCTTTGAGCACCCGGCTCCAGGCCGACTGGTAAAAGATGAGGTCGGTATGTCGGGATGCAAATTCATCCCACTCTTTTCCGGGTGATTCGAAAACCTTTAGTTCCATAGGAGTGCTGGTGTTAGTGATTCGTGTTGGTCATTGATGATCAGTTCATTCGACTCACGAATCACGACTCACGCCTGCGTGCCCTGCCTTCAGAGAGCGTTTCAACAAAGGCGGGGACTACGGTGTGCAGGCACGAATCACCATCTTCACTTTCTTCACAATCCACTCCACATCTTCTCGGTTCATTCGCGGATGAAGCGGAAGGGTCACTTCTCTTCTGCTCACCTCTTCGGTCTTAGGAAACATTCCTCCTCTGAAACCAAATCGTCTTCGATAGAAAGAAAAGAGGTGTACTGGGGGATAATGAACACTTGTCTGAATTCCAAAATCCTTCAGCCCCTGCATCACCCTGTTTCGATTGATTCGCGGCGCCACCAGAATCGGAAAGAGATGATAAGAAGGATCCCCTTTAAATTTTGAGAAGGGGATGGAAATGTTATTATCCTCTTCAAGCCCCTCTTGATAGATTTCAACCAGCTTCTTTCTTTTTCTATTATTTCCATTCAATTTTTTCAACTGGACCAGTCCCAGAGCGGATTGGATTTCTGTTGTTCGATAGTTATAGCCGATTCCTTTTATATCGTAAGATGAGAGATGCCCCCGGTACTTATCCCATGAAAGCGCTTCCATCCCGTGAGACCTCATCCTTCGAACTCTCTCTGCCCAT
This sequence comes from Syntrophaceae bacterium UBA1163, assembly GCA_002311635.1. Taxonomy (GTDB): domain Bacteria; phylum Desulfobacterota; class BSN033; order BSN033; family UBA1163; genus UBA1163. Next base: position 23,114 of record DBZJ01000010.1, read on the forward strand.
GTTTTATTCCGGGTTACTACCATCCCGCCTTCGCCGGTGACCAAATTCTTATTGGAAAAAAAACTGAAGCAACCTATATCTCCGACCAATCCGCACTTTCTGCCCCCAACCTCTGCGCCAGGCGCATGGGCTGCGTCTTCAATCACGTAAAGACTATGCCTTCTGGCTATTCTCAGGACAGCCTTCATCTCGCAGGGATAGCCTCCGTAATGCATCACCATAATGGCCTTTGTCTTTTCAGTAATCTTTTTTTCAATTTCCTCGGAAGAGATATTGAGATCTTCTTTGCCTACAATATCTGCAAAGACAGGCTTCGCTCCAACATAAAGAGCCGCGTTGGCTGTGGCGATGAAAGTCAGAGAAGGAAGGATGACCTCATCTCCTTCCCCTAAACCAAGGCATGTTAGGGCTAAATGAAGGGCAGCCGTGCCACTCGAAACAGCAATTGCATTACCTCCGCCGAGATATCCGGAAAAAGCCTTCTCAAATCTTTCTGTCACGGGACCTGTGGAGAGCCATCTCGAACGCAGGACCCTTAGAACTTCTTGCTCCTCTTCTTTCCCAAAGTCAATATCCGAAAGGGGATATTTCCATTTAATCATCGTGTCCGTGTCCGCCATCCGTGTCCGAATTTATTTATGCCAAGGATTTTGCTAACTTAGTTAGCATCTGACTCACCCGCTCGTATTCGGGCAAAAGATTTGTATACTTATTCTCGGAAATATACTTTAAATCCTTAATCAGTAACAATTGATACTTTATTTCGCCTGCCGAACCTTTCGCAATGCTGACGAATTGCCGATATTCTTTTCGACCTAACCTGTGTGCTCCTTCCATTAGATTCATGGGTACGGAATAAGCCGCTCTCCTCATCTGAGATATAAGTCCGAATTTTTCTTCTTCGGGGAATGCCTTTGTGGTCTCAAAAATTTCAAGCGCCAACGAATGCGACAGCTTAAATACGTCCAACTCCTCCACGGTTTTCATAATTAATCCCCTTTCTTGGTTGACAAGTCTGATTTCTCGCAGACACGGATCACGGTCACGCCTGCCTGCCGGTAGGCAGGGACACGTTGTTGATAGTGGTCTTCCGGACACGCAACACGGTCACGGACACGATCTCTATAGCGGATAACTCCCCACCCTAAAGCGGGACAGATTCTTTTGATACCAATCAATGGTCTCCCTCAGTCCCTCGTCGAGCGTATATCGGGGCGCCCATTGAAAGAGCTTCTGAGCCAACTGGGTATCAGAAAGAAGTTGCATCACTTCGCTTTTTTCTGGCCGGATTCTCCGGTCCTCAACCTCAATCTCCACTTTCTTTCCCATCAGATCGAGAATCTTCTTCACCAACTCTTCAATGGAGATGTCTATTCCGGTTCCAATGTTGGCCACTTTCCCTGCGGCTCCTTCACATTTCCCGACCTGGATAAAACCCATGACCGTATCCTTCACAAAAAGAAAATCCCGCCGGGGCTTGGTATTCCCTAACCGAATTTTTTTATCATGGATGGCTTGTGAGATGATGGTGGGAATGATCGCCCGGAGGGATTGCCGGGGGCCAAACGTATTAAAGGGCCGAATCGTGACAATGGGAAGCCCGAATGAAAGGTTGTAACTCTCCGCCAACTTATCCGCTCCAATCTTGCTGGCGGCGTAAGGAGATTGGGCCTGAAGCGGATGTTTTTCATCGATCGGAACATATTGACCCGTCCCATAGACTTCACTGGTAGAAGTATGAATGAACCTCTCCAGTGTGCCCTCCTCAAGACAGGCGTTCAGAAGATGAGCCGTGCCCGCGACATTTGTTTGAATGAAGTCGAACGGGTGAACGTAAGAATAGGGGATGGCGATGAGGGCACCCAGATGAAAAATTTTATGACACCCCTTGACCGCCTTTCTCACGCCATCCGGATCCTTCAGATCCCCCGAGATCACTTCAATTTGGTCTTGAATGTCCTTGGGCAGCTCTTCCAAAAGGCCCCTGTCATCCCTCGAATTGTATCGGACAAAGGCCCTCACCTCTTCTCCCTGTCTGACCAATTCTTCAGTGAGATGGCTTCCGATAAAACCTCCGGCTCCCGTCACTAAAATCTTTCCCATAAAAGCCCCTCATCGATTATTATTTCTTACTACACGCAGCGGACATGAAATCACAAACTCCAAATTCCAAATAACAAATAAATTCCAATCACCAATAACCAAACGACCAAAACTACTCTGATTTTACAAGAATAGAGGAAAATATCTTTTTTAACTCAGAAGCCTCATTAAAGACCCTTTGCCCTTCTTCCTCAAATTTTCCATCATTGGTTTCATAAATCAACCTTAACCAATAGGCTGATTCTTTTGCCTCTTTGCGGCATATCTTAATTCTCATTATAAAATCTTTCTTACTTAAAGCTTCGTTAGCCTCAATGTAATTGGCTCCAACTGAACCTGAAGCGCCTACCGCTTGCCTCGAATATTCCAGGTTGAAGACATTTCTTGGTAATTGCTTTACGTAAAAAGCAACATCTTCGGCAAATTTAAAAGTCCTGTCTTCTAAATCATACTGTTTGGCATTTTGGATTTTGTTCATTGGAGCTTGTTTGTTATTTGGTGCTTGGGGTTTGGTGCTTTCTTATTATCCCTTTTCGTATAATAACTTTTTCCTCATCTCCTGGAATTTCCTCTGCGCCTCCTTATAGTCTTCGTGCCTGCCAATGTCCAGCCAAAAGTCATTACTGGGACGACAGACGACTTTCACCCTTTGCCGTAGAAGCTTCTGGATCAATTCTGGAAAATCCAGATATTTTTTAGAGGGAATCCATTCTAATACCCTTTTCTCAAAAACATAGATCCCCATGCTGACAGAGTAAGAGAGCGTTGGTTTTTCAGTATATCGGGTCAACCGATGAGTACGATCGCATTCCATGACTCCCAATTCCAGTTGGACTTTCTTCTGGCTCATGGCAATCGTGACCATCCCTCGATGTTGGCGATGATATCTGATCAACTTTTGATAGTTGAGAGTGGTGAGGATATCTCCGTTCATTACTAGAAAAGTCTCCGGAAGGTTCGGGATGATGGTAAGAGGACCGGCCGTTCCAAGAGGCTTCTCTTCTCTCGAATAACGAATGGCCACTCCGTACCGGCTCCCGTCTCCGAAATAGGCCGAGAGAAGCGACTCGGATTGTTGACTCACTGTGAACACCATCTCGCTGATCCTGAAATGGGCTAACTGTCTGACAATCACTTCAAGAATGGGCATCCCGTCCACCGGCATTAACGGTTTAGGGAATACCGTTGTATAGGGGGCAAGTCTGGTCCCCTTTCCTCCAGCCAAAATGATCGCCTTCAATTTTTTCCCCTCCGCTTCTTCGTACCCTATTCCTCACCGAATTAAATATCGTGGCGCTATAGCACATTAATGGTCTAAATATCTTGCAAGGTTTTCGTAAATTGTCCGAGCGGCTTTTTCTACACTCAGAATGGAAATAACGCTATCTCTATTCTGTATAAATTCAGAACGATTTTTTATCTTACTCATTCTCTCCATCGCCTCTGCCAGTTTTGCGTGATCCTCACTTGGAACAACGTATCCAAGACGGTATTGTTCAACGAGGTACCTCATATCACCGACATCGGCGACGATAAGAGGCTTCTGAGCCTCTACGGCTTCTCTTAAGACAAGGGGGATGGTTTCACTCCGAGATGGAATAATCACACAATCGGCATGCCCAAGCAAACTCTGATAATCTCCATCTTCTATTTTTCCCGTCAAAATGACCCTATGCCCAAGTCCCACTCCGTGAATTTGGTTAGAGAGGGCCTTGTATTCTTCTCCCTCGCCGACAATGTATGAACGGAATTCGATTCCTCTTTCATTGAGAGCCTTAGCGGCATTGATTAAAATGTCTTGTCCTTTCATACGATGAAGACGACCCACCGTCAGCGTCACAAAAAGTCCATCGTCTTTCAACGGCTTAAAATTGGACCTCTTATCTCCTATTTTCCGACTGGTGGGGGCAAAATGGCATTTCTTTTCTCCAGCAATCCTTGATGTCTTCTTACAGAGGTCAAATCCATCGGCGAAAAGGACTGAAGCATGACGGGCCACGAGCCGGACAAATTTCCGGGTCACCGGGTGTTCGGCTGCCACAAGAACGTCTGAACCCAATGCTCTTGCTGCATAAGGCACCCCGGTAAGCCTTGAAACGCCATATGAAATCAAACCAGCCGGAATAAGCCACTCTGCAAAAATAAAGTCAGGCTTCCATTGTCTCGCGATTTTGTGACCGACTCGAATTCCATTTAAGAAAAACTGGATTATCAAGGGAAGGTTGGACATAACCTTCTCAAAAATACTGATGAGGGGTGTATGATTTCCCCTCCAGCCGAAGTAAGTGACTTTGCATCCTTCCCATAAGGTTTCTGACTCGGTATGATTGGAGTCACAATTTTGAGTGAGGATGCTTACCTCACATCCTAATTTGTTCAACTCGACAATCAGATCAGGCAAGAACAAACCTCCCAGTTGCCTTCCACTCGGAAAACTATTTGTAATCAGCAATATTCTCATTTTCGTAATCTAATACCCATAGAAAATGATTTCAAACCAGGAGATCCCCAGTAACGGATTATTAAAAATCGGCCTTTCCTTCAGCTAATTTGGTTGCTTTTTTGAAGGGCATTACTTGGTTCTCCTAATGTCTTCATCGAGGAAGAGTTTGGCCAGTTCAGAATATCTTCACCATTTGGCTGAACAGCGTATCCCGTTTTGGTGAACAGGTTTCATCGACTGCAGTCGCACCTTTGAGAATCCCTGCTTTGATACTCGATGCCCACTGTGGGATCAATTTCACAGTTCCAATGCCGACCTACCCTTTGAGATGGGCATCGCTACCAAATATGCCTAGCCTAACACATTTTCTTGCCTGTTTAAGGACATCCCTATTCTCTTTCGGGTTACAACAGGGGCGACGATTTGGAAAATAGACCCCCAGACACGAGGGTTGACCTCCATCAAAATCGGCTATTGTGTGTTTGAATCAGGTTTTAACTCCGCCATCGCTAACCCCTGTCGACCGAGCCAAGAGTTCACATCCTCCAGGACGTTCTGTCGCTATCGGACGGTAGGAAAGAGAATGAAAATTCGCCAGAAAAAATACTCTAAACGTGATAAGATTCCTCCGGTCGGGAATCATCTTTTTATTCCTTTGATGATTTTTGCAGGAACTCCTCCTACCATCACATTAGGAGGTACATCTTCGGTGACTACGGCTCCTGCAGCAACAATCGAATTTTCTCCTATCGTAACCTTTGGCAGTACCACCACATTGATAGCTAACCACGCACCGCGCTTGATGGTGACGGGCCCGAATACCTTCGTCTCTTCATCACCCCAAATCTCCCTGATGGGTTCGGTGGGGTCGGAATGGGTCAAAATGGTAACATGTCCGGCAAGAGATACATGATCTTCTATAGTAATAAGCCCAGGGGCAACCGAATCCAGCCAACACCCCAGTCCAATGAAAACATGGTTTCCAATAGTTACACCACGCATTCTTTGGAGAGCCACTCGTAAGGACGGAGGTAGCGGCAACGAGCTCATGGCCAGCGACGACAAAATGCGGCCGTAAATTCCGCTTAGAAGACATCTTATAGATCTCTCTTCAAGCTTTGCCGTACCAAGCTGTCTTTGCACCCATCTCAAAGTAACCTCCTGCAAATTCGACATAATTTATTTCCTTGCCTTGAGAAATTATGGCCCAGAAGTTTTTCCCTATATTAATACCGACCTCTTTTCACTAATCCTTCCACAAGCTGCTGGAGTCGAACAAAGGCCTTCCTAAACGATTTTTAAATTCGAATGATATATTAACGCCGATAGAAAGGTGAGTATGACCTTCTGTAATCCTTATCTTCTCAAGCTCCTGACGATCTTTTTTAACACGATGGCCCCCATGTCCATTCCAGCCGCCTGCAAAAGTCCAACCCCCCCACACGGCCACCTTTCAGGGTGACAACTCAGCAAAATCATCGGCTCCTTTTCTGGAACAAGCATTTCGCCAAGACTGAACGGTGATGAAGGAATTTTGAAATTCCTACCAACAGACCTGTCTCGAAGGTTGTGTTGACTCCCAAAGGTGCCTCCTGTGTCTGTCACGTATAAAATCTTTGAAAAATCCATATCGACCATGGGTTCTCCGACAAGGCTAAATCTTTTCAATGGCAATCTTTTCCGGATGTCTGCATTATAATATCTTGAGAGAGGACTGCCGTGGGCGCTCACCGTTTTAACATCGGCGATTTTGCGCAGCCCCTCCAGTTCGTGTCCAAATAATTTAAGCGACGCAGATAAATCGCCCTTCTCCCGAACCATTGTTTCATAATGAAAACCGATTTCATGGCCCAACGCAGCAATTTTCTTTATACTCCCGGAGGGAAACGCCCCTTTTCTACCACACCTGAAGTAGTAAGTGGATGAAACATTCAAATCATGTTCGGCCTGAGCCATCTTCACCGCACGGCTTGAGAATCTATCCACATCGTGCCTTAAAAAGATGAAGGGAGGGATTACCCCTTCATAATAAGTTTTCACGGGGCCGAAAGAATATCCCTTTTTTTTAAGGAATTCTAATAGTTTTTTATAGTCAGACAGAAGAAATGCCATCGTCTTTTTTATTACAATCATTTGACGTAATTTTAGGTCCTATTTCAATTGTTTGTTATACTCCATATCAAACCACATGGCGAAGAAGAGCGTTTGAAGACCCGAGATCGCAAAGAAGGCTGCGAACAAAGCGCTTGTTGCAGCCACAGGTCCGACGAACAGTCGATAAATAAGAAGATAGCAGCCAAAAACGAAACCAATAGGGGTGAGGATGAAACCCAATGAATAAAAAAGCACCAGGGGATGAAAGTCCCGGATGATGTATTTTTCCTTGAGCCGCCATAAAAAAAGTTTCAGAAGAAGAAGGGAAAGGGTGAAAATGACTTCGGAAATTCTGATGCCCGAACGTTCCCCGATCCCATAAATGGGGCTGACCGAGACATCCCTGACCCTGAAACCGTAGACATTCAGCCTCACCAAAAAGTCGTTAGGCATTCCGTAACGTTTGTAAACGCCGTCAAGATCGATGGTCTTTAGAACCTCCAGACGGACGGCTCCATAGCCTGATTGCGAATCTGCCACGTGCCAATATCCAGAGGCGATCTTCGTCAAAAAAGAAAGAACGGCATTTCCCAGATAACGCGTCTTGGGGATGATTCTCCAGGCCTTACCCGTGAAAAGGCGATTGCCTTTTGAATAATCCACTTCCTCATCGGCCACAGGGTCCAATAAATTGGGAAGGTCTTTCGGGTCCATCTGTGCGTCTCCTGCCATGACCACACTGACGGATATTTCATTATCCCGCGCCCATTTGTAGCCAGTGACGATGGCGCCGCCGACCCCTTCGTTTTTTGGATGACGCAAATAGACGATCCGGGGATCTTCCTTCTGATGGACTTTCACGACCTCGCCCGTTCCATCGCTGCTGGCATCGTCTACCACGACGATGTGGTCAACAAAGGTCGGAACCGTTTCAAGAACCTTCCCAATCAGGGTCTCTTCGTTATAGGCTGGAACGATGACAGCAATGATTTTATCCCGGTACATATTGCCTCATGACTTACGTGTCCGTGTCCGTTTTCCGTGTCCGTGGTTAGCATTGATTATAAACAGGACAACTTGAATTCATTGCCTCTTTAGCCAACTCTTCACTCCAAGATTTTACGGACACGTGACACGGTTACGTTCTTATGAAGTCATTGGATATCACATAGATGGGAGGGTGTCAATCCCTCCCTTAATGAATCGTTCGTCGTTCATCGTCTAACGGAACGGACATTTAACCTTCGATCCCGCGTTTCGCGGAAACGCAGGGCCTTGCGTTTATCGAAAGGGCCGTGCCATAGAACATCCCTTCATTCTGCGGACGGAGCTCTCGAAAAATGGATTGACATCGGGAAGGGATTATCTTAATTTACGTGAAAAACTTAGTTAAATCTATAAGAAACTAATTCCCAAGGCAGGAGGGGTTATGGACATCGAAATGATTGGAGTGTTGGGTGCAGGTTCCATGGGGAACGGAATTGCTCAGGTGGCCGCACAGGCTGGATACCAGGTGGTGATGAGAGATATCGAAGACCGTTTCGTCGAAAACGGCCTCAAAGCTATTCAAAAGTTTTTCGCCAAAAGCATCGAAAAAGGGAAGATGACCGAAGAACAGAGGAAAGCGATCCTCGGCAGAATCAAAGGGACGACCCGAATGGAAGAATTGAAGGACGCAGACTTTGTAATTGAAGCGGTCTTCGAGGACCTGGAGCTGAAGAAAAATATCTTCAAACAAATAGATGAACTGACACGACCTGACGTGATCCTCACCAGCAACACTTCGTCCATGTCGATTACGGAAATTGCCATGTCCACCAGGCGGCGTGAGAAGGTGGCGGGGATGCACTTCTTCAACCCTGCCCCGCTCATGAGGCTGGTGGAGGTCATACGGGGATACGAGACAAACGATGAGACGGTCCTCCGGATCATGGAGGTCGCGAAGAAGATGGGAAAAGAACCGGTCGAGGTGAAGAAGGATACTCCGGGATTTATCGTCAATCGCCTGATGATGCCCCACTTTATCGAAGCGGTCAGGATGTTAGAAGAAGGGGTCGCCACCGTCGAGGACATCGATAAGGCGGTCAAGCTGGGGTTGAACTATCCTATGGGCCCGTTCGAGTTGATGGATCTAACCGGCGTCGAGATTTCTCACCATGTCATCGAATATCTTTATAAAGAATTAAATAAGGAGAGCAAATGGTCTCTCCCCAGCCTGATGAAGTCAATGGTCCGGGCGGGAAAACTGGGTAGAAAAACCGGAGAAGGCTGGTATAAATACTAGAAAACGTGTCCGTGTCACGTGTCGCGTGGCTGTAAAATCTAATAACGGACACGGACCACGGGTCACGTCGTTTTCCAAAAAGGAGGAGACGTTATGAGTCGATTGAGCAAGGCGTTTATTCCATTCAAAGGTTATTTCTCATCACCATTCTGTCGCTGGCAAGGAAGTCTTGCCAATGAGAATGCCATCGTTCTCGGAGCAGCGACAGCCAACCGATGGTTTAAGAAGAGGAAGCTGGATCCGACTGTAATCGACTATCTTTATTTTGGAATGACCGTAGCTCAACGCTATATGTTTTACAGTCACACCTGGGCAGCGGCCATGGTCGCGGAGGGGGCAAAAGATATACCCGCTCTCATGATCAATCAAGCCTGCACGACCTCCGCCACCGGTATCTATCTGGTGGCCCAAAATATCGAAGTCGGAGCCTACCAGACAGGATATGCCTTGATGGCAGATCGCTGCTCAAACGGGCCCCACACCGTTTGGGCCAACCCGACGGGCCCCGGTGGAGAGCTGGAATCTGAGAACTGGATGATGGACAATTTCAATCGAGACCCGGCGGCCGGTTTTAAAATGATACAGACTGCCGAGAATGTGGCCAAGAAAATAGGGACCACGAAGGAGGAATGCGACGCGGTCACCTTAAGGAGATACAAGCAATACTTGGACTCTTTGGCCAATGACAGGGCCTTTCAAAAAAGGTATATGTTTCCCGCGGAGGTCAAGATCGGTAAAAAGGAGACGAAGCTCGTTGAAGAAGACGAGGGAGTGACACCAACGACAGCCGAGGGTCTGGCCAAGCTGGCTCCTGTCGAGCCCGGAGGTGTCCTCACTTATGGATCACAGACTCATCCTGCGGACGGCAACTGCGGGTGTATCATTAGCACCCGGGAAAAAGCAAGAGAGCTGAGTGCGGATCCAAAGGTCGAGATTCAAATTGTCTCCTATGGCTTTGCCAGGGCCAAGAAGGGCTATATGGCAGAAGCCCCTGTCCCTGCGGCGCAGATGGCCCTTCGAGATGCCGGAATCACTGTCAAGGATCTCAAAGCCGTAAAGACTCACAGCCCCTTCGTGGTCAATGATATTTACATGAGTCGAATGATGGGGATGGACGTGAATTGGATGAACAATTACGGGAATTCGATGATCTACGGCCATCCCCAGGGACCCACCGGAGGGAGGTTGATCGCTGAACTGATAGAAGAGATGGCCATGCTCGGTGGAGGTTATGGCCTGTGGGCTGGTTGTGCCGCTGGCGACACCGGAGCAGCCATGGTATTTAAGGTAGGCTGATCGGCTCTGCGGCAGAGTATAGTTTTCGGTCCTAAGACGTCATTCCGTGCTTGACACGGAATCCAGTAACGTTTCCTGGATACCGGCTTTCGCCGGTATGACGGCCTCGCGGCAAGCTGTGGGGGAATACACCCGGAGTGATCCAATAATCGTATTTGGGCGATTTGTTATCATCCGTTCTATTCGTGATCGTGATTCGCTGTCATTTGTGCTATTCGCCGTCCCAGATTCTTCTCTAAATCGGCCTCTAGGTTAGAATATCTTAATTTGACAAACTTCTGCGAATCATTATATCCTTAGCGTGTCTGTCCGAGGACATCAAATCCAAATCACGGGAAAGGAACTCCAATGAGATTCAAAGTTATCGTCCTGTGCTTATTTCTCGCCCTTCTTCTTGCCCTTCCCTCTCCTTCGATCACTCAAATGAGAAATCCCAAAAAGGTCTATAAAGTAGCCATCCTTCCTTTCATGATTCACAGCCAGGAAAATCTGGATTATCTCCAGGCAGGGATCTATGACATCCTCACCTCCCGAATTACCGTGGACGACAGAATCATTGTCATGGAACGATCCCTCGTCGAGCGGGCGCTCCTTGAAGAGAAGCCGACGCGTCTGGACGAGACAACGGCCTCGAAGATCGGGATGAAAATCGGCGCCGACTATATCGTTCTCGGAAGTATCACGAAGGTCGGCGATTATATCAGCCTCGATGCACGCCTGATCAGTCTTACCGAAGAGAAACCCCCTCTCAGCGCCTTCACGCAGCATAAAGGCATTGACGATGTAATGCTAAAGATCGGCGATTTTGCTCAGGACATCGGAAATAAGATCCTGGGCCGTCGCGCCGTGGCCGGTCGTCCGGGTGAACGTAGAGAAGGGAGGGCGATCGAAAGGTTAGGCCGGGCAGACATCGATTATAAGAAGAGTCAGACCTTCGGCTTCGAAATCAAAGGTCTCGATATCGGAGATGTGGATGGAGATGGAAAGAACGAGCTGGTGGTCATGGACAGCAATAACCTCTACGTTTTCAAGTACGATGGAGAGAAGCTAAGCCTCTTCCAAAAGATCGCGGCAGGGTCCGAAAACAACTTTTTGACCCTGGATGTAGCGGATTTGAATCGGAACGGACGTGCGGAGATTATTGTAAGTTCTGTCGTTGGAGACGATGTCCGTTCTTTCATCTTTGAATACGAAGAGGGGAAATTCAAGAAGGTAATGGAAAAGGCGGGCTGGTTTTTTCGCGTCTTAGATCATCCGAAAGAAGGGCCTATTTTATTGGGTCAGCAGAGAGGGGCCGATGGCTTGCCGGTGAACCCGATCTACAGGATGGTCTGGAAGAAAAAATCTTTTGAGAAGGGGCCCAAGATGAACTTTCCAGCGGAGACGACGATCTTCGGCCTCGCCATGGCCGACATCAGGGGAAAAGGAAAGCCTGAGATCATTGCCCTTGATAGCTTTAATTGTTTGAACATCTTCTCAGAAGACGGAAAGAACCCGTGGAGGAGCAAGGACCGATTCGGGGGGACAAACAATTTCTATGAGACCTTAAAAACGACGGATATTGCGTTCAGACCGGGGGGTGCAGGCCAGCCTGGGGACTCCCCCTCCACGCTGGTAGATATTCGCGGAAGAATCCTTGTTAAAGACCTCTTCGGCGAGGGGGTTCCACAGATCATCATCAACAAAAACGAATTCTTAACCGGGAATCTCTCCGAGAGAGTAAAAATTTACGACAAGGCCGAAATCCGGGGCCTCGTCTGGGGAGAAGATGGCCTCGCAACCGACTGGAAGACCCGGGAGATCAAAGGCTATATTGCCGATTTCCAGCTTAAAGATGTGGCAAACGATGGGAATGAAGAGCTCGTCGTCGCTGTCGTCGCTCCACCAGATACCGAAGGAGAGGGCATCACGACATTTTTCTCCAAAAAATCGAGAAGCAACATCTATTTCTTCAAGCTCTATTAAAGGCCGTGTCCGTGTCACGTGTCGCGTGTCCGGGAAATCATTAATAAAAGACCATGTCCGTACGCAGGCGTGACCGTGTATGTGTGACGCGTCCTTCCTCATCCTATGCCCCAACGAATCTAATTCAACAAGCAGGAGGTTAACCGCCATAGAATATCGTTAACACCCCCTCTATTTCCCGCTAAGTTAAGGGATGAATAGAGGTGGGGTGCAGCGAGGGATGCCACCGATAGGAAAACCCGAAGAGCCTTGAAGGATATTAAAAGGATAAACGTATTCTGTTCTCATACCAGAATACGAGCGTGTTCTTCATATGTAATCCAAGTTGCCGGAATTTTTAGGTTAATTTTAAATACGGACACGTGACACGGGCACGGACACGTCCTTAAAAAAAAATGCTTGACATCTTTTTTGAGGAGTGGTATAAAATCCGAAATTAAAAATTTCTAATTTTTTTGAATGGGTCTTTCACAAATTCAGGGGAAAGGAGGTGGTAAGATTCCATAGTGATTTGTGATAGTGAAGAGTGGGGGTGAAAGAAGAACGGATCATGCACCACCAGCACGAATCACTAAGACCAGGAAAAAAAGGAGGTGAAGATTCACACGGTAAAAAGTGGTAGTGAATTTTGTTAGCGGTTCTACGATTCACGAAACATGATTCACCCATCACGAAATGAAAGAGGAGGAAAAGAGATGAAAAAATTAATTGTTCTATCTTTAGCCGGGCTTCTGATTTTGGCCTTCGGCGCAACCGCCAACGCCCAAAAATTGGAGTTCAGGGCATCCGGGTTCATCGACACCCAAACATTTATCGGGTTCAATGTTCCGGAATATTCATTTGGTGCAAACAATTACAATATGGTCAATCCAGGTTTTTCCATTAACAACCTTCCTAACGCTGGCCCTTCGGGCTTCGGCGTTGGACCCTTCGGCACCTATGTTCAACCTAGTATTCTTGGGACGAGTGTTGCTCCCACAGGTTGGAACAAGACCGCATCGAACTGGGAAGGCCGTGCCCACCTCAAATTCGATGCAGTCATGGGCCCGAGTTTGAGCGGAACCATCTACTTTGAAATAGACACGTTCAGATGGGGCAGCGCATACGGAACGGTAAATAGCCCATGGAGTTTCTTCAGTGGCAACGGGAGAGAAGCCAACAACTTCGGCGGGTGGACCACTGACCGGACTGCAGTGGAGGTCAAGAACATTTATGTTGATGTCGGCCTCCCCTATTTCGGAATCCCCTGGCCCATTACAGTAAGAGTCGGGGCGCAACCCATAGGCGTCCGGCCCGCGATGATGCTCTACTCGGATGGTACGGGCGTCACAGCCGGCATCAAGGCTGGCCCTGTGCTCATCAACCCGATTTACGCCAAGGCAGTCGCGTCACCTGATTTTACACACCAAGATTCGGATATCTGGGGCCTTCAGGCAAACGCCAAGGTTAGCACTTTCACGGTTGGTGGCTATGGTCTCTATTATAGAATGGGCACCTACCCCTTCTTCGGTTTCAGTGGTTTTACGACCACCCCTATGGGGTTAATTGACACAGTCCAAGGCACCATGAAATCGGACATGTGGTGGCTGGGAGTTTATGCGCAGGGCAAGGCAGGTCCGGTCGATTTGGACTTCGACTTTGTCTATGATCTCGGCAAGGTTAATGACGAACAGAGCGCTTACCCGCATGTTACTTACCAGGGCTTTGCAACACGGCTCAATGTGGAATTTCCATGGGAGAAGTTCAAGTTTGGAGTAACCGGCATGTACGCCTCAGGTGCTGACGCCCGTCACACTGATCCTCAAGGGATCCCAGGAGCCCTTACAAGCATCGGGACATTTTCTAAAACCAATAAAAGCTTCGTCGTTCCGCCTGGTTCAGAACAGGCCGCTATTAATAGCGAGTCAATAGTGGTCTATGACATGGAAGCCGGAGCCACCGGAGGCTATGGTATCGGCGCCACTTCCAATTACTACCAGATGGGAAGAGGCGGATTCGGCGGAACCTGGTTTGCCAAGGCCTATACAAGTCTCAAGCTCGCTCCCTGGTATAAACTGACTGCCCAGGCACTTTACATCGGTGATACGACCACTCACGGAGACACCTTTGGCACTGCAGTGAAACACAACGGGCAGTTCAAGGATGACCAGACCATTGGCGTGGAACTTGACATTATGCAGGATATACAGATCTACAAGAACCTCAGGTTCTGGATGGGCTACGGATACCTCTTTGCTGGCAAAGCCTTAGCGATTAACGAGGGCGCTGTTGGTGGGTTCGGATTAAATGCAGGACTGCCACCAAACTTCACTCTTTTCCCCGGCCTCAACCGTACGCCGGAGAACCCGTGGGCCTTCAGGACAAGACTCATCTACACCTTCTAACCGAATCGTAGTCAAAAGGGCGGTCATCTTGGCCGCCCTTTTTTTTGCCTTGAGTCAAATCCGGAGAAATCTTTAAATCCCAAAAAGCGTGGCCGCAGCCATTAAAAGGCTGCGTTTCGCAAGCCTGTAGCCGCAAGCCTCAGCTTGCGCATCGAGGTTTCCTTCGTCGCGTTTTTTTGCGCAGGTTAAAACCTGCCTCGCCGAGGCAGGCGAGGTAGGCCTGCGGCTACAATTTTGACTACGGATGGTAGTCCTGATTTACTTATCTTGACATCTCCATCAAAATTGGTAATATAACACTAAACCCTCAGCCCTTTCTCCCGGTCTCTTCCAATCGGAGAGAGGAGGAGGGATGAGAGCAAGGAGACCTTATGACCCAAGATAAGAAATTCATCGTCGGTATTCTCGTTTTCTCAACGGCGTCTCTCTTTGTTTTAATCTCGTGTTCCAGTTTCCCTTTGTTCGGGACGAAGAAGGAAGAGAAGATAGAGAAGCTCCCCGAGGGAAGGACAGTAACCGTCGAAGGAATGGAAACGATAAAAGGCGCGAATCCCTCGAAGTCAGAGACCCCTTCCGCTAAGAAGCCTTCCACTCCAGCACCCCCTGCTGTTAAAGAAACAGAAACCAAGGTCGCCTCCGCCTCTTCCGCTCCCTCCAGGCCTTTCTATACCCCCTCCCTTGCCTTCTCCGAAACGGGGTTTAAGAAAAAGGTGGCGATCTTGGACTTCGTGAACAATACTTCCTACAAAGAGGAGAAGATCGGGGAGACCGTGGCGAAAAAGCTTTCGGATAAATTGGAGGCGACCCAGCGGGTGGTGACATTGGACAAAACCGTAGTGTCGGAGACGTTAAATCGGGAGGGTTTTAAATTCGAACACCTCTCAGATCCACAGGCGATCAAGCAGGCTCACCAATCTCTTGGAATCCAGGCATTTGCCCTGGGGACTGTGACAGATGTCAGCCTTTCGTCCAAAGCCTCTGAAGCCTCGGATGAGGAGGTCGCTTTTGCCACGGCAAAAGTGGAAATCCGTCTCATCGACGCCTCTACCGGAAACCTCCTGAAAACCTTCGTCGGCAGAAGCCCCATCTTCGGCACCAGAGAGACGGGAGCAGACAGTCGGGGAAAGGCAGTGCTCAAAGCGATCG